>JBBRFQ010000044.1:0-23383 GCA_038224035.1 Gemmatimonadales bacterium
TTTTCAGGAGCGGCATGGTCTGGCTACGGACGGGGTGATCGGCCCCGCGTTCCTGCGCGAACTGAACGTGCCACCAGCCGTGCGCCTGCGCACGCTGCTGGTCAACATGGAGCGCATGCGCTGGCTGCCGGAGACGCAGCCGGCGAATGCACTACTGGTGAACATCCCGGAGTTCCGCCTGCATGTGTTCGAGGGCGATACCGAGGCGTTCAGCATGCGGATCGTGGTGGGCGCGATTGCCACGCACACGGTGATCTTTGCCGACACACTCACCCAGGTGGTGATGAGTCCTACGTGGACGTTGCCCATGAGCATCACGCGTGGCGAGATCCTGCCGGCGATCGCGAAAAATCCGAACTACTTGCGCGAGCACAACATGGAGATCATTGGCGGAACCAAGGCGGCGCCGGTGATCCGGCAGAAGCCCGGTCCGAACAATGCGCTGGGTCGCGTAAAGTTCTTGTTTCCGAACCGCTTCGCCATCTACATGCACGACACGCCCGCGCGTGGCATTTTCGCACTTGAGCAACGCGCGTTCAGTCACGGCTGCATCCGCTTGGCCGAGCCCACGGCGCTGGCCGAATACCTGCTGCGCGACGACCCCGATTGGACCCCGGATCGCATACGCCAGGTCATGCTGGGTGGCCGCGAGACCACGGTCAACCTGTCGCAGCCTCGTCCGGTGTTCATCCTGTACTTCACGGCGTGGGTGACCAGCGAGGGTGTATTGAACTTCCGCGACGACGTGTACGGGCACGATCGCACGCTCGCCGACGAGCTGTTTCGCGGCTGACGCCGGCGCGCGCCGTGAGCAACGCGACTGCGAGCGGCCGGCGCGCGTGTATATTGACTATACACATTTCATCATCGCGAACATGCCCCTGCAAATCGCCAACCCCGTCGTCGTCGAGAAAGTCGAGCGTCTGGCCCGCGCCACCGGTCTGACCAAGACAGCGCTCGTCGAACGCGCCGTGGATCGACTCGCCGCCGAACTCGCCGTTGAACGCGGCGACCGGATCGACGCGATACTCACCCAGTTCGACCGGCTGCCCGATCGACCGGATGTCGGCAATCCGATCGAGTGGGATGACGCCGGTCTTCCGCGATGATTGTCGCGGACACTTCTGCTCTGATCGCCATCGTCTTCGATGAGCCGGAGCGTGCGCAGTTCCTCGACATCGTGCGCTCCGCTGACCGCACGCTCGTGAGCGTCGTGTCGGTCGTTGAAGCGCGCATGGTCGTGCACGGACGCAAAGGGCAGCGCGGCGTCATCCTCCTCGATGACATTCTGCGACAGCCGGCGTTCGAGCTGATCTCGCCGGAGGTACGCGAGATGGAGATCGCGTACGAGGCCTTCGTGACGTATGGTCGTGGCAGCGGGCATCCTGCAGCGCTCAACTTCGGCGACGTGTTCAGCTACGCATCGGCGAAGTGGCGTGGCGTACCGCTGCTGTTCAAAGGGGACGACTTCGCACGAACGGACCTCGAATCTGCGGTGAGGCGCTGACGGGCGACGACTTCATAGCATCCACTGGCAGCAGGAGTGGCTCAAGGAGGCCGGCGAGACGGTGCTCGTGGTGTCGCTCTACGGGGAGACAGCCGTGAGCGGCGCACCAAAGTCGCTCCGCGGGGTAGGTTAGCATCATGTTCCTCACACTCGGTGCACAACGGTGAATGCCGGAGAGGTGGTCGCGGTGCGTGGCAGTGTCGTCGACGTGCATTTCGGAGACGAACTTCCTCCCATTTATTCGTTGCTGCGGGCCGGCAGCGACGCCGATATCGCGATCGAAGTGCTCTCGCAACTCGACGCGCAGGTGGTGCGAGGCGTGGCGCTGACGCCGACGCAAGGACTCGCGCGCGGTGACCGTGTGATCGATACCGGTGCGCCGCTGCAGGTCCCGGTTGGTCCCGCGATCCTGTCCCGGATGTTCAACGTGTTCGGCGAGCCCATCGACCGGGGTTCGCCGCTCGAGGACGTTGCCTGGCGCAGTGCGCACAACGTGCCCGCGCCACTCGTCAAGCGTTCCACCAAATCCGAGGTGTTCGAAACCGGCATCAAAATGATCGACGTGCTCCTGCCGCTCGAACGGGGGGGCAAGTCGGGTCTCTTTGGAGGCGCTGGCGTCGGCAAGACGGTGCTGCTGACGGAGATGATCCAGAACATGATCGGTCAGCACGAGGGCATCAGCATCTTCTGCGGTATCGGCGAACGATGTCGCGAAGGCGAGGAGCTCTACCGAGAGATGCGCGACGCTGGCGTCTTGCCGAATATGATCATGGTGTTCGGACAAATGAATGAACCCCCCGGCAGCCGCTTTCGTGTTGGGCATGTGGCGCTGACGATGGCGGAGTACTTTCGCGATGAACGACAAGTCGATGTGCTGCTGCTCGTCGATAACATCTTCCGCTTCATTCAAGCCGGTTCTGAAGTGTCCGGTCTGCTGGGTCAAATGCCGTCGCGACTTGGCTACCAGCCGACGATGGGGACGGAGCTGTCGCGGCTCCAGGAACGCATCTCCAATACGGACTCTGGCGCCATCACGTCGATCCAGGCAGTGTACGTTCCCGCTGACGATTTCACTGATCCGGCCGCGGTGCATACCTTCTCGCACCTCTCGGCGTCAATCGTGCTCTCCCGCAAGCGTGCGTCGGAAGGGTTGTATCCGGCGGTGGATCCGCTGCAGTCGAGCTCGAAGATGGCAACACCGGTCGTCGTAGGGGAGCGACACTATCGGATTGCTCAGGAGGTGCGACGCACGCTCGCGCAGTACGCAGAACTGCGAGACATTATCGCCATGCTCGGACTTGAGCAGCTTTCGCAGGAAGATCGCAATGTGGTTGGGCGCGCTCGTCGTTTGGAACGCTTCCTCACGCAACCCTTCGCGACCACGCAACAGTTCTCCGGGATTCCCGGCGCCGTGGTGAGCCGCGATGACGCGCTGGACGGTTGTGAACGGATACTCGCAGACGAGTTCAAGGATGTTCCGGAGCGTGCCTTATACATGATCGGCCGCATTGATGAGGTCCAACGCGACCGGAAGTCGTCGCAATGAACGCGCCGCCCGCGCTCCCGCACGCGTCCGCCCACATGTCGCTGCGGGTCTCGTTACCGCATCGTGAGCTTGCGACGCATTCCGATGTCGTGCGCATTGTCGCCGAGACTGCGACGGGAGCGTATGGCCTGCTGCCGCGCCGACTTGATGTCGTCATGGTCCTCGTTCCCGGCATTCTCACGATTGAGACGGCGTCGCTGGGCGAGCGATATGTCGCCGTGGATGACGGGACCTTGGTGAAGGTTGGCCGGGAGGTTCTCGTCTCCGTACGCCGAGCGCGCGAAGGAACTGATCTCGAAGCGCTGCGCGATGCAGTGAATGACGAGTATCGCGCGGAAAGCACGAACGACCATGACATCCGAGCCGTGATGGGCAAGCTGGAGACCGGTTTCTTGAAGCGCTTCGCCGACTTGCGGGATGACTGACCCGAGACGGCCGCAGCAGCCGGAGCATGGCGCCGGATCGCCGGAACCGCCATTTGTGCGGGCTGTCGACAAGACAGTGGAGCGCAAGCTGAGGCGTCGGCGGTCGCCCGGAGTCCCGGTGTTGTCGGGCCTTGGACTCATGGGACTCGTGGGTTGGTCGGTCGTGATGCCCACCCTGGTGGGGGCGGCGATTGGCATTTGGCTTGACCGTAACACCGTCGGCACGCGCTCGTGGACGCTTGCCCTGCTTGTTGCGGGGCTTTGTCTCGGCTGCCTCAATGCCTGGCACTGGATTGCGCGGGAGTCGCGGGCCATCGCGGCATCTGATGACACGCCGCCCGGTAGCCATGATGCTTGAGTTGTCCGTCGGGGGCGCGCTGGGGCTCGCCGTTGGTCTCGCGCTGGGCGCAGTCTTCTTTGGTGGACTGTGGCTGACGGTTCGGCTCGGCGTCTCGTCGCGGTTCGCACCGCTGTGGTTTCTGCTCAGCCTGTTGGTGCGCCTTGGCATCGCGCTGGCCGCATTTGTCTGGATCGGACGCGATGAGCCCGTTCGCCTGATTGCTGCGCTCGTCGGCTTCCTCGTGGCGCGGTCGGTCGTGCTGCGGGTGACACGCACCATGCCGCCACTCCCGTATGGCGATGCAGCACGGGAGGCGAGCCGTGGAGCTTAGTCCCGACGAACGGATCTTCTGGGCGATGGGCATCGTCAAACTCAACCTGACCATCGTCATGACGTGGCTTGTCATGATCCTGATGGTCAGCGGCGCGGCATTGATCACGCCCCGTTTGCGGACCGATATCGAAATCCCCAGGTGGCAAGGATTGCTGGAGATCATTGTTGGAGCGATCGAGAAGCAGATTGTTGAGGTCGGGCTGCTTTCGCCGCGTCGGTATCTGCCCTTTCTTGGCACGATCTTTCTCTTTGTGGCGGTCTCCTCGCTGTTGACGATCGTGCCGGGATATGTGGCGCCGACTGGGTCGCTGTCGACAACTGCAGCCTTGGCCTTGGCGGTATTTGTGGCGGTGCCCGTGTTCGGCATCGCGGCGCGCGGCCCCGGCGCGTACTTCGCGTCGTATCTCAAGCCGACACCGCTGATGCTCCCGTTCAACATCATCGGGGAGCTCTCGCGCACACTCGCGCTCGCAATCCGTCTGTTTGGCAACGTCATGAGCGGTACCATGATCATTGGCATTCTGCTCACGATCACCCCGTTTTTCTTTCCGGCGATCATGACGCTGTTCGGTCTGCTGACGGGAATGGTGCAGGCCTACATCTTTGCCGTCCTCGCTGCAGTCTTCATCGCGGCGGCCACTCAGGCGGTCGATCCAGCGCCGATCGTCGAGCCTCCCCCTCGTTCACAGGATGTCGGATATGAGTGATCTCACGGTGATCGGCATGATCTCGATTGTCATGGCCGGATTGACAACCGCAATCGGCACGCTGGCGCCGGCACTTGGACAGGGGCGCGCTGTTGCCACCGCGCTGTCGTCATTGGCGCAGCAGCCGGATGCCGCACCGACGATCACCCGGACATTGTTCGTTGGTCTTGCGATGGTGGAGTCCACGGCGATCTACTGCTTCGTCATTTCGATGATCCTGCTGTTCGCCAATCCGTACTGGAACTACGCGATCGCGAACGTCGTCGCCCCCTGAGCGAATGCTGATCGATTGGTTCACCGTTGGCGCACAGGCGCTCAACTTCGTCGTGCTGATCTGGCTGATGAAGCGGTTCCTGTATCGCCCGATCCTTGATGCCATCGATGCGCGCGAGGCGCGCGCGGTGGCCGAATTGCACGCGGCCAGGGAGCAGCAGGAGGCGGCGACACGGGAACGAAATGAGCTGCTCGCGAGTCGACAGGAGTTCGATGCGAATCGCGATGCGGGAATGCGTGCGGCGAAGGACGAAGCAACGGCGCTTCGCGATCGGCTGCTCGAGACCGCGCGTGCGGAAGCGGTTGCGCTTCGCTCCGACAGGGAAGCGGCGGCGCAGAGGGAAGCGCATGAACGACAGGCCGAGATCGCGACGCGGATGCGTAAAACCGTCTTCGATGTAACCAGAAAGGTGCTTGGCGATCTGGCTGACACATCGCTGGAGACGCAGCTTGTCTCCACGTTTGTCAGGCACGTGGCGTCGCTGCCAGATGGGGAGCGCGACGAACTGCGCCGTGCACTCGGCGCAGCCTCCTCATCAAACGGTCACGCGGCGATCGTACGGAGCGCATTCGAGTTGCAACCGGAACAGCGTGCCATGATCAGGGACAGCCTCGGGCCGCTGCTTGGCGATCTGGAAGGGCTGGCGTTCGAAGTCGATCCCTCGCTCCTGATCGGCATCGAATTGCGCGTCGCCGATCGTACCGTCGGATGGAGCATGGCCGGATACCTCGACACGTTGGAGCGCGCGTTGGTGGATCAAAAAACGGCCGGCGGCTGATGTCGGACCACGACGAACCGCACGACACGACAAGCGTACTTGACGATATCGCGCGCGTGCAGGCGCAAACGTCTCCTCGGCTGTCCGTGCGCGAGGTGGGCGTGGTGGCCAGCGTGTCCACTGGGGTCGCTCGAGTCACCGGACTGCCCAAAGTCGGGTTCGAAGAGTTGCTCAGCTTCCCCGGTGGTATGTCGGGCATGGCATTCAATCTCGATGCCGATGAAGTGGGGGTGGTGCTGTTCGGCAACTACTGGGAGTTGCGTGCGGGTGACCGCGTCGAACGTACCGGACGTGTCATGGACGTTGGCGTTGGTGAAGCATTGCTGGGTCGTGTGATCGATCCACTTGGCCGACCGCTGGATGGGAGCGGTCGCCTGACAACGTCATCCCGTCGTCCGATCGAGCGCCCCGCTCCCGCCATCATGGACCGTTCGCCGGTTACCGTTCCGCTGCAGACGGGAATCAAGGTGATCGATGCATTGATTCCGGTGGGACGCGGCCAGCGTGAACTGATCATGGGTGATCGACAGACCGGCAAGACTTCGATTGCGGTCGATACGATTCTCAATCAGGCCGGGAGCGATGTGCTCTGCGTATACTGCGCCATCGGGCAACGCGCCGCCGGCGTCGCGCGCGGGATTTCGTTGTTGCGTGAGCGCGGAGCCTTGGCGCACACCGTCGTGGTCGTCACCGAAGGCAACGAGGCGCCGGGACTGGCTTACGTCGCGCCCTACGCGGCGACGAGCATTGCCGAGTACTTCATGGAGCAGGGACGAGATGTGCTGATCGTGTATGACGATCTGACGCAGCATGCGCGCTCGTATCGGGAGTTGTCGCTCTTGCTCCGGCGACCACCCGGACGCGAGGCCTTTCCCGGTGACATCTTCTACATTCACTCGCGTCTGCTCGAACGGGCTACACATCTCCGGCCGGAACTCGGTGGTGGTTCGCTCACGGCACTGCCGATCGTCGAGACCGAGGCGCAGAACATGTCCGCGTACATTCCGACCAACCTGATCTCCATCACGGATGGGCAGGTCTATTTGTCGCCGACGCTCTTGGAGCTCGGAATATTGCCCGCAGTGGATATCGGCAAGTCGGTGTCGCGCGTTGGAGGCGCCGCACAGCGAAACGCCTATCGTGCGGTCACTGGCGATCTCAAGCTCTCATACGCACAGTTTGAGGAACTTGAGACCTTTGCGCGATTTGGCGCCCGACTGGACGACGACGCGCACAATGTGATCGAGCACGGCCGACGCATTCGCGCGTGCCTGCAGCAGCCGGAAGCGGAGCCGATTGCGTTGGCGGAGCAAATCGTGGTCTTGCTGGCGTTGACTGAACGCCTCTTTGATTCCGTGCCGCTCACTCGTATTGATGAGGCCGAGCGTGCGTTGCGGGCGGCCGTCACGGCGAACATCGCGCCAGCGCTGCGCGCCTCGCTTGATGCGGGCGAGAAACTCGAGGACTCGACCAGGCGCGATCTGCTGCACATCGCGCGCGAGGCGCTCGCGGCATTTCTCAGTGTGGTCGATACCGAGCGCAGGCCATGAGCGAAAGCGTCGCCGGACTGCAGCGAAAAATCGGTGGCGCCAGCGATCTGCAGTCTGTCGTGCGAACCATGAAGGCGCTGGCGAGCGCGAGCATCGCGCAGTACGAACGATCCACCCATTCGCTCGCGCAGTATGCGCACACCGTGGAGCTCGGACTCGGTGTCGTCCTTCGCGCGACTGACAGCAGGGGGCCGGGGGCGCAGTTCACTGACGCGCGTGGTCCGACTGTCGGTCAGATGGGTGTGGTCGTGTTTGGATCCGACCAGGGGTTGGTGGGACGCTTCAACGATGTCGCCGCCGAACATGCGCTTGCCGCATTGCAGCAGTCCCCGGGAACGCCAACCGTTTGGGCGGTTGGAGAACGGGTATTTGGCCGGCTGCATGATGCGGGCGTCGCGGTGGCCGGGCGCTTCGCGGTGCCTGGATCGGTGAACGCGATTACGCCTCTGGTTGGTCGCATTTTGCAGGAGAGCGAATCGCTGTTGACCTCAGGTGTCATTGGGTCACTGCATCTCGTGTACTGTCGGCCCGCCGAGGCCGCAACGCTTGCCCCGGTGACTCGGCGCGTGCTGCCGCTGGACGCGCGGTGGCAGCGTCAGCTCACAGATCGGCAATGGCCTGGTCGGAATGTGCCGGAGGCAATCGGACCGCGCGACGCCACGCTCCGCGCACTCATTCGAGAACACATCTTCGTCTCCATCTTCCGCGCGGCAGCCGAATCGCTGGCCAGCGAAAACGCCAGCCGCCTGGCGGCGATGCAGCGCGCGGATCGAAACATCGACGATCTGCTCGAGGAGTTCACGGCCACGTATCATCGCGTGCGACAGGATTCCATCGACGCGGAGTTGTTCGACGTCGTCGCCGGCTTTGAAGCGGTCTTGCGCGCGGACCGATCAGCGGCAGCGGGGTCGGCGCCACGTCCGCGTTGATAGTGTTGTGGACTGATCCCTGTGCCCGACCACATGATCGAGCGTGCCATCGCACACGAGGAATCGGTCGCGCACCGCCTCTTCAAGCTGCACGCGAACGGCGTCGGGTCCATCAGCCAGATCCACCCATTGCACATCAGGACGCGGCGTCATGATCGCTTCCACCGCGCGATCGCCGAGGCGGAACGTGTTCTCAACGATCGCGCGCTCCGCCTCCTGCACCACGCCCGATTCCGCGCCCTGCTCAACCATCGCGCGTATGTCCTGCTCCGTCACGCCGGCTTCGCTAACAGTGCCGAGTCCGAGAATGCGCAGCACGAAGTTGGTGGTCTTAGTCAGCATGCGAACCACGGGTCCGCCAATCTGCGCCACGACGCGCATCGGGCGTGCCACGAGCGACGCCACACGCTCGGGATTGCCCAGCGCGATGCGATTGGGCACCAACTCGCCAATGATCAGCGACAGAAACGTGATCGTGGCGACTACCAGCGCGAACGACAGCGTGGTGGCGTACGGCGCCAGCCACGACACGCCTCGCATCCGTTCCGCCAGCACTTCCGCAATGCCGGCGCCACCGAAGGCACCCGCCAGCACGCCCACCAAGGTGATGCCGATCTGTACCGTGGAGAGAAACGCGGTGGGGTTGGCCGCCAAATCCAGCGCCGCCCGCGCGCCGAGGTCGCCTTCTTCTTCGGACCGATGCTCGAGGCGCGTGCGTCGCGCCGTCATTACGGCGAGCTCAGACACGGAGAATACGCCGCTAATCACCAGCAAGATCATGATGACCACGACTTCCGTTACGATTTCGCCCATTTCGAGAAATTAGTCGCACGAAGTGCCGCACGCCCGCGACGAACGCGCTGCGTGTGTTAGCTTTAAGAGGCTGCGCAACGGCCCCATCAGGCGCACTGCCTCAACCTTTTTTCTGTCTAAGCATGAACCATCATCCAACGGATGTCGAGACCGGGGACGGTGACCTGATCGAGTATCCGGCCAATCATGTGGTCGGCGTGATTGACACGGCGCAGCAGATCGCCGCCGTCGTGCCGGATCTCAAGAGCAATGGTTTTCTGGATTCCGAGATTCATGTGCACTGCGGGACCGCTTACGCGGACGAACTGGACAACAGCACTGGCCGCACCGGTATCGCCGGCGTCGTGATCCGCATCGCCGAGGCGCTCGGTATTGAGAACATCGAAATGGAAGTAAAGTCGCGTTACGAGCAGGCCATGCGTGACGGACACTACGTGATTCTCGTGGCCGCGCCCTCCGAAGATCGCAAAGAACGCGCGTCGGACATTCTGGCGCAGCACGACGCCCACACCGTCACCTTCCACGGCCGCTTCACGATCGAAGATATCGTGCCGCCGGATGACGAATAGCAACCGCACCGCACGTCGCATTGAACAATCCCATGTGCTCCGCCTGCGTGCTGAGACATGACCACGCGTCGATCGTGAACGCTCCGTGAACAAGCACATCGAGTCGGCGCCGTCCGCGGCACGCGCGTCACCGCTCGATGAAACGGCGCATTACCAGCAGACCGCAGAAGCAGTGGTTGCGGCGCTTGGTACCAACGCCGAACGGGGCCTCGACACGCGCGACGTACTCGCGCGACGTCAACGTGATGGCGCGAATGAATTGCAGGTCACCACCGCGCTGTTTCCGGCGGGAAAATCTCGAACCAATCGAAAAGATCGTCCCCCGAACGTGCCCCAGCCCCACAAACGCGAAGCGCTGCAGGGCTGGGAAAATCACGCACGTTGTTGTGCCACTTCATGATACACCAGTCGGGACGGCGGGATTCGAACCCGCGACCCCCTGAACCCCATTCAGGTGCGCTACCGGGCTGCGCTACGTCCCGTGCGTGACTCGCCAAAAACCAACGGCGCTTCACCACAGTCTGAAAAGATACGCGACAGCACCGCCAGGTTCAACTCCCCAGCCCGCCCGCTTCGATCACGTCACCGCGCAGCGCCGCCGCCACCGTGTTCCCCAGCACCGCCAGCGGGACCGGCTTCTGCAGGATGGCAGCGGCGCCGATCGCGGCGAGACGTTCGGGCGTGAGCCGATAGCTGTAGCCGGTCACGATCACAACGGGTAGCCCAGGGCACAGTCGATGCACCCCCTCGGTGAGCACGTCGCCGGTCATGCCCGGCATGGTCTGGTCGGTGAGCACGAGATCCGTCCCGGTTGGCGCCAGCGCGAGCGCGGCCAAAGCTTCGCCTGGATCACTGAACGCGCGCACCCGACAGCCCAATCGCGTCAGGGCGCGCTCCACCACCCGCGCGACAGCAGGTTCATCATCCACGAGCATGATGCGCGCCCCCATCAGGACGTCCCGCTCACTGCCATTGGCGTTGGGAGCATTGCCCGCGAGACTGCCGCGCGACACGGCATGCATGCCGTGCGGCGTCGCGTGACCTGTCGGCCCGGGCGTGGCACCGAGCCCTTCGGCAATCAGCGGGAGGACCACATCAAACGTAGTGCCTTCGCCCGGCGTGCTCTCGACCCGCACGCGTCCTCCGTGCGACGCGACAATCCCGTGCAGCACCGACAGCCCGAGCCCCGTCCCCTCACCGGTCGGCTTCGTGGTGAAAAATGGTTCGAAGACACGGTCCCGCACATCGGCCGGCATGCCAACACCGGTATCCCGCACGCGCATGCGCACGACGCGCCCGGAATCGGCGGGCATATCGTCGGGCGAAAGAATGACATCGAGGCGAATCTCGAGCACACCACCATTCGTGGGACGCATCGCGTATTCGGCATTGGAGCACAGGTTGAACAGCAGTTGCTGCAGCTGCGTGACGTCACCGCGAATCGCGTACACATCGTCACCACCCATCACATCGAGCTGCACGGTGCGTGGAATGAGCGATCGCAGCATCGGCACGAGCGTGCGCACCACATGACCAAGATCGACAATGTGCTCATGCGGCGTGGTGCGTCGGCTGAACGTGAGAATCTGGCGCACCAAATCGCGGGCGCGTTCACTCGCATCGAGCACGGCCGCCAGATGATCCGCGACTTCGTCCCGATCGTCGAGCGACTCGCGCGCGAGCTCGGCGTTTCCACGAATCACCCCGAGCAAGTTGTTGAAATCGTGCGCGACGCCTCCGGCCAACGTGCCGAGGGACTCGAGCTTCTGCGCTTCACGCACCTGCGATTCGAGGAGGCGCCGTTCGGCGTCGGCCGCGCGTACGCCCGAGAGGTCGCGCAACACCCAATGCTGCACCGGCCCATCGTCGCGCGTGATCGTGGTGATCGTGACCGCGACGGGTACGCGTCGATCGTCGCCGAGGTGCACCTCCGTCTCAACGGCATCGGCGGATGGGCCGAGCGCCTCGGAGAGACCGTACGTCGCGATCGTGCGTCCGCTCACAGCCTCGGAATCCTCACCGAGCAGCGCCGCGGCGGCGGCGTTGGCCGCGATCACCCGACGCTCGCGGACCAGCAGATTCGCGTCGAAGGCACGGTCGAACAAGGCGCGGAACTGGCGCTCGCTCGCGCGGGCACGCTGCTCACTCGCCTCAAGTTGTTCGGCGCGCGCGCGCATGGTACGCAGCCGCCACCGATGCGCAGCGGTGAGGAAGAGCAGCGCGAGCAGCGCATAGCCCGTGAGCGCGATCGGAGAGCGCCACGGCGGATACTCCACCACGAGGGACTGCACAATCGGCCCGTACTCGCGCCCCGCGTAGTCGCGCGCCCACGCGCTCACGCTGTAGCGACCGGGTGGCAGCGCGGGATAGGCGACGTTGTCGTTGGAGGTCCACTCGGCCGGCAGGGATTGAAACGGCCCCGCCAGCCCGATGCGATATCGCAAGTCCTCCTCGCGATGATACGTTGGTAACCGCAACCGAATGACGATGCGGTTGTCCTCGTACGGGACGCGCGCGCCGTCCGCAATCCGCGTCGCCGCGTGACCACTGGTCAGCGTCATGGAAAACAAGCCCGCATCGACGACGGGCAAGGCACGCACGTTGACGCGTCCGAGGCCATGCGCGGTGCCGATCCAGCGTTCACCCGCCGGCCCTCCCTCGCCGATGGCCATCATCACCGGGCTGGGCAGGCCGTCAGAGGGGCCCATCATCGAGACCATGCGCCACAGCGAAGGCTCGCGGCCTCGCAGATCGAGCACGGCGATGCCGTCAGCGGTGCCGACCATCACCTGTGACGCATCATCGCAGCGCAGGGCGTACACGTACTCCGAGCGCAGCGAGCCGCGAATGCGATCGGGCAACGGGCTCCAGCGCAGCGCGCCGGGCTCCCGGAAAAACAGGCCAAGATTTCCACCGCCGAGGACGCGACTTCCCTCGGCCGATGACATGCGACAGAGCGCTTGCAGTATTGGCTTTTGTCCGTGGACGAGCAGCGTGGAATCAGTGCGCCAGATTCCGTCGCGACGCACCGCGGTACCGAATATTCCCGTGAGCCAGAGACCCGGGTCATGCTCGGACTCACCAAGCACCGCGGAAACCGGCGACGGCGGCGAACCCGCCACCCGGTCCCATCGAGCTCCGGTCCACTGCCGAAGGCCGAGCGTTCCCACCAGCAGCAGCGGCGAGTTCGCGTCCGGCAACCGCTCCCTCGTGAACTGCGACACGCGCGTACGATCGAGCCCGTCGGCGCGTTCAACAAATCGGCCGTTCTCGCGGCGCCACGCGCCGAGCGCCCCGCCTGCCCACACCTCAGTGCGACCATCGGGCAGCGTGCGCACGTGCATCGTGGTGGCACGTCCGTCTCCCATCGTCTCTGGACCCAGCAGCCTCTTGGCACGGGAGCCATCGATCTCTACGACGCCGAAGTTGCCCGTGGACACCCACACCACACCACGCCTGCCTTCAGGCTCCTCGAGAATCGCGCTGATGCCGAACCGCAACCCCGCTTGTTCCGACACGAGTGTCGATGCACGGCCGACACTGAGGCGAACCAGTCCGTCGCCGAACGTACCGACATACACGGCAAAACCGCCGGCATGTCCGCGCACACCGAGCAGAGCGTGGACGGGCGTGCGCGGCTCCGCGCTGCGCAGCTGAATCGTATCCCACACCGCAGCGCGACGTCGCATCAACAGGCCATCGAGTGTGCCAACCCACAGTTCCTGCGTGCCGTCGCTGTGGGGCACAGCGGTGACACGATAGGCAAACGGGGGTGACCCCTCGATCATCGACCAACGCCCACCCTCAGCATCGTCACGGAAGGCATACACGCCGTCATTCGTCGCGACCCGAAGCGTCCGCGCCGAGTCCGACGCGACAACGAGTTGCTCGACCGCTCGTGCCGCCAGCCCGTTCGACGACCCGTATACATCGGTCCAGCGTCCGTCACGCCACCGCGCGACGCCGCCACGCGAGGAGCCAAGCCACAGCTCGTCGGTGCTGTCAGGACGCGAACGCGCGCGCAGCACGAGCCCCTCGGGTGCAATATCTTTGGGCGGCATGACGCGATCCCATCGATCGTTCCGGAACACCGCCACGCCCGACGCCGTTGACGCGACCAGGCGACGCGTTCCGTCGATCGCGTTCGTGACGGTAAGCGAGTACACCGTGCCGCCGGGCAGTCCGTCCGCTTCGTCATAGAGACGCATCGTGCCGTCGGCGGCCCGTCGCACGATGCCCACCCGTGTCCCGAACCAGATGAGATCATCATCGGTCTGAGCGATCGCCCGGACGTGCGTCGGCGACGTGGGGATGACTTCCAGTTCGAATCGTGCGCCGTCAAAACGATGCGGACCGGCGTCCGTACCGATCCAGAGCGAGCCATCACGCAACACCTCAACGGCAAAGATCGCCAGAGAGCGCACGCCGTCCGGACTGGCGAACCGTCGCTCGGAAAAATCGCGTAGCGAGACGGGGACCGTTCCGCCCGCGTCGGACCCATCGGGTCGCACCTGCGCGCCGGCGCTCGAACTGACGGCGAGTACGAGCATGCACAGCGCCACCAGTCGTGAGAGCGGTTCAGGTACTAACACGCAGGGGTCAGCGAAGCCGCCTCAGTCAAGGGAACGCGCAACTACATCATGCGACGAGCGATCGAGCAATGAGTTTCAGGAAAATCCCCGAGCCGCTCGCGCCACGGCCGGATCCATGCGGGGATACTGTGGGTCGAGCCCTTCGATCGTCTCCACCAACAGTTGCGCGATGAGGAAGTTGCGCACGCGTTTTTCGTCCGATGGAACCACGTGCCACGGCGCATGCGCCGTACTCGTCTTCGCCAGCACGTCGCGATAGGCCTGCGTGTACTCGTTCCAGTGCGCGCGATCTTCAAGATCACCCAGCCGGAACTTCCAGTTTTTGCCGGGATCATCGAGGCGCTCCTGCAGTCGCTTCCGCTGCTCGTCACGACTGATATGCAGAAAGCACTTCACGATGACGGTGCCATTGTCCACCAGCATGCGTTCGAACTCGACGATCTGTCGGAAGCGTGGCTTCCACACCGTTTCCGGCGCCAGACCGCGCACGCGAACGACCAGTACGTCTTCGTAGTGCGAGCGATTGAAGACGCCGATCATACTGCGTGGCGGCATCGCCTGATGTACACGCCAGAGGTAGTCATGCGACAGCTCCTGCGTGCTGGGCGGACCGAAGGAGGCGATGCGCACGCCCATCGGATTACAGGCACCCACGACGGCGCGAATCGTGCCATCCTTACCGGCGGCATCGCGCCCTTGCAGCACGAGCAGGAGCGCGCTACGCCGATCGGCGTGAAAGGCCGCCTGCAACTCCTCGAGCCGCTTGAGCAGCGCGCGTGTGGCCTCCTCGAGGTCATTTTTGTCCGGCGTGCCGGCCGGCGGCGCGGCCGCTCGGTCACCGATGGCGAGACGTTGCCCCGGTGCGACGGGCAGCAGGCGAGGCGTGCGTGTGGCGCGGCTGCTCACGCACCCGTCCCGGGCCGAGCCCGACGCCCTTCCACTTCATCGACATAAATGGCGCACAGGGTGGTGCGCTCCGGGGTGGGATCATGCTCGGTGAGCGCGTCCGGGATCAGCTGACGCAGCGCCTCCAGCGCCTTGGCGTAGCGCGCCCGCGCCGCCGCGTGCGGTCCGTCGTCGAGCAGCTCCAACCGCCCGCGCACTACCGCGCTCTCCCAATGAAACATCGCGTCGATCTCGTCGACCTCCATCGCCACCCATGGATTGTGCCCGATCGTGGCGAGCTTGGTGCCGGGCTGCGTGCGCGCGAACAGCCATCCGTCGTGGTAGACGTAGTGGAGCGGCTCGATGTCCACCCGGTCGCGCAGGGAATACGCCAGACGCCCGACGTGATGACGGGCCAGCAAGGCGTCGATTTCCTGACGGTTGAGGGACGAGAACTGCGGTCGGGTCGTCATGTCGTTGGGGGTTCGTACGGTTCCATATGAATGAGCACGCCGGTGGTATTCGGCACGTCACGCCGGATGGCGGACTTCACCCGCCCACTGACAATGTGTGCGTCGTGCAGCGAGAGCGCAGGGTCGGCTTGCACGTGCAGATCGACGAACAGCGCGGTGCCTACCCGACGGACTTTCAGCTTTTCGAGGAGGCGGACATCTGAGACCGTACTCGCGGCGTTGAGGATGCGCTCGCGCAGATTGGGCTCCGGGGCGCGGTCCATCAAGTCATGTAGCGCCGGTCGGAGCAACACCACCCCATTGGCGGCGATGACGACGGCCGCCACCAACGCCGCCCAGTCGTCGGCCGCTTCCCACCCCGGCCCTCCGATCACCGACACCGAGATGCCGACGAAGGCCGCGCCGGAGGTGACCGCGTCGCTTAAATGGTGCCACGCGTCGGCTTGCACGGCGGGCGATCCGCTCTCTCGGCCGGCGGCGTGCTGGCGACGGAACAGCCACTGTTTGACCGCGACCACGCCGACCAGCACAAACAAGGTCCAGGCCGCGGGGGCCCCGTGCGGATTCCGGATCGACGCCACGGCCTCCCACCCGATGCCGATCGCGGCCCCAACCAGCATAAGCGACACAGTGGCAGCGGCAATCGGCTCCGCCCGTCCGTACCCGAACGGATAGTCGTCGTCGGCGTCGCGCGCGGCGAGCCGCAAACCGCCGAGGACCACGAGCGACGCGACCACGTCGGCGGCGCTCTCGACCGCGTCGGCCACGAGGGCGTACGAGTTGCCGGCCAGCCCGGCCACCAGTTTCACGATCGCCAGCCCCATGTTGCTCAGCAGCCCGAACTGGGCCCCGCGCCAACCGGCCGAACGGGCTGCGACGTCAGCTCCAGGCGCCATTCTGACCGATTTCATGTTTCATTCGGGAGTGTTCGGTCGTCCGTGGGGTAATCAGCAAATCCTTGAGGGCATCGTGAAACGCGGGGACGGTGACGGTCCGCGATGGACCAAACCGGACACTTTGTCCAACTTCGTGACCCGTCAACGGTTGCCCTCTGGGAAATGATGCGTAAGTTGATGCGTGGCAACCGTGCGGAGGTTTCGCTCGGGATTCATTCGGGATCCGGGCGGCGTCGGGTCGGCGGATGCCCTCGCGCCATGCACGATTGCGATTGGCTGTGTTGTCATCCTGAAGGCTCTTGGGCGGTTTCGTCCGCCGGTATTGTTACACTCACGGGAGGAATATGCGTACTACTGCTATGTTCGCGCTGGGCACTGTGATTGCCCTCGGTCTGCCGGCTTCGCTTGAAGCGCAGCGGCAGGGCGCGGTGGAAATCGGCGGCTTCGGTCGATTCACCAAGTTCGGTGACTCGCAGCAGCTTGATGCGGCGTTCGGCGGCGGTGGACGCGCAGGCGTCTACGTGCTCCGGAACCTGCTCCTGGAAATGGAGCTGTCGTACGCCGATGCCGATGTCAACCGTGCCCCTACTGGCATTGCGGCCTACGACTCGCTGAACACCGTGTCGCACGCGCTGTGGAACTACCGGTTGCTCTACAACGCGCCCATCAACAACAACTTGAAGCTCCTGATCGGTGGTGGCTACGCGTACGACGCGTACGGCCGCAAGCGTCAGGTCGCGCCGCGTGGCGGCGGTCCCTCGGGCCTGGTCGGTCTGCGCTTCGCGCTCAACGACATGTTCTCGTTCCGTCTCGAAGGGTTGGGCCACTACGTGACCGCCGACGACGAAACGTTGCCGACGCCGCGTGAAAGCCACGTGAACCTGAGCGCGCAGGCCGGTGTCAGCATCTCGCTCTTCACCGCTGATCGTCGTGCGCGCATCCAGTATGACACCGTTCGCATGATGCAGCGCGACACCGTCTTCACCACGCGCATGGACACCATGCGGGTGAATGTGCCGGGCCGCGCGATCGTGATCGGCGCCGTGCAGTTCGCCTTCAATCAGGATGCCATCACGCCGGAAGCCGCCAAGGTGCTCGACATGATCGCCGCCTCGCTGCTCGAGCAGGTCAACATGACCCGCACGATCGACGTCACGGGTAATACCGACGCCATCGGCAGTGAGTCGTACAACACCACGCTCGGCCAGCAGCGCGCCGATCAGGTGCGTGACTATCTCGTGTCGAAGGGTGTCGCGTCGTCGCGCATCACCAGCAAGACCGCTGGCGAAGGCGATCCGCTCGCTCCGAACAACACGGACAATGGCCGCGCCACGAACCGTCGCGTGCTGATCATTCTGTCCAACTGATCCCGGCGGGCGTGATTCACTCACGCCCCCTGTGATTCATCATGCGGCGCCGCTCCCCACGGAGCGGCGCCGCATGGATTTTGTACCCTGATGGCGACGCAAACGCGCGCCACGTATCACGCGTCCCCGATGCATGTCCCGTCGCGAGCCGAGTTCTGACACCGCGTTTGCACCCGCTGCACCCGT
This sequence comes from Gemmatimonadales bacterium, assembly GCA_038224035.1. Lineage (GTDB taxonomy): Bacteria > Gemmatimonadota > Gemmatimonadetes > Gemmatimonadales > Gemmatimonadaceae > JAABRT01. The sequence goes on from JBBRFQ010000044.1 coordinate 18,171, forward strand.
CACGGTGTCGCACTGGCTGCAGTACGCGTCGTTTCGCACGCTCATCGCAGTACTGCGGCCGTTCGGATGGCGCGGTGCGAGTCACTTCGGCGCCGCCCTGGGACGCTTCGCGTACTCCGTCGTGGGCATTCGGCGCAAGGTGGTGGAACGTCATCTTCGCGCTGCCTTTCCAGACTGGACGACCGCGCAGGTTCACCGCACTGCCATCGCCGCCTATCAGAGCCTCGGTCGCACGTCGCTCGAAACCGCCGTCCTGCCAGGCACCCCACGCGAGCGCATCCTCACGATGGTGAGCGAGGTGGAGAACTGGGACTTGTTCGAGGCCGCGCGCGCCATGGGCAAGGGCGTGATTCTGGCGACCGGGCATCTGGGCAACTGGGAGTTGGGCGGCGCCTATCTGGCCGCACGGGGTGTACCCGTTGCCGCGATCACGCGTCGCATGCAGAACCCGCTCTTTGATCGCTACCTCCGTCAGACACGGGCCTCGCTCGATGTCGAAGTCATCCACGACGCCGTCGCGGTACGCCGAGTACCACGCGCACTCGGCGAAGGAAAAATGATTGCGTTCCTGTGCGATCAGGATGGCATCGGACTCGCGTCCACTTTTGTGCCGTTCTTCGGCCGGCCGGCCCGCACGCCCCGCGGTCCCGGCGTGTTTGCGCTGCGTCTTGGCACACCGGTGGTATTCGCGGCGTGTGTGCGACAGCCGGACGGACGGTATCGGATCGCGTTCGAGTCCGTACCGACGACCCAGACCGGACACCGCGACGCCGACGTCGACGCGATCGTGCTAGGGTTCACACAACAGCTCGAAGCCGACGTGCGTCGGCATCCGGGTCAATATTTCTGGCATCACCGACGGTGGAAACGCCAGCCGCCGGACACGCCAGCGGAGTTGCGCGAGCCATGAATGCCGCCTTGCGATCGCGCGGGACGCGAAGCCGGGTACGCACGTGGCTGCGTCGCGTTTTCATCTCGATAGGCGTGCTGCTGATCCTGCCGCTACCACTCTGTCTGCTGCTGAATGTGGTGCAGCCACCCACCACCGCGATGATGCTGGCGCGCACCTGGGATCGCTGGCGCGCGGACAAAGAGCCTGCCTATCCGCTTCGGCGGGTGGTGCCTCGTGATTCCGTGGCGCCGGCCCTGCGACGGGCTGTGCTCGCCTCAGAAGATGATCGCTTCTATCTGCATCACGGCTTCGACTTCGAAGAGATTGAAAAAGCCATCGAACGCCGGAATCGAGGCCGTCCCATGCGCGGCGCATCGACCATTTCACAGCAAGTGGTCAAGAATATTTTCCTGTGGGAAGGTCGCTCGTGGGTGCGCAAAGGGGTCGAGGCGTACATCACCGTGTGGCTCGAACTCGTCGTTCCGAAAGACCGTATACTCGATTTGTACGTGAATCTCGCGGAGTGGGGAGACGGCGTCTTCGGCATTGAGGCCGCGGCCCAACATCACTTCAGGAAGCCCGCCAGACGGCTCTCCCGTGACGAATCGGCGCGTCTGGCGGCGGTGCTCCCCTCGCCGGTGCGATGGTCGCCGCGGGGCGGCGTGGCGAGCACGCGTGCGGCATCGATTCTGCCTCGCATGTCGTATCCGGCACCGCGTGTGAAGCCCGAGTAGACATCCTGATGCAGGCCGGTGACGGAACGCCGGGCTCCTTTTCCGGCGAAGTGGTGTTTCTTAACGATATGACATTTTTTGCGATCACATACCTCCGCGCCGAACTCGAGAGCATCCGGGCTCGTCACGAGTTCCCGATGCTGCTACTGGTGGTTGCATCGGCCTGCGGCTCGCCGTCCGTCGATCAGACCGCCGCCGAGTCGCAGGCCACTGCAACCGCGGTGCTGCGTTTTGCATCGCTCACCGCCGGGCGACAGTTCACCTGCGCGCTCGATGTGGACGGCATCGCCTGGTGCTGGGGATCCAATCGGCACGGGCAACTGGGCCTCGGTGACACGCTCGATCGTTTCGTTCCCACGCGCCTGCAGCACTCGGTCCCCTTCGTGCGCATCGTGGCCGGTGAGGCGCATGTGTGCGCCGTCGATTCGCTCGCGGCGCTTCACTGCTGGGGCGACAACCGTGAGGATGCCCTCAGCGACACAACAGTTCGTGTGCAGGCGCGACCTCGCACCGTGCCCATCCGCTCCGTGCGCGACCTCGCCAGCGGCGCCAACTTCACCTGCGTCATCGCGGGTGACGCACGCACGCGCTGTTGGGGCTCTGATCGTCATGGAGAACGCGGGGACGGCGGCGGGTCATCTGCGCCGACGCCGGTGCCCACGGAGGTCGAAACAACAACCGCGTTTGTCTCGCTGGTCGCCGGACGCGCCCACATGTGCGCACTCACCGCCGCCGGCGCCGCTTGGTGCTGGGGAGACGGCGGTGCACTCGGTGATGGTACCCTGACCGACCGCGACGCACCGGTTCAGGTGCTGGGCGAGCGGACGTTCTCTTCGCTCACCGCGGGGGAAAGTGTCACGTGCGGCATCGCTGAAGATGAACGGGCCTGGTGCTGGGGCATTGCCTTCGAGGGGCAGCTCGGACAGGGGTCCCCGCCCCGCCCCAACACATTCACGCCGGCCCCGGTCGCCGGATCCACGAGTTTCCGATCACTGGCTGCGGGACGACATCGCGTGTGCGGCCTCGATACCGAAGGCCTCGCGTGGTGCTGGGGGTCCAACTACAATGGCGCCCTCGGCAACGGGAGCGGTGTCTCGGAGCTCGCGCCGGTGCGAGTGGCTGGGGATCGCCGATATCTTGCGCTCGCGTCAGGCGATTTTCACGCCTGTGCGCTGGATGCAGAGGGTGCCGCGTGGTGCTGGGGCGAGAATACCGATGCGCGCGGCGGCGGCGCGCTGGGTGACGGTACGGTGCGCAGCCGCGCCGTGCCGACGCGCGTGGCGTCACCGGGCGCGAGCTGACGAGCGCGATCAGGTACCGATCACGAGTCCGCCGTCAACGGCGAGCACCGCGCCGTTGATGAAACGCGCCGCGTCCGACACAAGAAAACAGTACGCGTTCGCCACATCCTCCGGCGCGCCGAGTCGACCAACCGGAGTGTGCGCAGCCATCTGTTCGAGTACCGATGCGGGCATCGAAGCGGTCATCTCCGTCGCGATGAATCCGGGTGCGATCGCGTTCACGCGAATATTCCGGCGCCCGAGTTCACGTGCCCACACCTGCGTCATGCCCACCACGCCCGCCTTTGTGGCCACATAGTTCGTTTGTCCGAAGTTGCCGGTGCGCGCCACGACTGATGTCGCATTCACGATCGCGCCCCCACCGCGCGCGAGCAGATACGGCACCACCACCTGCGTGCACGTGAACACCCCTTTCAGATTCACCGACACCACGGTGTCAAAGTCGTGCTCCGACATGCCGCCGAGTATTGCGCCATCCTTGACGCGCACGAGTTGCGAATCGCGAATGATGCCCGCGTTATTGATCAGAATGTCGATGGCCCCGAGCACTCGCGCCGTTTCCGCGGCCGCCTCCTCGACGGCGGCGCGGTCGGTGACGTCGGTGATCATGGTGTGCACCGTGCAGCCTTCATCGCGCAAAGTGTCGACGAGCGGCGTGGCGGCGCCCAGCTGACGATCCCAGATCGCGACGGCGGCACCGCTGCGCGCGAGGCGCGCCGCCGTGGCCAGCCCGATGCCATTGGCACCACCGGTCACCACGGCCACTTTCCCTGTCAGGTTGATGTGCATGTGTGGCAAACTACCGGCTGGTCAATGGTCGCACCATGCGGCGTTCGCACCACCCTTCGCCCGCGTCAGCGAACAACGTAGTTTTCCGGAATGAAGACTTCGGGTCGGCTTTCCATCCGTGTCGCCGTAGGAGTCGTCGGCCTCTCGCTCGCCGCGTGTGCGCGCCCGGTCGACATCGACGCGCCTCCACCAGCCGCGATGGCAGGCGACTTCCTGCCACCGGCCATCGCACCGCTTGCACCCTCGGTGATCGATGCGCCCATCAGCATCAGTCTCGAACCCACCCTCGACGCGCTCGAGCGCGCAGTGCCGCGCTCGTTCGGCGACATCAACCGACGCATTCACAATCGCGGCAACTCGCGTCAGCATTTCGCGTATGAAGCCAACCGGAGCGCGTTCGATGTGGCGCTCGACGACGGATTGTTGACGCTCGGCACAACGGTCAGCTACGCTGGCAAGGGTTGGTACAACGCACCGTTGTTGCCCGAGGTTGGCGCGTCGTGCGGAGTGGGTACGGAACGCCCACGATTGCGTGCGCGGCTGCAGAGCGAGCTCAGCTTGACACCGGAGTGGCGACTGCGCACGAAGACGCGCCTTACCTCGCTGCGGCCGGCCACCGACACCGATCGGGATGCGTGTCGTGTCACGGCGTTCAACATTGATGTCACCGATCGTGTCAGTGGCGCTGTGCGCGGCGTGCTGCTGCGTGAGCTGAACAAAGTGGACCAAAAACTCGGCGCGTGGAACGTGCGCGACCGGCTCGAGCAGTGGTACAATCAAATGAACCGACCGATCCGCGTGTCGGACAGCATGTGGCTGCTGCTGCGACCCGGCGCGCTCAAGCTTGGCGACATGTCCGTCATTGATTCCGCCGTGGTCTTCAACGTGCGTTTGTTTGCGCAGCCGATCATTGTGTCGGGTCCGCAGCCGGAGCGCACCAACACTCCGCTGCCTCGACTTGAGCCGGTGCTTTCGGAAGTCGGTGATAGTGCACGCGTCATGCTCGAAGCCAGCATTCAGTACGACGTGGCGTCCGCGCTGCTCCGCGAGAAACTCGTGGGTCGGTCGTTCAATCGGTGGCGGCGACGGGTGCGCGTCGCAGATGTACGACTGGTTCCCGTCGGCGACGGTCGCGTGGCACTCGGCGTGAAGTTTGACGGCTCGGTACGTGGCGAAGGCTGGCTGGTGGGTACCCCCAAGCTCGACATCGCGAGCGAGCGACTCACCGTTCCCGATCTCAACTTCGACGTGGCCACCAGCGACGTGCTGGTACAGGGACTCGCGTACCTGCAGAGTGAGACCGTGATCAACAAGCTGCGCGAGACGGCGGTGCTGTCGCTGGCTGAGCCGCTGCAGCAGCTGCGTACAAAGGTCGAGGGCGCCATCAATCGGCAGCTGACCGAGGGCGTCGAGCTGTCGGCGCAGCTGACGGCCGGTCGATTGCTGGATGTGGTGGCCATGCCGTCGGCGTTGATCGTGCGCGCCGAGGCCGCGGGC
>JBBRFQ010000045.1:0-22839 GCA_038224035.1 Gemmatimonadales bacterium
CCCCCAGAGCCGCAATGCCGTATCGTTGGCCGACATCACCGGATCCGCTGCTACGTCACCGCGCTTCCGCGGCCGGTGCGCCCCTTGGACGGTTTGGCTTGCTTGGCGGCCGCTCTCCGCGGTGGACGAACGGCGCTGTCAGCAGTCGACGTGACGGTTGAATCTTCACGCGTTGCATCGTCCTTCGCTATCGCCGCGTCATCTGCCCGATGCTGGCGGCGCAGCACGACGGGGACCGCAAACCCGTCCATGCCCGCGATCGAAAACTCGCCAGCGTATCCAACGCCAGCCTTCAGCGATGAATCGATCGTCATGGTCACCTGAATCACTCGCTGTTCACCCGGTGCAAGTTCGAGACGAAACGGATCAAACACCGGCTTGACGACGATACGCGCACCGATCGTGTCGTTGAACGCCGATGACACAAACTCGCACGTCAGCGTGCGTCCGAGATCATTGGAGACAAGAAACGCACCGCGAACGGTTTCACCTGCCTCTCCCTCCAGCACCAGGGCACCCGCGCTCGTATCCATCTCTGCGATGGGCTGCGTATTCTCCGGCTCACCGCCGAGAATCGCCGACATGCCACGCACATACTCAAGGGTGAGGTCCATCCAGCCCTTGTAGAACCTGGCGTTGGCCTGCACAGCGCGCTTCATCATCTCAGACACATCGAGGCCGTCAGCCATCTTTCACTCCAACGGTGCCGGGCGGGCGCGGCGCGTTGCACGGGCGTGGGCAGTAAAAGTGGTCATACCAGTGGTGGACGTTGTCCGCGCAATCGTCGATTGAGATATCGCAGCAGCTGTCCGTGGTGCAATCACCAATGGTGACCTCCACGCGCACGAAGTGATTGCGACAGCCTCGAATCACGATCGGTCCCGAAAGCCGTTCACCCGCCTTCGCCCAGTCCGGAGCCTGTACTGCCACACGCAGCGTGGCTCGCTCTTGTGGATCGAGCATCAGCGTTGTGGGAGTAAACGTGATCCAGCCGGCCAGCTTGCCGAGCGCGCTGACGGCAACCACCTGCCGAGTCCAACCGCAGTTCAGCACGTGAACACGAATGATGACCGTGTTGCCTGGCACCAGCGTCAAGCTGCAGCTTCCGGCATGCCGTGGTTCCCAGCACGGTGCGGGAATGGTACAGCCGGATGAAGTGCGCTCCAGTGCACTGCCCACGAAAGCGGCCGCGAGCTGTGTGGGCATGTCAAGTATTCTGGCAAGCGAGTTGCCGATCGCAAGCGTTGGAAGCTTCTCCGCGGAAGGTTTCATCGGACGGCCCGCTCCTTGTTGGGTCGTGAGCTGGACATGATGTCGGCAATAACCACATGCGACACGGGTCCGATCTCGAACGAACCCGAGTACGATCGACCCGCGCGCGCATCCTTCGGAACGTCAAGCACACAACCGATCTCACGCACTTCGCCCGGCGCGAGTGGGCCGGCACCGCTGCGCACCGTGACGCGGGCTTCTCCGCCGTGACTCTCACGTAGTTCCTCGAAGAAGCGTTCGACACGTGGTTCGTCGGGCTTCAGTGGCGCGCGCAAAGAACGGCCGAGCGCCCGCTCCTGGCCGTCGGCGTCATCGAGGTCAAAACCTGACAGCTTTGGTATGTCGATCGGTACGTTCCCGCCGTTCACGACCAACAACACAAAGGGTTCGCTGGATGCAGGCTGGGTGACGAGCACCGTTTGCGATGGCTGCACACGAATTCGGGGAGCCGGCGCAATCTCGACGATCACCGCACGCGTCTTGCCGTCGAACGTGGCGTCGCCGCGATACACGCCCGGAGCCACGTGATCGGGAAGCCGAACGCGAATTTCGCTGACGCCTTCAGCCAGCGGACGCAGTACCGCCCGGACAATGCTCAGCCGCTCACCGACGCCAATGGCAATAGGCACCACCAGCGGACGCTCGATGTGGAGTGGCACGATCGCACGCACGTTCCGCGGGGGACCGCTGAGCGTGAGTTCGTCGCCAAGGCGCACCGCGTTCATGCGTTGCCGAGGCGGAGCACCGCACCCACCTCGTTGCCTTGCATGTTTGGCGGTCGGTCCGGCGGACCGCATCGCTCACAGGGATTGGGCACGTATGGCTCGGTGATGATCTGCGCTTCACCGCACAGATTGAGCGCGGCGAGTTCCACGCCAAGCACCGAGAGCCCGAGACGAAAGTTTGCGGGCACATGCACGCGCAACGACGGAATTTCACGGATGCGCAAGTTCACATCGGGCAGGCTGGTGATACCAACCGTGTAGTTACTCGGGATCCCAGCCAGCGTGACGGGCCCGACCGGTCCGATATCCGTGATGCGCAGATCGGGCAACGAATTCACGTTGACCTCGACCGGCGGAAGGTCGAGAACGCTGACATCGACCGGTGGGAGCTCGTCGATGTCCACGCGTGGCATGCTCTTGACATGGACGTTGGTCGCCATGTGAACATCCGCGTTTGCAGGTTGATGCGATGCCCGAGATGAGCATCACAACTGCATTGACGATACGCGAAAATGTGCACGCGTCAAGACTGACTCAATCCACCGAGCACGGCCGTACACGGTACTTGCGCGATATGCCAGACATGCACACCATGTACGTGAACACCTGGACAACACGCAACGAGGGCGTGCGATGACACCTGCGCATTGGAACGCGACTGTCGTAGACTCTCCGGAAACCGAGCCGTACGCATTTGTTGGCGACCTGGTCGTTGCCGTGCGGACGCCGCGCTCACGCGATTTCGTCACGGTCGAGATCGCCGCAACCTCTCACGCTATGCGTGAAGTGCCGCACGACCGTGGTGTGTGGTTGCTGGCCAAGCCAATTCCCTGCCTGCAGGACCAATGGCACGGTGAAGTGCGACTCGGCGCTCCGGTTCAGTTCAACGTTGATGGTGAATCGTACACGCTGACGCTGTCCCAGCTGTCCGTGCATAAATCCGGATTGCCATGGGTTACCTGTGATTTTGTGCTCGAGCGTTCGTAGCATGCCGCGCGGTCGAGCGTCAGGTCGCAGGCGTGCACCCGCGTACGATACCATCGTCGTGGGCGGCGGTCCGGCAGGAGCCGTCATGGCCTGGTCACTTGCACGCCGCGGACTGAGAGTGCTCGTGCTTGATCGCGCCACCTTTCCGCGCGAAAAAGTGTGCGGCGATTTTGTCGAGCCGCGAGGACTCCGCATCTTTCAGACTATGGGTTGCCTCGACGAGCTCGAGTCCACCGGGCCGCTCGCGATTACGCACGTAAATCTCCTGCTCAACGGCAAGACCGCGTACCGCAATCACATTCCGTTCTATGCGGGCCAGAGCGAGCTGCCACAGCACGGTTATATCATTCCGCGCGAGTCGCTCGATCAGCGTATTCTCGAATCGTCCGCGCTCGCGGGCGCGCACGTGCAACAAGGCTGCCACGTCTCCTCCGTCGAGCGTATCGATGGAAACATGGCTGTGCATTATCGTGACGCAGCCGGCGATCACACCGTCGTGGCGCCGATCGTGGTTGGCGCCGATGGGACGCATTCCGTCGTGGCGCGTTCGTTCGGCCAACTCCACGATGATTCGCGATACATGGCCGTGTCGCAGCGCGCCTACGTCGAAGGCCTCGAGATCGCCGATGGCGAGGCGGCCTTCGTGTTCGATCAGGACCTGTTTCCCGGCTACGGCTGGATGTTCCCGATGTCGAACGGTCGCGCCAACGTGGGTGTCGGCCTGCTTGCCGAGACCCGCGATCGAAATAAAACGAGCGTCCCGAAGTTGTTTGCCACCTTTCTGCAAAAGCTCACCACACTGCATCCGGGCTGTCGCAATATCCGACTCGCCTCAAAGCCGATCGGTGGAATCGTGAAAACCTACGGTGGCCACGGACCGAACTACTTCGACGGCGGCATTCTGATCGGTGACGCGGGCTGTTTCGTAGATCCGATGACCGGCGAAGGCATCACGCCCGCCGCCGAATCGGCACTCATCGGCGCGAATGTCATTGCGGATGCGCTCGATGGCGGTCGGACCGATGCCGCGGCACTCGCCGTGTATCGTCGCAAGTTTCAGGCGTACTTCGATCCGGCCATGTGCTATCTCGACTTCGTGGCGTGCATCATGCGCAATCGGCACTTCGGTCCGTACTGGCTTGGCATGGTGGCGCGAGGCTGTGAGCTGGCCATGCGCGACCAGTCGTTCGCGCGAATGAGTGGTGCGGCGTTCGGCGGGCTCGACGTACGACCGCTCGATATTGTGAGCCGCATATGGGCGAAGTCCGCCGCGCTCGTCACCGCTGACTGGGAGCGACTCGGCACAGGGCTCGCGTCGGGACGGCTGCGCAGCGTGCCGGTGATGGGCGATCTGGGACGCTGGTACTCCGGCTGGTGGGGCTCGCTGGCGGAGGATCCCGCGTGGCACGCACGCTGGATGACCGATGTGGCGCGCAAAGGCGTCGCGCTTGCCACCACGACGCGGTTGCGTGACCCGCGGGCGCAAGCCACCGTACACCTGCGACTCAAGGAACTGCAGGCCTCAAGCTGACAGTCGGCGCGTATTGCGAACGAGTTTGATCAACAGCTCCGGTGCGCGCGCCACACGCAGCGCTTCGGCCTCCGCTTCCGCCGCGATGCTGTCGAGATACCGCTCGGCCACCGGCAACGCGGCTTCCATTTTCTCGAGCAGCACCTGCAGGCCTTCGGGCGTGGGATTACGAAAAAGCAGCGCCACTTCGGGATCTCGTATCGCGATGGCCGCGGGCAGCGTGAGAATACCATCGCGCAGGTCTTCTTCGCCTCCACCGCCGAGCGCGACGGCGCCCTTTACGTCGCCCACATCATCGCAGCCGTGATACAGCATGCCGAGCAGGTGTCCAAAGTGACGCAACGTCTCGTTCCCGGTGCCGAGGCATGCGGCCGCCTCGAACATGCTGCCGGTATCTTCACCAGCGATGACGCGCCAGTCTTCAACGCCGAGCGGCTGTCGCCGTAGTCGCCACTGCAGCGTCTCCGCGGCGGCGAGACGTCTGAACAACTCGGCGATCCGCTGCGTGTTGAATGTGTTTCCCTCCACCAGTTGAAATGTGTCGGCCGTGATATAGCCCGACGCCATCAGCGCTGGCAGCAGTCCGAAACGGCAATGGAGCGTCAGCACGCCACGACGATAGCGCGAGCGGTCGAGAATATCGTCTACGATAAGCGAGACATTATGCACCATCTCGATCGCGGCGGCGGCGCGAATCGTTTCCGCTCCCACGGGTTGGTCGGACATCGCCACGTGACACGCGAACAACGTGACCGGACGAAAATATTTGGAGCGGCCGAGGAACTGCCAGGCGAGCAGCGGTTTGACTTCATTGTCTCCATGCGCTGCCCACTCATGAAGAAACGTCTTCAAGAGTTCGAGCTCTTTGTCGAAGCCCTCGGCCATGACCAGACCATCGGGTACGTCGTTCGGCGCAACCGCAGTGGCCACAGTCGGCTCAGATCAGGACTTGGCGCGTCCGGCACGCTTTCGGCGAGGCGCAGCCGAGCGTTTTGTTGCAGTAGCCGTAGCGGTGCCGCCTGAGGAGCGCTTGGCCGAAGCGCGGCTCGCCTTCTGCGCCGCAAACTTGTCCAGTTCTTCGATGAAATGTGACGCTGTATGACGCGGAATCTCGGTGAGCGAGCGTACGCTGGCACGACCGGCATCGAGCAACTCGAGCACGACGTCGCGTGACTTCGGATCGTCAGTGTTGATTGACGTCAGAGTTTTTGTGGCCGACTGAACGAAGGTCGTGGTGTGCTCGATCCACTCGGTCCAGAAACTGATACCGGCCTTGAGAGCCGCCAGCTGCACTTCGATCGCATCCGTGAGCAGGAGGCGAAGGTCTTCGTCACGAGTCGGTTCAGTGTCGGGCATGTTCGCTCCAGAGCAACCTGTGTCCGTCGTACCTGAGTATCCTGAGTATTGCGCATCCTGTGGCGAAGTGCAACCACCGCCGTACGGCGATGCGGCAGAACCGCTGCAGCTGAGCTCGCAATATCAGACCTGAGGGCAATCGCAGCCTCCCAGCGGTGTGAGTAACGTCGATGGTGTCTCGATTCGCCGACACTTTTCCTTCCGCTCGCGGAGTATGCATGAGTAATCCCTCGCAGTCCAGTCATGCGAAGTACCCTCGCTTACACAACGCGTGAGCGCCCGGAGCGAGCTACGAACTGCGTCCGGCGCACCGTTCTGGTTGCTGCGAAACGGCCTTGTCGATGTCGGTGAATCGCCCGTGCCCTCTCGCGCTGACGTGGTGGTTGTTGGCGCAGGCATCACCGGGGCGTTGCTGGCCGATCGCTTCGTGCGCGACGGACGTCAGGTGCTTGTGCTCGAGCGCAATGCGCCGGGGGAAGGCAGTACGTCAGTGAGTACGGCGCTGCTGCAGTACGAACTCGACGTCGAACTTGTCTCGCTCGCCGGGATGCTCGGCGAGGAGAATGCGGCTCGGGCGTACCGCCGCTGCAGTGACGCGATCAACGAGCTCGAAACACTCGCCCACTCGCTCGATGACAACGGCGACTTCAGGCGCGCGACGAGTGTGTACGTCGGCACGAAACGCGGCGACGCGAAGCGACTGCGGCGGGAGATGGAGTTGCGCACGAAACACGGGATTCAGTCACGCCTCGTGTCTCGGGACGAACTCGGTGAGCGTTATGGGCTGAGAGCGCACGCGGCGCTCGAAACGGATCAGGCCGCCAACGTGGATCCGGTACGGCTTACACGCTCCGTGCTCAAGCGCGCGGTTCTTGGCGGTGCCACGGTGTGCGCGCGCACCGCACTGGTGAACTGGTCGCTGGACGCGGATCGCATCATGGTCACCACAGAACGAGGGACCTGCAGCGCCGGCGCGATCGTATTCGCGACGGGCTACGAACTTCCTGAGGGAGTACCGGAGAACAGGGTGTCCCTGCTCAGTTCGTACGCGCTCGTGACGCAGCCTGCGGCCGATCTGGGGCCGCTCGAAGGCGGTGCCATGATCTGGGAAACGGCGCGGCCCTACACGTATCTTCGCTCGACACCTGATCGCCGGATTCTTGTTGGCGGAGTCGACGTGCCGTTCAAGAACACCGATGCCCGTGACGCGCTGCTGCCGGTGCGCACGCGCCAGCTCGAGCGCTACCTCAAGAACGTGTTTGGCGAATCACTGCCGGCCACAGCTTTTGCGTGGGCCGGCACATTTGGCGAAACTGGCGATGGGCTACCGCTCATCGGCCGCCTGCCGAACTACACGAATGCGTATGCCGCGCTCGGCTACGGCGGCAACGGCATCGTGTTCAGTCAGATTGCCGCTGATTTGCTCGGCGCGCTCTGTGCGGGCCAACGGCACGAAGACGAGCGACTGTTTGGTTTCGATCGATAACGTCACCAGGGTGTGTTCAATCCGAGGGGTTCGCACAATCGCGCCCACGGTTTTTCGATACCTAACGGCACGAGGCGTGAGCCCGTGGTATGATGCCCTGCGGCTACACAAACATCTGTGGATTGATTTCAAGAGAGACTTCCGAAATCCGATGCGCGGGAATGCCGCTGCGCCGGGCGTGTTCGAGTACCGCCTCGGGATTCGGCGCGATGTACTCGCAGTAAATCTTCCCCTCGGTATCAGAGACGTAACTCTTCACCCAGATCACCTCCGGCATGTCGGCCAGTACGGAGTTGGACATGCGACCGGCGCCCTGCAGCTGTTCGGGAGACAGCGTTCCCACGTTGCGTTCAATGATGTAGTGCGGCACTGGGTTCTCCGTTCAAAGTGATGGGTTCCTGCAACTGCCTGAGCGCGGTCTTGAGTGCCTCGTCCTGCAGTTCGTCAGCGATTGTCAGTCCTGCCAACGCTTCGGCGCGCAGGGCGTCATGATCGCCAAGTGCACGCTGCACGCGCGCCAGTCGTTCACGCATCCATCCCTCGCCGGTCCGGTCATCGAGCGACAGTCGAATGCGCAGCGAAGCCGTGAAGCTCGCCAACGCTTCGCCGGTGCGGTTTGTCGCGAGGTACACATCGCCGAGCATGGCCAGCGCGTGCGCCTGTAGTTGTCGTTCACCAGTGTGTTCGGACACACGCATCGCATCGCCCAACACTGTGCGAGCCTCATCCCAGCGGCGCAGTCGACTCAGCGTTGCGCCCAGAGAATTGAGAATGAGACCCTCGTGTACCCGGTCGGCGCTCTCGCGGCAGACGCGTAGTGCCGCTTCGTAGTGTCGGACGGCGTCCGCGAAGTCACCACGCTGCCAATGCACAATCCCGAGAGCATTGCGCACTGCGAGCTCGCGCGATCGATCGCCGGCCCTGACGGCGAGCTGGAGCGCCTCTTCATAGTGTGGGACAACCATCTGCTCGAACGGCGCGAGTTCTCGCTCGGCCCGCGCCATGCCGGCCAGCGCTTCGGCTTCCTGCGCGCGGTCGCCACCGTTCATGGCCAGAACCTGCACCCGCTCCCAGGCACTCCGCGCTTCGTTGGGTGCCTGCATTCGTTCGTAGACGACGGCCAACCGCCGCCACATGAGCGCTTCGTTGGCTACGTCCTCCAACTGTGCAAACAGGGCGATCGCGTCGCGCACGTACGGAATCGCTTCCTCATGCCGTCCGAGGCCCACCAACGCTTCGCCCAGCGAGCGGCAGACTTGCGCCGATCCCATCGCAAAGCGTGACTTTCGATTGAGCTCAACGGCTTCCTGGTACGTCGCCAGCGCTTCCTCAACGTGTCCCTGCTGCAGCTGCAGGTGCGCGATGGCTGGAAGGGTGAAGGTCACATTGATGGGATGCCGCTCCTCCAATCCGTGCTTCACGACACGACGGAAGTATGCCAACGCCGAGTCCACGTCTCCAAGATCTCTGTAAACGCATCCAATGACATTCAGCAAGGCACCATAGCGCACGGAGTTGTCCGCCGCCGCCGTGCGCTCCAGCGCCGTGAGCAGCACCGTGAGCGCTTCTTCCGCACGGCCCATCGCACGCAGGATATTGGCTTGGGTCGCAAGATCACCCGCCTCTGCACGCGCGTCGCCGGCCGCGCGACCCATCGCGAGCACCCGCTCGATAATGACCAATGCCTCCTCGTGACGGCCTTCGTAACTCCGCAGCAATGCAATACTGCGCAGTGCACTGCGCTCTCCCGTTGCATCGCCGCGCTCGCCGCAGATGTTCAGCGCGGTCTCCAGCGAACGCTCGGCGGCTTCGAAACGGCGCAGCAGGGTAAAGGCATCACCCTGTCGGAGATAGACCTGTGCCAACTGCTCCGACGGCCCGTGGGGCGCCAGCGCGGAGATCAACGATTCCACGAGTGCCAGCTGCCGGTTGCGCAGCCCGAGTGGTTCGCACAACCGTTCTTGACGGAGCAGCACATCGGCGTGCAGCGTGCGTCGCGCGTGGTCATCCGGTAGCCGCAGCAACCAGCTCTCCACGCGTTCGAGCGTGGCCAGCGCGTCTACGTTCTGGCTCAGTGCGGCGGCGCGGTCGGCGGACTGGAGCCCGTACGGCACCGCCTCGCCCCAGGATTCCGCCCGGCTGAAATGGTGCGCGAGTCGCTCCGCGTGTTCGTCGAGACGTGCCGCGTAGCGTCGTTCCATGGCGTGCCCAACCGCCGCGTGCAGCGTACCGCGCTGGTGTTCCAACAGACTGTCGTACGCGACCTCCTGGGCGAGTGCGTGCTTGAAGCGGAACGCCGCTTCGGGTACCACGGCCACGTGCTGGACCAGCCCGGAGGCCTTCAGTCGTTCAAGTGCCGGTGCAAGGTTCAGCTCCGTCGGCGCAATGTCTTCAAGCACGCCCCGTGTGAAATCGCGGCCGATCACCGAGGCAATGCGAAGCAGGTCCCGTGCATCAGTCCCCAGACGATCAATGCGGGTGCGCAGCACACCCTGCACCGTCTCGGGGACATGCACGCTGCCAGACGCGTCGACGACCGCCGCCTGTCCGTCGCGCACGACGACGGTGCCTTCTTCATACAGCGCCTGACACACCTCTTCCAGAAAGAAGGGATTGCCGCCGGTGCGTTCGTGCAGCCGCGAGACAAGACCGGGGTCCACTCGCTCCGCGCCCAGTATCGCACGGGCGATGGCCGCGGTCGCGTGACTATCAAGCGGTGCAAGGTGCAGGACCGACTGATGGTCAGCGCTGCCCCACTCTGCTGAACCGTCTGGCCGCGACGTCACGACGAGCAGCATGGCAAACGCGGGGACAATTTCCGCAAGCTGTCGGAGCGCGGCGCGCGACGCTTCGTCCGCCCAGTGCCAGTCCTCGAGCAACAGCACGGTAGGCGCGGAGCGGGCGCACACGGTGAAAAGCGCCGCGATCGCTTCGAGCATCGCCGACTGGAAGAGCTCACCCTGCAGGTGGCGCGGCACCGGATGCGCTTCGCTCGGAATGGACAGGAGCGCGAGATACAGCGGCAGGTACTCCTCCAGCGAGGCGTCAATTTCGCGTGCTGCTGCGACCGCTGCCGCGTGTCGTTCGTGCGGCGTGCCGCCCATCGGCAAGCCGAGGGCATCATGCGCGGCATCGATGAAGGGCAGGAACGGCGTGGTGCCACCGTACGCGTCGCATCGGCCCACGATGACACGCATGTCGTCCGCCGCCGCGAGGTCACGAACCTCATACAGCAAACGACTCTTGCCCGCGCCCGCCTCACCCATCAGCACGGTCATGCGTCCGTCTCCGGCGCGCGCCGACGTCAGCTGCGACGCAAGTGCATCCCGCTCACGAACGCGGCCGACAAACGGCGTCAGATCTTCGGGCGCGGCCCCCTCGAGTCGGGAACGCACGTCGGATGCGCCGAGTGCACGAAACGGAACAATCGATTCACCGGCGATCGAAAGCGTGAGTGGACGTGATGCTTCGGTGTGCACAAATGGAGCGACGACGCGTTTCGCTTCGGGACTGAGCAGGATTGTATCGGCATCGGCGGCTGCCGCGAGGCGCGCTGCCACGTCGGATGCCGAGCCGGTGATACGAAACCGCCGGTCACCGTGGGTCAGGCGCTGCGCGACCATTGCGCCGACATGCACACCCGAACGCAGATGGACGCTGTCGGCCCAGCGCGCATCGAGTGACTGCGCGATGCGCGCGATGCGGGCATGCAGCGCCAGAGCGGCACGGACCGCATGCACCGCGTCCTTCTCATGCGTGGCTGTCACTCCAAAGAGGAGGACAAACTCGTCTGCGTTGAAGTGGTTGAGTACTCCGCCGAATCGCGCCGCTTCCTCAGCCGCCGCGTCACGCACGCGCGCGATGATCTGATCTGCGTCGTCCGGCGACAGACGCTCCACCAGCGTCCCCTGCCCATGCACGGTGCACGCCACAACCGTGACCTGTCGACGCTCACCGGCTCGGGTGAGCGCACTCTCCTGGGAATCGTTCTCGCTACTGAGCGCCGGGGTGCGCGACGCCTCATTACGCAACGGACCCGACGACCGGTCGGTGACGGGTTGCGCGCAGGCCACGAGTGCCGCGAGCATTTCGAGCGCGTTGGCAAAACGCTCGGCCGCACGTTTGTTGAGCGCCTTCCTGATCACAGCTGCAACGTCCGGCAAGACCTCACGCCGGAGCGCCGTCACCTCGGCCGGTTCTGCGGACAGCACCGCCATCAGCACGCCGCGATCCCCGTTCTCGCGAAACGGACGTACGCCCGTGATCATTTCATAGAGTACGACGCCCAGCGACCACACGTCGGAACGATGATCGACGGTCTCGCCGAATGCCTGTTCCGGACTCATGTACGCGAGCGTTCCGATCGCGCCTTCCGTGTGCGTCGCGTTCACGTCGGCGAGCTTGGCAATGCCAAAATCAAGAATCTTCACAAGTCCGTCCGCGGTCACCATGACGTTGGCCGGCTTGATGTCGCGATGCACGATGCCGCGTTCATGCGCTTTGGCCAGACCACGCGCGATCTCGCTCGCGATATGCAGTGCCCTGTCGATCGCGAGAGGCCCGCGCGCGATCGCACGATCGAGCGTTTCGCCGTCATAGCACGTCATCACGATGTACAGCTGGCCGTCGTCCGAGTCACCAATTTCGTGGACGGTGCAGATGTTCGGGTGTTCGATCGCCGCGGCCGCCCGGGCTTCCACAAGAAACCGCTTCTTCGCGGACCGGTCCGCGCTGAGGTGCGGAGGCAGGAACTTCAGCGCCACATCACGTGCGAGTCGTTCATCACGCGCTCGATACACCACGCCCATGCCCCCACCACCGATGCGTTCGATGATACGATAGCGGGAGTGCGTCGGCAGCGTCATGGTGGTTTCCAGACCCGTGGCCCGTGCTGTGGCAACGGGCGGACGGAGCGGCGTCATGACTTCCTCGATCAACTGATCGAGAATGCCGTGCTGGTCGTGCGCGAGAAGCAGTGCCGAGACCTCCTCGCGGACGCGCGCGTCGGGGCAGGCCTGCGCCACCCAGGGTAGGCGCTCCTCTGGCGCCTTGGCCAGCGCCTCATGAAAGAGCGCTTCCACATCGCGCCACGCGCCCGACGCGTCCGGCGTCACGCGCTCAGCTCCCGATTGAGCCACGCCCGCGCGGCCGTCCAATCACGCTTGACGGTGGCCGGCGAGAGATCGAGCGCTTCCGCCGTCTCCTCGATGCTCAGGCCCACGAAGAACCGGCACTCCACCACCTGATGGTGCCGTGGATTCAGTGCGGCCAACCGAACGAGTGCCTCGTCGAGTGCGTGAAGTTCGTCGGCGTAGCGCGACACGCCGTCCATTTCCGAATTCGCGTGTGTCAGCGGCAGGGCAATTTCGCCGCCCCCACGCTTCTCCGCGCGTCGCTGTTCCGAATAATCAATGAGCACGCGTCGCATCGTGCGCACGGCCATGGACAGCAGGTGCTGCCGATCGCGCCATTGTATGCGATCCAGGCCTGCCAGACGCAGATACGCTTCGTGGACCAATCCGTCGGTTTCGAGCGTGTGTCCTTCGGCTTCGCCCGCGAGCTGGCGTCTCGCAATTCGTCGCAGGCGCTCGTGCAGAAGCCCGAGCACCTGCCGAAGCGCCGTGGAGTCCCCGCTACTGGCCACCTGAAGGAGTCGGGTGACCTCTCCCTGCTCGGGGTTGCCGGTTTCGATCATGCAGGGCTGGTCGGTAAGAGGCGGTCGGGCGACAGAGTCAGGGCACAGTATGCCACGGTCCCGCCTGGTGGGCCAGACGCTTCCGGAAGTGGGCGCGGTCTGAGCCTCCATATAGCAGTAGGCGGGAAACCTCAGCAAATGAGCTCAGGATCACCGGTCCGTCGATCGGGCGTTTTTCGTTCATCAGTGTCCCGCCACCGGCTGATACAGCTCCGCCCCCGCCAGACGGAACTCCGCCGCCTTCGCGCGCAACCCATCCGCCACCTGAGCCGACAGCGTTTCCACCTCCGCCGACATGGCCTGCTGCCGCAACTGCTGCGTCAGCTCCATCGAACAGAACTTCGGCCCGCACATCGAGCAGAAGTGGGCAACCTTGGCGCCTTCGGCGGGCAACGTCTGGTCGTGATACCTGAGCGCGGTGACCGGATCGAGCGCCAGCGCAAACTGGTCACGCCAGCGAAACTCAAATCGCGCCTTGCTGAGCGCGTTATCCCATTCCTGCGCGCGCGGGTGTCCCTTCGCAAGGTCAGCAGCGTGCGCCGCAATGCGATACGTGATCACGCCAGCCTTCACATCGTCGCGGTCGGGCAAACCAAGGTGCTCCTTGGGTGTGACATAGCAGAGCATCGCCGTGCCGTACCATCCGATCTGCGCGGCGCCGATCGCGCTCGTGATGTGATCGTATCCGGGCGCGATGTCGGTAGTGAGCGGACCCAACGTGTAAAACGGCGCTTCATGGCACCACGCGAGCTGGTTGTCCATGTTCTCCTTGATCTTGTGCATGGGCACATGTCCGGGCCCTTCGCACATCGTCTGCACATCGTACTCCCACGCGATTTTCGTGAGCTCGCCCTGCGTCATGAGCTCGGCAAACTGCGCGTCGTCGTTGGCGTCGGCAATCGAACCGGGACGCAGACCGTCGCCCAGCGAGAACGACACGTCGTACGCCGCCATGATCTCGCAGATCTCGCGGAAGTGCGTGTACAGAAACGATTCTTTGTGATGCGCCAGGCACCACTTCGCGATGATGGAGCCACCACGCGAGACGATACCGGTGAGACGGTTGGCCGTGAGCGGCACATAGCGCAGCAGCACGCCGGCGTGCACGGTGAAGTAGTCCACGCCCTGTTCGCACTGTTCGAGCAGCGTGTCGCGGTACACCTCCCACGTGAGCTCCTCGGGAACACCGCCCACTTTCTCGAGTGCCTGATAAATGGGCACCGTGCCGATCGGCACCGGTGAGTTCCGCATGATCCATTCACGCGTTTCGTGAATGTGTTTGCCGGTGGACAAGTCCATCACGGTGTCGGCGCCCCACAGCGTCGACCAGCGCAGCTTCTCCACTTCGTCTTCGATGACCGAGCGTACGGCAGAGTTGCCGATGTTGGCGTTGATCTTGACCTTGAAGCCACGCCCGATAATCTGCGGCTCCACTTCCGGATGATTGATATTCGCCGGAATGATGGCCCGGCCACGCGCCACCTCGCTGCGCACAAACTCGGCGGGCATACCTTCGCGCAGCGCCACAAACTCCATCTCCGGCGTGATCTCGCCGCGACGGGCGTACGCCATCTGCGTCACGCGCGCACCGGGCCTGGCCACTCGCGCGCCACGAATCAACGTGCTCGGCATCTCCGGAGCATCGTTCGCCGCCGCCACCACGCGCCGCGTGACGTCAACCGTATCACCGCGCGCTACAATCCACGGTGCGCGCAGAGCGGGCAATCCATCACGCACATCGTGACCGAGCGGGCCGCTCGTATCGTAAACACGCAGGGGCTCTTCTCCGCCCGACAGCACGATCTCGCGGAACGGCACACGAATGCCGTGCGGACCATCCACGTACACTTTCTGCGAGGCAGGGAACGCTTCGCCGTAATCGTTGGGCGGAAGAACGGGCGCCGCTGCGTCGATGCGCGCGGTGTGCGTGGGCTGGGCGATCATGGGCTGCTCCTCATGGCGATGGTTCGCCGACTGAGTGAGCGCTGACGCGGCCGTGTATGATGTCCGCGCGTACGATCGTCGCACGATCTGACGGGCGTAGAGGGACATCGAGCCGCACCGCCACGCTTCCTCCGCCGGTTCGAACCGGGTCAGGTTCCAAGAGACTCTCTCAACCACGGCGAACGCCGCGGTACCCCTGGTGGCTGGTACTCTTTTAAACCTAAGGGGTGGCGCGTGATCCGGCGGGGAGACCGGCGAACGGGGTACCGCGGGGCGCCCGGTCTCGTTCGGGGGGCTGAACCGCGAAGAGCGATTCAGCGATCTGGAATGCGTGCGGCTTCGCGGCGGTCGGGGGCAAGATAGATCTCGAAGTCGTCGAAGAAGGCGGGCGCCTCGGCAACCAGCACGCGAAGCGCCTGCACGGCGAGTCGGCGGAGTTCGAGTTCAGTGGGCTCGCTGCAGCGGCGATCGAGTAGCGTGCGCCACGCGCGCGCGCTGCCGGTGAGCACGAGGTTGGAGGCGGTGCAACGGGGCAGCACGCTACCGGCTGCTTCGCGCGCCAGTTTGCGACGATGCACTTGGTCGCCGACCCAGGCGTAGCGGGTCATGAGCTCGTTGACGAGCTCCGTGTAACCGTGAAACGCGCGCTGCACCTGCGACAACCACGTGGCCTCGAGATCAGCGCTGCCGATCATGGCGGGCGGCATGACAAAGCATGTGTCGCTGGCGTCAACGTGGCGCTGCGCGAGTTCCGTGCAGGCGAATCCAGCGCTGTCGCGCTGCAGTTCGTGCGTGACGGCGATACTGACACCCTCAATGAGCAACGAGTAGTGCGCATGTTCCAGTGCACTGTCGTGCCCCTGCGCGGCGATGGTGCGCAGATAGTCGCGCGTCTCGCGGCCAGCGGGATTGTGGTGGCTGCTGGTGCGCAACCGTTCGGCGTACTCCGCGAGCCGTTCACCATCGGTGCTCTCGCCCTTCCACTCGGCCCGGTGCTGGACCGGCTCCGCAAACGTCGGCCGCGACAGGACCGTCACACGGGGCGCGCGTACGATCGCGGTGTCAGGCAATGGCATGCGTGGGGGAGCAGCAGAAATGTTGCACGCGTTTGACAACCACCGTCATCGCGCGGCCTTCGCGTCGCCGCGCTTGCGCACGACGCCGTACGCCTGAATACCGACGCCGAGCAGAATCGTCAATACAATGGAAATGCCAACCCCCGCGAGCAGTCCCACGCTGTCGCGCAGCACCGCGTACGTACAGATCAGCACGAGGGCGACGGTCGGCACCTCGTTCATGACGCGAAAACGATCACTTGTCATCACGTGCTCGCCGCGTGCGAGCTTGCGCACCACGCCCGACATCCAGCCGTGATAGCCGGAGAGCGCGACGAGCAGCACCAGCTTCACGATCAGCCAGCGCTGCGATAGCAGGGCGCCGTTGTAGCCGATCATCGTCAGGCCCCCCAGCCACGTCATCAGCATCGCAGGCGTGGTGATGATACCAAGCAGTCGCTGCTCCATGATGCTGTACTGCGCCGAGAGAATGTCACGCGTGACATCCGTGCGCGACTGCGCCTCGGCGTGATACACGAAGAGGCGCGGCAGATAGAACAGGCCGGCCATCCAGGACACCATTCCGACGAGGTGAAAGATCTTGGCGTAGAGGTACACAGCGTGATGATGAGTGGGACTGCTGAAAAAACGCAGCGGAATCAATCAGTGGGTGACGGCGTCGTCGAGCGCGGCCAATCGAAAGCGGTGCCAGGCCCGGTCACGTTCAATCGCATCAAGTGTAGCGCGCGCGTGTGCTCCAAGCGGTGCGGCCTCCGGATCGTGACGCACTGACAGCAGCGGATCACTCGGCACGGCATCGAGCTTGACACCGGTGTTCAACACGCCGAACGGATCGGCGGCGTGTTTGATGACACGAAACGCAGTCATCGCTTCGGCATTCCACACAGCCGGCAACAGCGAGGCGCGCAGCCGACCGTCGCCATGCTCGCCGGCGAGCGTACCGCCGAGCTGCGCGGTGAGCAGGCACACGTCTTCGAGTAATCCGCGTACTCGCTCTTTCCAGCCGGACCGCGTGACATCGACGAGTGGGTTGACGTGAATGTGCGCGTCTCCCGCGTGGCCGAAGATCACACCCAGGCACTCGGCGCGCGTCAAGGCGTCGCGCACACCGCGCACATACGCAGGTAGTCTGTCCGGCGGCACGCAGCCGTCTTCAATGAACTGCATCGAGCGGAGGCGCGGCGCGAGCTTCGCGAGAATGGGGCTCGCCGCGTGACGCAGCGCCCATAGTTGCTTTTCCGCCAATGGATGGGACGCCGTGGTCACCTCGTAGGCACCCGCGCGCGTGAAGGCGCGTCCCAGCAGTAACGCGGCGTCACGCGCACTCGTCGGTGATCGCCCTTCCACTTCGGCCAGCAACACCGCCTCGGCAGCACGGGGCACCGCTGCCGCTCCATCGCGCGAGGCCACCTCCAGAAACGTGCGATCAAGCAACTCACACGCTGACGCGCCCGCTTCCCGGGCGCGCGTAGCAGCAACGGAGGCCGATTCAAGCGACCGAAAGGACGCCAGGACCGTGGACGTGGCGCCGGGCACCGGCGCGAGCATGAGCTCGACCGCGGTAAACACCGCCAAGGTACCCTCGCTGCCGACGAGCAACGCGAGTAGGGCTTCACCCGTCGCCGATGGGTCTCGTGCGATCACGGCGAGCGCACCTGCGATCGCGTAGCCGGACGATTCCTTGCGCACGTCGGCGTGCGACAGTGCGCTCAACGCAACGTGTCGGCGTGCGCTATCAAGT
This sequence comes from Gemmatimonadales bacterium, assembly GCA_038224035.1. Lineage (GTDB taxonomy): Bacteria > Gemmatimonadota > Gemmatimonadetes > Gemmatimonadales > Gemmatimonadaceae > JAABRT01. The sequence continues at coordinate 17,814 of JBBRFQ010000045.1, forward strand.
GCCTCAAGCAGCGCGCGCACCATCGGGATGCCAACCGGTGCCGGTTCGTCGCGACGGATCCACGCCCGTGCACCATTGGAGAACACACATTCCACACCCGACACCCACGCGCGCGTCGCGCCGAACCGCAACGTGCGAGCGCCTGCCGCGTTCGCACCCACCATGCCGCCGATCGTACAGAACGCGGCGCTCGACGGGTCCACGGGAAAGCGCAGCCCCACCGCCCGCGCCGCTGCGTCTACCGCACCACACAACGCGCCCGGTCCGACACGCACGCGCTGCCTCGACGCATCCACCGGCCCGATGGCCATCAACCGCGAAAGGTCTGCTATCACGCCCGGGCCGACGGCGCCGGCCGCCATGCCGCTCCCGCTGCCGCGCGGCATCACAAACCACCCATCGCGGCGCGCCGCGACTACCAGGGTGGCGACATCGTCGGCATCGGCTGGCACCGCCACGGCCGCCGGTACACAGCGGGCGATGCCGGCGCCTTCCGCGTAGAGTTCGCGAGCGGCGAGGTCACTGCGCCAGACGCCGCGAAAACCGCTCGGCCGCGGTGGGGAAAGCTGGTCCGTGTCGATAGAGGCGCTCGTCTCGGGGATAACCTGCATCCCGCAGTCTGTGCGCTGTTCACCGCCGAGACAAGGCGGGGAGGTGACCCGCGGGGGTTCGGGCTCGTATCTTTCGACATAGGTGCTGCGCCATCGGGCAGCACCGCATCCCCCGATTCGCATCGACCCTGCTGCCGTGACTCTCGATCCTTCGCTTGATCCCAGCATCGCCACGGCCGTCGCGCAGCGCGACGCACGTCGGTTTTGTGAGGGCATTCTGCCGGCGGTCTCGCGCACGTTCGCGCTCGGCATCCGGGTGTTGCCGGGCGATCTGGGGCAGGCGGTGCTCGACGCGTATCTGCTCTGCCGCATTGCCGACACAGTGGAGGACGCGCCCGGGCACACGCCGGAGCAGAAAGCGGTGCTGTTTCGCGAGATGCTGGCCGGTTTTGACGATCCCACGGCCGTCGCCCGCTTCATGTCGGGCGTCCAGGGATTGGCCGGCGAGCCCGCGCATTTGGCGCTCGTGCACCACGCCGATCTGGTGTACTCGCACTTCGCCGAGCTGCCGCACAAAACGCGGGACGTCGTGCGGACGTGGGTGACGGAAATGGTGGTGGGCATGGACAAGTTCGTGCACCGCTACCCGGACGGCATTCGCATTCAGACGCTCGAGGAGTACAAGGAGTACTGCTACTACGTGGCGGGCACGGTGGGCTACATGCTCACCGATTTGTGGTTTGAGCACGCGCCGAGCATTGGTCAAAAGCGCTACGACGTGCTGCGGGAACGGTGTCGCGCGTTCGCCGAGGCGCTGCAGACCGTGAACATCTTGAAAGACGTGGCAGCGGACGCAGAGAAAGAGAACTCCATTTACGTGCCCGAGGAGTTGCTGCGTGCCCACGGCAGTACGCAGGGACGCATTCTGGCGCCCGATCTGGTGGCGAAGAATCGCGAAGCGCTTGGTCGCCTGATTGATCTGGCGTGGCACGATCTCGACGAAGCGCGCACGTATCTGCTGCTGATTCCGCGTCGCGCGATTTCGATCCGGCTGTTCTGTCTGCTGCCGCTGCTGTTCGCGTACGCCACGATGCGCGACCTGGTGCAGAGTACGGCCATGCTGCGACCCGGCGGCACGGTGAAAATTTCGCGGCGCGAAGTGAAGTCCCTGCTGATGGCGGGACCGATGCTCGTCATGAGCAACGCGGCCGTGCGCAAACTCGTGGAGCGGGTGCGACGTCGCGCGTTCGAGCTGAGGTTCGCGTAACGTGCTGGCGCCGCTACTTGAGCAATCCCGGCGGAATAAGCGTTTGCCGTAACTGTTCAAGCAACGTGGGCGGAGAGCCGGCATCACCATGCTCCAGCGCATCGAGCAGCTGTTCAAGCCGCAACTGCGTGCGCGCCACCGCCTGACGGAACGAGTTTTTGATGCCGCGCCACACCAGCGCACTCACACCGCCCTGAGCCACGAGGCCGCCGAGTGCCATCGCCGCAAACGGAATCGGCGAGACGTCGGCACCCGAGATCGCCGTCAGCACCGCCAGCGGCGTAATCCAGGCCGCCGCCACCACACCATTGACGACACCAAGTACGATCACACCATCACGCTGCGATTTGCGATGCATTCGCAGATCGGCGTCGAGACGCACGAGTGATCGCGCACCGTCCACCGGCGTGACCACCGCGCTCACTTCGTCCGCCCGTGAGAGATCAGAATTCCGACCGTTCAGCCCCCGCGTGAGCTGCGCGAACGCATTGCGACGCTTCTCCCACGACATGCGGGCGCCGAAGCGACGCTTGACGGCGTACTGCTCCTCTCGCTGCATCCATCGATCAAGGGCGGCGAGAACGGCGTCGGGGGATCCGGGCACTGCGCGCTGCGCGGCCGTGTGCGCGTCACCCAGGGCCAGCGCGATGAGACCGGGCTCGTCGGGCAACATCGGCGAACGCCCGCGCTCCTCCGCGATCGCGAGGCGCAGATGATCGGGATCGATCCCGACCTCGCGCCCGATTTCGAGCAGACGCGCTTCGCTGATGACTTCCGGTGAATCGGCACCCTGCGTCTGCAACTCGGCGGCACGCGCGAGCACGCGCTCAAGCGCGGCGCGAGGCAACTGGGCCTCGGGCTCATTCAGGGATGTCTTGGTGACTGCGTTCTTGTCGTCGGCCATGGTGAGTACTACGCGAACAACCGTCGAGACGTGTCGTCGGTCACGTCAAATGCCGCCAAGAGCGATTTCGATCTGTCGCTTCATGCCGTCGAGCACCGCTGTCGGCAACGGGTACGCGGCCGCCAACGCCGCCGTACGCTGCGCACTGGTGTTCAGCGTTCCAATGCGATGCCCGCCTTGCGCGAGATAATATCGCACATACGAATCGACGAGTTCGGGGGCGATGTGCTCGAGGAGAATCGCGCCGCCGCGGACCTGCGCGTACGCCACGAAGCGCTCCGAGGCGCCGCTGCGCTTCTCGGCCGGCGTGGTATTGTCGTTGACGGCAGAACCGGCTGTCGACCCGACCACCTCATGCGCGAACACGATCACCGCCTCCCGAGCGTCCTGCGTGCGACCGGGCATCGGCACTGCGACGAGCGTTTGCCCCTCCCGGCCGCCCGCGGCGCGGCCTTCCGGGCCAAGGGGCAGCGACACCAGTATCTCGCCGCTGCGCTGCTGCGTACTGCCGAGGAAACGCGCGAACCGGTCGCGATACTGCTGCTCCCACAACGAAGTCACCGCATTCAACACGCCGGCGCGCTCACGCTGTGCGTTGGTCCAGAAAGTCTGGTAGAACGACTTGCGCTCGTCGACCACTCCGTCGTAAAACTTTCGCAGCCACTGACGGTCGGCGACGGTGGGGAACTGTGCGCCGAGAAATCCGACGACGGCGGCCGACTCCTGATTCCCGGCGCGTTGTGGATCTCCTTCCGCTTTCAGGAAAAGATCAATCGCTCCCGATAACGATTCCCAATCCGGGAAAGAGAAAACGAGAAACTGTGCGTTTTGCAGCGCCGGCGTTGTCCCCAGCCGCGCCGCGAGCTCCTGCCGATTGGCGTCGAGCGTCGTGTAGGCGTTGGCGCGGTTTTTGATGACGGTCATCGAGTCGCGATAGCCGCGGCGAAAGAGCGGCACCGGCAACGTGTCCGTGGTGATCATGCCGAAGCCATGCAGCCAGAGGTCCACGTGCGACTGCACCTTGACCGGCCACCTCGCGGCGGCGGGAGCCGACGGCAGCGCGTCCGGCGTGGCGCTGGATGGCACGCAGCCGGCGAGGCCGAGCAGGGCCGCGAGAATGACGGGAAAAACTCGGGAAAGGCGCATAATGGAAGAATATCCGATTTGTGGTGCGTGTGCGGACCAGCGGTGGCAGACACGTCACCAATACCCCACAGCGGCTCCTTCTGCGCCCACCGTCGGGCTGGGCCGCGTCGCGCGCAAAACCGCTGACTACGCGCCGATCCCGGGCTCGAGCCGTGAGGTTCGCAAGTAGCGCACCACGTAGTCGGTGACGGCGCCTGTACTGGCGCGCCCGCCCAGGTCGGGCGTGGTAACCTGCGCATTGAGCGACGCGAGCACGGCGCTATCGACCATGGAGGCTGCGGCCCGATGCCCGCAGGTATCGAGCAGCAGCGCAGCCGCGCGGATCGCCGCCAGTGGATTGGCGCGCCCCGTGCCGACAAGGTCTGGCGCACTGCCATGCACCGGCTCAAACAGGGAACACCGACCGGGATGCAGGCTGGCACTGGCCGCGAGCCCCAGTCCGCCCACAAGGCCGGCGGTGAGATCACTCAGAATCTCGCCGAACAGATTGGTGGTCACCAGCACATCGAGTCGCTCCGGGGCACGCACGAGATCGTGCGCGACCGTGTCGACCAGACGCACGTCGTGGGCGATGTCGGGATACTCCATGGCCACGGTGTTGAACGCGTGACGCCACAGCCGATGCGCAGGCACAAGATTGGTCTTGTCCACCAGCGTGACGCGCCGTCGTCCGCGCAGCCGCGCCCAGGCGAACGCAAAACGCACCAGGCGCGCCACGAGGTGCGGGGTGTGCCATTCCTCCGTCACATAGGCGTCTTCGTCGTCGTTCACGCGAACCCGGCGGTCCCGGTCGGGATGAAAGCCTTCGAGATTCTCGCTGATGACCGCAATGTCGACATGGGAGCGACCGTCGCGCACATTGGCCAACGGTGACAGGACGGGGAGCAGTTGACGCGCTGGTCGCAGGCTGGCGTACAGATCGAGCTGCACAAAAAGCGCGTGCCGGATTTGCCGCACGTGCTCATGATTCTTGACGCGCGGATCTCCGAGTGCGCCGGCCAGAATCGCGTCGAATGACCGCGCGAGACGCTGCGGCTCACCCGACGGCATGCCTTGGCCGGTGGCCAGATACCACGTCGCGCCGTACGGGAGCGCTTCGATTTCGAGCGGAATGTCGTAGCGGTCGCAGATGGTGCGCAGCGCCGCAACGGCCGAATG
>JBBRFQ010000046.1:0-22044 GCA_038224035.1 Gemmatimonadales bacterium
GGCATCGGTACCGCCCTCGCGCCGATGTATGTGGCACACGCGCGTGACGTGCAGTTTCGCGTCTTCGCCGACGAAACCAGACCCCTGTTGCAGGGCGCTCGACTGACCGCCTGGGAACTCAATCGCGCCGGCATCGATGTCGCCGTGCTTCCCGACAGTGCCGCGGCTTCATTGCTGCGAACCGGCCGGATACACGCCGTCTTCGTCGGTGCCGACCGTATTGCGACCAACGGCGACGTGGCCAACAAGATCGGCACCTACCCACTTGCGCTCGCGGCAAAAGCGCACGGTGTCCCCTTCCATGTCTGTGCGCCGTGCAGCACCTTCGACCCCGCCACGGCACATGGCGAGGAAATCCACATCGAGCTGCGCGAACGCAACGAACTGGCGCTGGTCGGTGATCGTATCGTCTTACCAACGCATGTGTCCGTGCACAATCCCGCCTTCGACGTCACACCGCGCGAGCTGGTGACATCCTATATCACTGACCGCGGCATCGTCACGCCGCCGTTTCACTGAGACGCCGCGATGCATGTACTCGCCATCGATCAAGGCACGACCGGCTCCACCTGTCTCGTTCTCGCCGCCGATGGCCGTATCGTTGGTCGCGCGTATCGTGAAATCACGCAGCACTATCCACAGCCCGGCTGGGTCGAGCACGACGGGCTCGAAATCATCGCGCGCACCTTTGACGCCGCGCGCGAGGCCATTGCACAAGCCGGCGTGATGCCCAAAGCCGTTGGCATCACCAATCAGCGCGAAACCATTCTGCTCTGGGATCGCGCCACCGGTGAGCCGGTCCATCGTGCCATCGTCTGGCAAGATCGTCGCACGGCCGACCGCTGCCGCGCCTTGGATGCGCACGCAGCCGACATTCAAAAGCGCACCGGCCTCGTCACGGATCCGTACTTCAGCGCCACCAAGCTCGAATGGATGCTCGGCCAGCCGCGTCTCGCCGAACGTGCACAGCGCGGTGAACTCGCCGCTGGCACGATCGATTCGTTCCTGATCTGGCATCTCACGGGCGGTGCGGTCCACGCCACCGATCCCACGAACGCGTCGCGCACGATGCTTTACGACATCGAGACACGCGCGTGGAGCCCGACGCTGCTTGAACTGTTCGGCGTGCCGATTTCGCTGCTTCCCGACGTGCGTCGCTCCAGCGGGTTTTTCGGCACGACCACCAACGCATCCATCGGCGCAGAGATCCCGATTCTCGGCGTCGCCGGCGATCAACAGGCCGCGTTGTTTGGTCAGGGAGGATGGCACGCGGGCGGTGGCAAGAACACCTACGGCACCGGCGCGTTTCTCCTGCTGAACACAGGACAGACGCGACCACAGCCCGGCGATGGCCTGCTCACCACCATCGCGTGTGATGCCAGCGGCAATCCCACCTTTGCACTCGAAGCATCGATCTTTGTCGCGGGTGCGGCGGTGCAGTGGTTGCGCGACGGTCTGGGCATCATTGAGAACGCGTCGGAAACTGAGGCGATTGCACGGTCTGTGGCGAGCACCGACGGTGTGTACTTCGTGCCCGCGCTCACCGGGCTCGGGGCGCCCGACTGGGAGCCGCACGCACGCGGCACGATCACCGGACTCACGCGCGGCACGACGTCGGCACATCTCGTGCGCGCTGCGCTTGAAGCGATGGCGTTTGGTACGGTGGACGTACTCTCGCTCATGCGCGCCAAAGGCGGAGTGCCGTTCGATCGTTTGCGCGTGGATGGTGGTGCGACCAGCAACGACTGGCTCATGCAGTTTCAGGCCGACGCGCTTGGCGTTCCCGTCGAGCGTCCTGATATCGTGGAAACCACAGCGCTCGGCGCGGCCGGACTCGCCGGAATCGCCGGTGGGGTGTGGAAGGACGCCGACGCGTTCATCGATGCCCGTCGCTTCACACGATTTGTGCCAGGCGACGGATCGGCCAATGCGAAGGCGGGGCACGTCGGCTGGCGTCGTGCGGTCCGGGCGACGCTGTCATGGGCGCGCGATCGCGGGTGAGCGCGTCGCTGTGGTCGTGGCTGCTCGTCGCGGCCGGTGCAGCGGCGTGCGCCAATGCGCTCGCGCTCAAGGCGGCTATGGCGCAGCCGCTGGTGCCACACGGCTGTTGCGTTGCTCCACAGCGTGAGACGCTCTCGTTACGCGTCGAGGGACGGTGGGTCGCGGGGCGTTGGACCCAAGCGTCGGCCGATCACGTGTCAATGGCCGAGTTGCCACGAACGGATCCCGATGTGTCCCGTCAGTCGATGAAAGCACCACCCGACTCCTGGTTTGGTCGCGACAAAGCCCTGCACTTCGTGGTCGCGGGGATCGTACAGTTCACCGTCTACGCCCAACTTCGCGCGCTGGGCGCCTCGCCAAACGGCGCCCAGCTCGGCGCGTCGGTGGCGACGAGCGGCGCGTCGCTGGCCAAGGAGTTCCGCGACGCGCACCGCGGCGGCCGGTTCAGCTGGCGAGACCTGACGTGGGATGCGGCGGGTGGGGTCACGGGCGGCTTTGTGGCGACAAAAGTGGACGGAAAGTGACGAACGCCGCTTCCCGTGCTATCTTTGCTCCAAACAGGGTCGGACTCGGAACCTGGCGCCCCGGCGCCGGTTCGCCACTACCGATTTGAGGGGTACGACACGTGAAAGCTCGCAGCAAGTTTCTCATTGGTGGGTTGCTCGTTCTGGGAACGTCGGGCGTGCTCATGGCCAGCTCCGTGAAAGAGACGGCACAGTACTTTCTGACGCCCACGGAGCTGGCGGCCAAGATTCAGGACAGCCCCCGGTTTCAGAAAGTCGGCGTGAAGATTGGGGCCACCGTCGTCAACGGGACGATCGAGCGCGCGGCTGATGGCCGCTCCGTGACCTTTCAGATGACCGACAGCACCACGACATACAAGGTGCATTACAAGGGCGTCATCCCCGACACCTTCACCGAGGGAGTCAACGTGGTGGTCGAAGGCCGCCTCAACGACGCAGGAACCTTCGAGGCGACCACGCTGCTTGCCAAGTGTGCGTCACGCTATGAAAACGAGCCGGAACGCTATCCACAATCGCCGAGCTATCCCGCGGGCACCAAGCCCGGCGCGTGAGCCACGGCGCTCACCCCTCCTGACGTGATTCTTGTAGGCGAGTTGTCGCTCTGGGTTGCCATTCTCATGGCGGCTTGGACCACCACGGTCTCCTGGGCTGGCGGATATCAGCGCCGCCCCGACCTGGTCTTCAGTGGCGAGCGGGCGATGTACGCCACGTTCGCGTTCACGGTGCTGGCCTCCATCGGCCTCTGGTACGCGATTTTCACGCACGACTTCTCAGTGAAGTTTGTGGCGTCGTATACCAGCATGAATCTACCCTCTGTCTACCTGTTCTCGAGTTTTTGGGCGGGGCAGGCGGGGTCGATGCTGTTCTGGACACTCATTCTGGCGATGTACGGCGCAGTAGCCGTGTTCGCCAATCGCAGTCGACTGCGCAACATGATGCCGTGGGTAACCGGGACGATGGGGCTCATCACCCTCTTCTTCCTGCTCACCACCGCGTTCGGTGCCAATCCGTTCGAGCGCCTCGACTGGGTGCCGGCCGACGGACGCGGCATGAATCCGCAGCTGCAGAATCCGGGCATGGCGATTCACCCGCCCATGCTCTATTTCGGATATGTCGCCACCGCGGTTCCGTTCGCCTTCGCGATCGGTGCGCTGGTGACGCGTCAGCTCGACGGCGAGTGGTTGGCCGCCGTTCGGCGCTGGTCGCTGCTGTCGTGGTTTTTCCTCACGATCGGCATCGTGCTCGGCATGTGGTGGGCGTACGTTGAACTCGGCTGGTCCGGCTACTGGGCCTGGGATCCCGTTGAGAACTCGTCGTTGCTGCCGTGGCTGTCCGGCACCGCGTTTCTGCATTCCATCATGATTCAGGAGAAGCGTGGCATGCTGCGCAAATGGAATGTCACCCTCGTGGTGCTCACGTTCCTGTTGTCCATTCTGGGCACGTTCATCACCCGTAGCGGTGTGATCGAAAGTGTGCACGCGTTCGCGCAGTCGAGCGTGGGTTCGTGGTTCCTCGGCTTCCTGATTGCGGCCACGATTCTGACGGCGATACTGGTGTCCACGCGTCTCAAGGACATGGAAGCGAAGGCCGAGCTGGAGAGCATGGTGAGCCGCGAGGCGGCGTTCCTGTACAACAACCTGGTGCTGGTAGGCATCGCGTTCACCACGCTGTGGGGCACGCTGTTTCCCATTCTGTCCGAGTGGGTGCAGGGCGAGAAGATCACGGTCGGACAGCCCTTCTTCAACTCGGTGAACACGCCGCTTGGATTGCTGTTGCTCGCGCTCACGGGCATCGGACCGCTCATCGCGTGGCGCCGCGCCTCGACGGCCAATCTGCGGCGCCAGTTCCTCATGCCGGTGACGATGGGTGTGTTGGCTGTCGTCGTCCTGTTCCTGCTCGGCATGCGGCATTTCTACGCACTGGTGTTTTACGGTCTGGCCGGGTTTGTGGCTACAACGATCACGCAGGAGTTCGTGAAGGGTATCGGAGCACGCCGCCGCATGTATCAGGAAGGGCTGGCCATGGCCGGCGTACGCCTGGTCGCGCGTAACCGACGTCGCTACGGCGGGTACGTCGTACACTTTGGCATCGTGGTCATGTTCGCAGCCTTCGCCGGTCTGTACTTCAAGAAGGACTACGTCGCCGTTGAGCTGAAGACAGGCGACACGTACGCGGCCGTTGACCCGTGGGGCGATACGTGGACGTTCACCAGCGAAGGCATGTCCACGTACAACACGCTGAACCGGCGCGTCGTGGCGATCAGTCTCAAGACGACGCGCAACGGGCAACCGATGGGCACCATGCTGGCTGAGAAGCGTCAGCATTTTGACGCGACTGGCGCCACGACCTTTGAGCCGTCCACCGAAGTGGCGATCAAGGAGCTGGCCGGACAGGACGTGTACGTATTCTTCTCCGGACTTGCCGATGCCGAAACTGCGGTGATGAATTTCCACTTCAATCCACTGGTGATCTGGGTATGGATCGGCGGATTCATCATGGCGTTCGGCGGTGTGATCGTGATGTGGCCGCAAGCGGAGCGTCGTGAGCGCGGATACGTTGCGGAACTGTCACCACAGCACGAGGGTGCGTTGGTGGGAGCCGGCGCGTGACGCTGCCTGAGGCACCGCGGTTGTCACGGCGTGCGTTTGTTGCACGCTGTGCGGTCGCGGTGCCGCTTTCGCTGCTCGCGGTGAGCCGCGCCCGTGCGCAACCCAGCAGCACGGTGAACATGAATGGCGACTTCTACATTCCAGTTCGGCCGGCGCCCAAGCCCGATGCGATCGCTCAGCTCGACCAGGATGCGGTGATCGCCCTTGAGAAGACACTCGCGTGTCCGTGTCCGTGCTCGCTGGACATCTACACGTGCCGCACGACCGACGTCGCGTGCACCAATTCGCCGGCCATTCACGGCGACGTCGTACGCATGGTTGATGGCGGCTACACCGGCGATGAAATTGTGGCACAGCTCTCCGGCACGTACGGGCAGCGCATTCGTCTGGTTCCGAGCAAGTCCGGTTTCAATCTGGTGGCTTGGTTCCTCCCGTTTGTTGCTGTCGGCACGGGCGGACTGGTGATCGCGCGCCTCGTGCACACCTGGCGGCGCAACGCCGAGCAAGCCGCGAGCGTCGCGCCACGTGACATTCGCACGATCTCGGTGCAGGGCACCGACGATGAACTCGCCCGTCTGGACGCCGCGTTGCGCGACGACTCACGCTGACTCAATTCCTGACATGTTCGACGACAGTTCACTCCCCCTGATCCTCGGCACCGTCCTCGCGCTCGCTGCGCTTTCCTATGTGCTGTTGCCGCTGCTCAACACGACCGAAGAGAACGCGGCCGCATCAAGGCGCGAAGCCACGCTGAATGCAGCCGGTCGGGCATTGGCCAACAATGAAGACGGCATGGCCGTGTCGGCGCTGCGCGAAATTGAGTTTGATCGAGAAACCGGAAAACTCTCGGACTCTGACTACGACGAACTCAAGGCCAAGTACACCACCCTTGCACTCGCCGAGTTGCGGAAACAGGACGACGCGAGCTTTGCACGTGAGGCCATCGTCACCGCCACCGCGGCGAATGAAGACCCGGTCGAAGCCGCAGTGCGCGCCGCCCAGGCCCGGCGCCCCAAGTGCCGCATCTGCGGCCCCCGTCCCGAGAGCGACTCGGTGTATTGCTCCGACTGCGGCAGTTATCTGCCCGGCGCCTGCGGCTCCTGCGGCGCCGAAGTCACGCAGCCCGGCGCCCGCTTCTGCAACAGCTGCGGTGGGGCGCTGGCGGCGGCGTGAGACATCTGGGCGGCGCGGTTCGGTTCGTGTTGTGATCGTCGTAGCGGTCTTTGCTGCTTTAGCCGTTGCAGTGTTTGCGCGTTCGCGTCCTTCCCGCTTTCCACTGGTCGGTTGCAGTTCAGCGGTTCCGACTCAGGGTTGACGTTTAGGGTTGCTGTAAACGGTTGACGGTTAACGGTCGCGATTCAGCGGACATCGGCGGTGCGGGGGACATTTGATTTCACCCCCGCTCCAGCGCCTCCAACTTCCGTCTCGCCATCCGTAGCGGCACCACCGTAAACGCCACGCACGACGTCACCACCAGCGCAAACGGCAGCATCAACCGCCAGCTGTCAAACTCCCATCCAAAGTGGTCCGCCACCACCCACCGTGCGGCCGGTCGCCCCGTCCCGTACGCCACCGCGGCGATCAACACAATCGCCGACAGCATGAACAGCAGGCCGCCAAACGACGTCGGGATCTGCGCCGCGTTCTCCGAGTCGTACTGCGGATAGAACGCCCCGAACGAAAGGGCCAGCGCCGTCAGCGGAAACACCAGACATGCAATCGCCGACGTCGACACGACATGCACAAATGCTGATACATCAAGCAGCAGGTTCGTGGCCACTACCAACACAATGGCGAGCAGGAACAACGGCACCGCGCCCACCCAGAACTTCGCCCACAACAAATCCCGCATTGCCAACGGACTTGAGCGCAGTAACCAGAGCGCGCGTCCCTCCAGACTCACCGACGGAAAGACAAACCGTCCGGCAATCGACGCCAGCACAAACCCCGCAACCGCCAGGTTCAGAAACGGCACTAGCTGACGCAGCAACACCGTCATGCCTTCGCCCGTCAGCGGCAGGTATCGCACATTGGCCACGTACACTACGAGCAGCACAAACAGCAGAATCAGCTGACTCCACTGCGTGGTATCCCGGGCGAACACCTTCATCTCCTTCAGCACGAGCTCTCGCCGATGCGGCGGCAGCCAGCCAAAGAGACGATCAATCACCGGCCGAACCGCCGTACTCGTGCGCTTGCCCGCCCCCTCCTGCGCCGCGCTGAAACCTCGCGCCCAGAGCAGGTGATGCGCCGCCAATCCCGCGAGCACGAGCCCGATCGCGGTGCCCCAGAGTCGCATCATCGCCGTCGTAATCGGACCGCCGCGCAGATACCCCATCATCGCGTCACTCGCCCACTCACTCGGCAGCCACGGTGAACTGGGGGTATCGATCGCGGCCACAAAGTCCATGAAGTTCTCAAATCCTTCAGGCTTCACGAGCTGCTCCGGACGCGCCATGCGGAACATCACCAGCAAGGCTGCGATCGCGAGCACGGTGACAACCGAAAGAATGTCACGCGTGCGCCGCGCCGGAAACACGTTCGCGAGCAACAGTGTGAGCAGCGAGCCGAGTGCCGTGGGAATCACAAAGAACGGCACGAACACCGCCAGCGAAAAACCAACGAACCCCACGCCCCCCTGATACACCGCGCCGTACGCCGCGAGCAACGGCAGCAGCAACAGCATCACCATCCAGTTCGCGTGTACGCCCGTCTCAATCAGCCGGGACCCGTACAACGCCGGGCGTGACACCGGCGCCGCCGCAATCTGATCAAGATCGCGCGCCAGAAATCCGCTCGAGAGCGCGCCGATCACGTTGGACAACAGGAGGATTGAGGAGAACGCGAGCAGCATCATCGCGAGCACTTTGCCGGCGAGAATCGCGCCGATATCCTCGGCGCCCATGAAGTACATCAGGATGCGCCGCGAAATGCCGAACGCCGCCAGGAAAAAGCCCGTACCGAGGACGCCCAGCACCAGTGCGCGTGCCGTGTGCGACTCGCCCACCGAGGCGGCTCTTGCCCGTGCCACCCGCCACTTTGGCCCAAGCAGATGCAACACGCCGGCCGCACGCGCCGGCTCACGCATGCAGCACCTCACCCACGTCACGCGTGATTTTCTCGCCCGTGAGCTTGAGGAAGATGTCTTCCAGATCGTCGGCGTCGTTGTCGGCACGCAGCTCGCTCATGGTCCCACACGCCACGAGCAATCCGCGCTGCATGATACCGATGCGATCACACATGCCCTCGGCCACTTCGAGCGTGTGCGTGGACATCATGACCGTGTGTCCGTCGTCGGTGTAGCGGCGAAACAACTCTTTGAGGATGCGCGACGACTTGGGATCGAGACCCACCATCGGTTCGTCCACGACGATCACCGCCGGCTCGTGCACAAAGGCGCTGGCGATGATGAGCTTCTGTCGCATGCCATGGCTGTAGCTCTCCACGAGTTCGTCGCGCCACGGTTCAAGATCGAACAGCGCGAGAAACTCGGCCGCCCGATGATCCACGGCCTTGCCCTGCGCGCCATACAAACCGGCCGCAAAGCGCAGGAACTCCATGCCCGTGAGTTTCTCGTAGATGAAGGGACGATCGGGAATGAAACCGAGCGATCGTTTGGCGCGCTGCGGATCACGGACAAGATCGGCGCCGGCGATACGCACCGTGCCCTCGGTCGGCCGCAGAATACCGGCGATCATGCGCATGGTGGTGGTCTTGCCGGCGCCGTTCGGTCCGAGAAATCCGAACAGTTCGCCTGCGGGAACGGTCAGGTCGAGGCGATCTACGGCCGTGAACTTGCCGTACCGCTTCGTGAGGGCAGAGAGTTCAATCATCGCTTCTGAGACGATTCAGAGGCACGGTGGTGTCAGCGCGCGCCCGCAGCGTGATGGATCTGGTCCCTGTTGTTACGGCTGTGTCACGCCAGGTCCCAAAGAACTGATGGCGGGAACTCTCCGCGAACCGCCAGACTGGCGGGCATCACATGCCTTCGAGGAACGGTGGCTACTGGTCTGACAAGGGATATGAGTGGTTCGGTGGCACGTGAAACTCAAGATGTCTCCCCACGCACCCACCTCAGATAGCCTTCCAATCCCGCATCGGTCGGAAACACGAGCAGCTCCGGCACATCGTATGGATGGTGCAGCGCAAACGCCTCCCCGATCTCCTCAAGCCGCGCGGCCACCGTCTTGAGCAATACCACCACTTCGGACTCATCCGTCACCTCGCCCTCCCATCGATACAGCGACCGTGCGGCCGGCAGCAGCGTGCCGCACGCGATCAAGCGCGCATCAAGCAAGGCGCGCACGAGATGCTCGGCGTCGTCGGGGCTCGCGACCGTGGTGATCGCGAGCACCACGTCCGTGGGGTCGAGGGGAGTTGGCATCTCTCACGATACCTGCCGGACCGTCTGACCGCGAACCGGCCGCGCGAGCGCCTTCGTAGGCCCGGGCGAGAGGCAGGCGCGGGAACCGCGCGCCGAGTGTCCGGTCTTGTCTGAGTGACTGCCCCTTCAGTTACTTACAAGACTATGCCCCAAAACTCGCTGATCGTTCGCGGCGCCCGCGAACACAATCTCAAGAACATCGACGTCACGATTCCGCGTGACAAACTGACCGTGATCACGGGCTTGTCCGGCTCTGGTAAATCGTCGCTCGCGTTTGATACGATCTACGCCGAAGGGCAGCGTCGATATGTGGAGTCGCTGTCGGCCTACGCACGCCAGTTTCTCGGGCTCATGGAAAAGCCCGACGTCGACGCAATTGAGGGCTTGTCACCCGCCATTTCCATCGAGCAGAAGTCGGCGGGACACAATCCGCGCTCCACCGTGGGCACCGTCACTGAGATCTACGATTATCTGCGCCTGCTCTACGCGCGCGCCGGCACACCGCATTGTCCGAACTGCGGACGCTCGGTGCAGCGGCAGAGCCCGGCACAAATCGCCGAGCAGGTACTCACATGGCCCGAGGACATTCGGATCGAAGTGCGCGGCCCGCTGGTGCAGGGACGCAAAGGCGAGTTCCGCGATCTCTTCGAATCGGCGCGTAAGCAGGGATTCGTGCGCGCGGTGGTTGACGGCGAACTGATTGAACTCGCGGATCCGCCCAAGCTCAACAAGCGCCTCAATCACTCCATCTCGGTGGTCGTTGATCGTCTCGTCGTGAAAGCTGAAGACCGCGGTCGACTCACCGACTCACTCGAGACGGCACTGCGCCTGGCCGACGGACTCGTTGAGGTGGTGCGCTACGACGCGAAGGAACCGGCGTCCGTGCTCTTCTCGGAGAAACAGGGATGCCCGGAGTGTGGCATCTCGCTTCCCGAGCTCGAGCCGCGACACTTTTCCTTCAACTCGCCGTTTGGCGCGTGCGAAACGTGCAGCGGACTTGGCACGACGCGTAGCGTGAGCGAAGAACTGATGCTCGGTGATCCCGGCATCACCATTCTCGAAGGCGTGGTGCTGCCGTGGGGTGAGCCCGATGGATTTCTGCGACGTGTGCTCTTGCCGGGTCTGGCCAAACAGATCGGTTTCGAACTCAACACGCCGTGGGGCAAGCTGCCGGCGGCCGTCAAGCGGCAGCTGTTGCACGGCCTCGATGACGGAGAGCGTACGCCGGCCAAACGTACGGCGATCAAGCGCGGTAAGCCTGCGACCACACCGGCCGCCGCGGATGTGGCCACGTGGGACGGGATCGTCGCGAATGTGCAGCGCCGCTATGACGAAACGAGTTCGGACGCAATACGCCTGGAGCTCGAGAGTTACATGGTGGCCGGCCCGTGTTCCGTGTGTCAGGGCAAGCGACTGCGCGCCGAATCGTTGGCCGTCACGGTGCATCGGCGCAACATCGGCGAGTTGGTTGAACAGTCAGTCGCCGACGCACTGGTGTTCCTTGAGACGGTACCGGTGCGCAGTGGCGGCAAACCAGGACTGGACCCGGGTATTGCCGGACCGATTCTGAAGGAGGTGAAGGACCGCCTGCGTTTCCTCGTCGACGTCGGCCTCGACTATCTCACGCTCAATCGTTCGGCCGAATCACTCTCGGGTGGCGAAGCGCAACGCATTCGGCTGGCCACGCAAATCGGTTCGCGGCTGGTTGGCGTGCTCTACATTCTCGACGAACCCAGCATCGGCTTGCATCAGCGCGATAACGATCGCCTGCTCGCGACACTCATGCAGCTGCGCGATCTCGGCAACACCGTGATTGTGGTTGAGCACGACGAGGAAACGATTCGTGAAGCCGACTACGTGATTGACCTCGGGCCGGGCGCCGGCAAGCATGGCGGTGCGGTCATTGCCACCGGCACGGTGGATGATATCAAACGCGTACCGGCCTCCATCACCGGACAGTTTCTCAGTGGCGCGCGCACGGTTCCTGTGCCGCAGCAGCGCCGCACGCCTGATCCGGACCGTACGCTGCGCATCGAAGGCGCACGCGAACACAATCTCAAGGACGTGAGCGCCGAGATTCCGCTTGGTCTTTTCGTCGCCGTCACTGGCGTCTCGGGGAGCGGCAAATCCACGCTGGTCACCGACATTCTGCAGCGCTCGTTGTCGCGGCATTTCTTTCGTGCGCGTGTGATTCCCGGTGCGCATGACCGCATTACCGGCATCGAGCATCTCGACAAGATCATCGACATCGATCAAAGCCCGATCGGGCGGACACCCCGCTCGAATCCGGCCACCTACACTGGTGTGTTCACGCCGGTGCGTGAGCTGTTCGCCGAGCTGCCGGAAGCAAAAATCCGGGGCTACGGGCCCGGCCGGTTTTCGTTCAATGTCAAAGGCGGACGGTGCGAAGCGTGTCAGGGCGACGGTCTCGTCAAAATCGAGATGCACTTTCTTCCCGACGTGTTTGTCTCGTGCGAAGTGTGCAAGGGCAAACGATTCAACCGGGAAACGCTTGAAGTGCGTTTCCGCGGACGCTCCATCGCCGACATTCTCGACCTCACCGTCGAGGATGCCTGCACCGTCTTCGAGAATCAGCCGCGCATCGCGCAGCGGCTCATCACACTGCGGGATGTCGGCCTTGGCTACATCCATCTCGGCCAGAGTGCGACCACGCTCTCCGGCGGTGAAGCGCAGCGCGTCAAGCTGGCGACAGAACTCGCCAAGCGCGATACCGGACGCACACTGTACATCCTCGACGAACCCACCACGGGTCTGCACTTCGAAGATGTGCGCGTGCTGCTCGAAGTGCTGCACAAGCTTGTTGATCGCGGCAACACCGTCCTCGTCATCGAACACAATCTTGACGTGATCAAGACGGCCGACTGGATCGTGGACCTGGGTCCCGAGGGCGGCGTGCGCGGCGGATCGATCGTGGCGACCGGAACGCCCGAAGAGGTGGCTGCCACACCCGGCAGCTTTACGGGCGCGTATCTGGGCAGCTTGCTCGTCGGCTGACCGGGACGTGACAACGCGCCACCACGGTGCGCACACTGGCGCGCCGTGGTCCCCGTAGGCTGATTACGGGATGGTCTCACTCCTCGACATCATCGGTCCCGTCATGGTCGGACCGAGCTCCAGTCATACCGCCGGCGCCTGCCGCCTCGGGTTGCTCGCGCGCTGCCTCGTGGGGGACACGCCCCATCGGGCGCTCATCGAGCTGCACGGTTCGTTTGCCCGCACCGGCGAAGGCCACGGCACCGACAAGGCCATTGCGGGCGGACTGATGGGCTTTCGCCCAGATGACGAACGACTGCGTACCGCGCTCGACATCATGGAAGCCGAAGGGCTTGAGTATCGTTTCGAGAAAACAACGCTCGATGACGATGCGCACCCGAACACCGTCCGACTCACCGTCGAGCGCGGCAATCGGAAATCGGTGATGGTCGGTTCGTCACTCGGCGCGGGGCGCGTGCTCGTCACCGAGATCGACGGCTATCCGGTGAATGTCACTGGCAACTTGCACACGATTGTACTCGTCGCCGAAGACGTAAAGGGTTCCGTGGCACGCATTGCCACGATTCTCTCCGATGCCGAACTCAACATCGCCACACTGCGGCTCTCGCGAAAAGAACGTGGCGGGGATGCGTTCATGGTGATTGAAGTGGATGAGCGTCCGACGGAAGAAGTACGCGATGCCATCCGCGGACTCTCGTGGGTGAGGTGGGCGTTCCGTCTCGACAAGGTGAGTGGCTGATGTACCGAAGCCTTGCTGATGCCATCGCCGACGCTGAAGCGCGCGGCCTCACGCTCTCCCGTCTGGCGCTGGAAACGGAAGCGAAAGATCAGGGCCGGCCGGTTGAAGAAATTCGTGATGCACTGCGCCGCGCGTTGCACGTGATGAATGGTGCGGTCGCGCGAGGTCTTCAAGGCGATCTCTTCTCGTCATCAGGGCTGGTGGGCGGCGATGCGGCCAAGCTGCGCACTGGTCCGCCGGGGCCGCTCGCCGGCACCGCGTTTCGTGATGTGCTCGCGCGCGCACTCGCCGTTCAGGAGGTCAACGCCGCGATGGGCGTCATCGTCGCCGCACCAACTGCGGGCGGCGCTGGTGTGCTGCCCGCAGTGCTGACTGGTCTTGCTGCCGCGCAGGGGATCGACGAAGAACGTGTGGTTGATGCACTGGCGTGCGCGGGACTGATCGGCGCCGTGGTGGCGGAGCGCGCATCGCTTTCGGGCGCGGAGGGCGGGTGTCAGGCCGAAACCGGCGCTGCGGCAGGCATGGCCGCGGGCGCGGCGACCGAGATGCTCGGCGGCACGCCCGCGCAGGCGGGGCACGCCACCGCGCTCGCGCAGCAGGGCACACTTGGTCTCGTGTGTGATCCGCTCGGCGGACTCGTCGAGTTGCCCTGCGTCTTTCGCAACGCCACCGGCGCGGCGATTGCCCTTGCGGCGATTGAGATGGCGCTGGCTGGAATAACCTTCGCGATTCCTGCTGACGAAGTGATCGACACGATGGGTGAGATCGGACGCAACATGGATGTGCGCTATCGCGAAACGGCTGGCGGTGGTCTGGCCGCGACCCCGACGGGACGTCGTCTGGCGAAGGAGCGCCTGTACGACATCAAGCGGCGTTCGTAGCACGAATGCACGCTCACACATCGCGTGCCGCGAGTCTGATCGCGCTCGCCACGCTGTTCGCGATGACCACGTCGTGCGCGCCCGGCGGGGATGACCGTGTGCCACTGCCGCTCGACGCGAAGTTCGCCGACAGCACATCGACAGGGGTTGTGTACACGGCGCTGCGCGATGTCGACACGATCGGCGCGTTCACGCATCGCGACATCAAGGAATCGTCGGCCGCAGTACGCAGTTGGAATGCGTCCGGTGTCTTCTGGACACTCAACGATAGTGGCAACGACGCGCGACTGTTCGCCTTCGACAGCACGGGCCAGGATCTCGGCGCGATCGTGGTGCCGAACGCTATCAACCGCGACTGGGAGGCGCTTGCTGCCGGACCGTGTGCGACGGGTCAGTGCCTGTATATCGGCGAGGTGGGTGACAATCAGGCGCGGCACGATGTCGTCACGATTTATCGCATCCCTGAACCCGCACCACCGGGCCCGGGCAGGCTCGTATCGGGTGACAGCGCCACGGCCCTGCGATTCCGATACCCCGACGGCCCGCGCGACGTCGAAGCGATCTGGGTCGATGCCGATTCTGCCGTCTGGCTGGCCACCAAGCGCCCCCTACGTGATGCCGCCGGCCAGACGCGACCCTCACAGGTTTATCGTCTGCAACCTGAGCTCTGGACCACCGGCGACGTGTCCGTTGCGACTCTTGTTGATTCGTTGCCGAACTTCGCCTCCCGTGATCTCCGCACGCAAATCACCGACGCCGCGCTGTCGAATCCTTTCGGGGACCCGGCGGTGCCCTCACGCCTGGCGGTCCGCACCTACGGCATGGTGTACATCTTTGAAACGGATCGCCGCTCGGGTCGACCGGGAAAACTGGTGGGCCACTGCTCCCTCGAGTCCCTCGACGAGACGCAGGGTGAAGGCCTCACGTGGCTGGCCGACGGTCGGTTGCTTTTCACGTCGGAGACGCGCCACGCGCCCATCATCGCCGCGCATTGTCCGTAGCCGCCTCCGCGTCCGGTTGGCCCCGGACGGCGAAGTGCGATAACGTACCAGTGCCGGACGCCCGTAACGCCATCGGCTCGCGACCAATCGAAACCTGGCGTAGTACCCCGCCCGTAGTGGATGGTCGAACCCACCCCGAGAGGAAGGCATGATCAGCCGAGAAGATGTCGAGTCGTTTCTCGACCGTATGACCGCCGAAGGCGTCACGCACGAAGAAGTTGAAACCGGCCTCTGGACCGTGCGCCCAGGCGGCGCGCTCGAGTTCGATGTGGTCGTCAGCTACACACCGCCCGTCTTGTTGCTGCGCGTGAAGGTGATGCCACTGCCCGCCGATGCGGCGGATGTGGCCGCACTCAATCGTCGATTGCTCGAACTGAACGCCACCGATCTGCTGCACGGGTCGTACGGCATCGATGGTGAAAACGTCGTATTGACGGAAGCGCTTGAACTGTCGCACCTCGACTACGAGGAGTTCCTCGCGTCGTACGAAAGCATGACTCTGTCGCTGGCTTCGCACATGCGCGAGCTGGCCTCCTTCCGCGAGGTACGTTGACCGATGGGCATCTTCGACCGACTCTCGAGCCTGATCAAGTCGAACCTCAATGATCTCATCTCCTCGGCGGAAGACCCTGAGAAGATGTTGAATCAGATCATTGTCGACATGCGCAACCAACTCGCGAAGGCCAAGCAGCAGGTGGCCGCCGCGATCGCCGATGAAAAGCGGCTGCGCGATCAGGCCGACAACGAGTTCAAGCTCGCCGACGACTGGGAAAAGCGAGCCATGCTCGCCGTCCAGCAGGGGCGCGACGATCTGGCCAAGCAGGCGCTCATGCGGCAGCAGGAGCATCTCGAGCACGCGCAATCCATGGCCATGACATGGGAAACGCACCGTCACGAAACCGAAGCGCTCAAGCAGTCGCTGCGCGACCTCAACGACAAGATCGAAGAGGCCAAGCGCAAGAAGAATCTGCTGCTCGCGCGTCAGCGTCGGGCCGAAGCACAGCAGCGCATCTCGCAGACCATGTCGGGGCTGTCCGACAAGTCCGCGTTTGAGGCGTTCAATCGCATGGAAGAGAAGATTTCTCAAAACGAACGGCAACTCAACGCCGCCAAGGAGATCGAGGAAGAGTTCACGGGCGACAAGCTGAGCTCGGAGTTCAAGCAGCTCGAGCGGCACGCCGGCGGCGCCAGCGCCGACCTGCAGCTGAGCGCGCTCAAGGAACGTATGGGCATGCTGTCCGCGGGCTCATCGGCGCCGGCCAAACAGCTCACGCCGGGTAAGGAAGAGGTCAAGGAAGCGGCGCCGCCAGCCAAGGCCACGGGTGAGGCTGAGCTGATCGCGGAGATCGAGGGGTTGCGCTAGAGGCGTCAATAGTTGTGACTTAGGCGTTCGCTTCCCAACGCTTCCTCTACGCACGGTATGTCACGCACACGCCGTTTCCTCGTTCTCGCCGAAGGCAACTTCGGTCCGCTCTCCTCGAAAACCGCGAACGCCTGCATCCGGTACGCGCCGAAAGACGTCGCTGTCATCCTCGACAGCGCCGTTGCCGGCCGTACCTCGCAGGACGTGCTTGGCTTTGGCGGACCCATTCCCATCGTCTCCTCCTTCGAGGAGGCGATGAAGTTTGAGCCCACGGCGCTGCTCATCGGCATCGCGCCGCCCGGCGGTCAGTTTCCGCTCGCGTGGCGTGCGTTGCTCATTCAGGCATTGCGCGCCGGTCTCGACATCTGGAGCGGCCTGCACACGCTGCTCGGCGATGATCCGGAGTTCGCCGCCATTGCCAGCGAGCACCACGTCGCGATTCACGATCTGCGGCGGGCACCGGCGAATCTCGATGTCTCCTACGGCCGCGTCCGCGAGGTCGACGCCACGGTGATCCTGACTGTTGGCAGCGACTGCAACATCGGCAAGATGACCACGCAACTGCAGATTCAGGATTCGGTGCGGCAGCGTGGGCATCGTGTCGCGTTCGGTGCTACGGGACAAACCGGTATTCTGATCGAGGGACGCGGCATTGCCGTCGACGCAGTCATCGCCGACTTCATCGCCGGCGCCGCCGAACAGCTCACGATCGAAGCGGCGAAAGACGCGGACATTGTGCTCGTCGAGGGGCAGGGCTCCATTGTGCACCCCGCCTACTCGGGCGTGACACTCGGACTCATGCACGGCTCGCTGCCGCACGCGATGCTTCTCTGCGCGCAGCCCAGTCGCACCACGGTGAATCGCAATCCGTGGGTCCCCATACCTTCCTTGAGTGAACTCATTCGCCTGTATGAGCAGCTGGCGGAGCCGCTGCGACCCGCGCCGGTGATAGGTGTGGCGCTGAACACATACGATCTGTCAGACGTCGAAGCCCGCGAGGCAATCGAGCGTGCGAAAGCGGAGACTGGCTTGCCGGTCACGGATCCGGTGCGATTCAGCACAGCGTCGCTCACGGATGCGATTGACGCGTTTCATCGGGAGCGGGTCGAGGCGCGCTCGGGATTTCGGTGAGGCTGCGCGTGCCACCCGATCCCGCCTCTAGTCCGCGATGACGGCGATTCGGCCGCTACAGTGGCGCAACACGTATCGCTGGCACGCCGCCGTTGCTCACGGTGCGGCGTACTGCCTGCGGGACGTCCAAAAGGCGATCAGTCCGCAGGGCCCCCCACCTCGCAAAACCGGAGAGAAGTTCTCTGGAATGCTCCAGGGCGACTCATAGATCTCCACCGCGACCACGGACGCGGCGCCCCACCGCTCGTCGAGTCGGCCAAGGGAGACTGCGCTCCCCCCTCGGCTGATCCACAGGTTGTCAACGAAGACCTCAGGCGCACAGAAGGGCTCGCTCTTCTTGCTCGGTATCGTCATGCTGCTACCCAGTGGCACGGCGCCGCTGCGGCGGTCTACTGAGGTCCTGGTTTCCGGCGGAGATGGCGCTTCTGCGCGCTCGTTCAGAGTGCGCATCACCAGCTTCTGCTCGTGATCCACTGTCACCGCATCATTCCGGCCGGCAACGATGTCCTGAAAGAGAAGGGGCGCGAGCTTGTCCAGCTGCTCTGGGCCAATGAACGCTCCCTTCCGACGGCGGCTGCGATCGTCGAACCCACGCACGTCCGATGCGCCCAAGTCAACAACGGGTGTTTCTTGCGCCATCAATGGCCACGCGGTCGCGACCATAACGATGGAGAAGGTAAAGACTCTTCCATGGCTCACGCGCACGACTGCGTCCTGCTCATAATGAGTTCAGGGTAATGTTGCAACAGCAACTCTAACCGAAGCTACCGGATTCGCTTTGCATGTCAATCCGATGTCGACCTCATGCGTACGCGACTGAGCACCGGAACGTCTGATGCCACAGCCAGCATGCGCCCGCGACGCAGATCCGGGCCGCGCCACACGATCAGCACGCTATCACGGCGTTCTGCGGTAACTCCGAGAACTGCGCCGAGTCGATCCACGAGTCCCGCCTCTTCATCTCGCACGACCTCTACCTTACATCGAGGGTGTCGCTCGCTGCGTAGCCGTAACTCAGCCACGGCGCCTCCGATTCGGGCGCGAGCGCCGAGACGGCTTGGTCAATGGCGGCGACCGGTCGCACCGTCGTGTCGCGCCGCAGATACGCCTCTTGGCCACTGGCGAGCGGCAGGATGTGGGTGGCGAGCCGCATGTGCTCCTGCGGCCACCAGTCGTCAAACGTTTTTCCGATGGGACAATGCCACGGATCTCCGCCAGATTGAGCGTCAAACCCTGTTTGACTTGCGCACTCTGCCACGCCGAGCGCCAACGATCCTGAAACTGTTGGCTTGCGCGGCGGATCTTGGCGTGGGATGCCATAGAGTCGGCGTGAGCACGCGTCTCCGCGCGCACCCGTGGCGAGTATCAGAACGACAATTAGTACGCGTGGCGCGGGACGCAGCATTCGGCGAAACGCAGAGCATCGTTGAGATGTCGACCGCTTCGAGTTGCGACGGCTCGTCACCGCTGTCGCATGTCGCCCAAACTACGAGCGACGCCGCTGTGACGCTAGCAGGGCGCGCGTCACTCCACTTGCGCATCCGCGCTGACGCGCAGCATCATGAACAGTGTCCGTTTGAATCAGCGTACTTTCAGCGCATCCTGTTACTCCGCATGCGTCCGTTCCTGCCGGCAATAATGCTGCTGGGCATGACCTCCAGTATCGAGGCCCAGGATGTCTTTGGCACGCTGCGACTTGGTGACGCGATTACGCCGGCCAGCGGTGCAATCGTTGTCGCAACCAGGGTGGCTGACCAGCAGGTGGTGGCGCGCACCATTACTGGCGAGCGCGGTACCTATACGCTGCGCCTCGGTTCCGATTCCTTCACGCTCCGGGTGTTGCGGGTTGGACAGCGGCCCTTCGACCTCGGCACGATTCAGCTCAGACCAGGCGAGCGCATTGAAATGAGTGCGACGCTGGCGAATGACCCCGTCGTCATTCAGACCATGTCGACACGCGTTACATCTCGATGCGATGTGCGCCCCGACGGAAGCGCGACGGTTGCGCTACTGTTCAACGAGGTGCGAAAGGCGCTCGACGCATCGCGGCTTGTTTCCATCGACGGTGTACCGACGGCTCGATACTCCATGTTTACAGAGTCGCGCAGAGCGCGCGGCGCGCTACTCGGCGCATCCAGACACACAGTACACGTCAACAGCTCCACCGCGCCGTTTCACAGTCTTTCTCCAGAGTCGCTATCGGTTGTCGGCTATGTGAACCGAGACCGGGACGGCGGCACGGTGTACTACGCACCCGACGCGACGGTCTTGCTCGCGGATCATTTCCTCGCCCAGCACTGTCTGATGCTGGTTGATGGCCCGCCGGAGCATCCGCACCTGATTGGCATCGGATTCGAACCTGTGAGACGCCGGTACGACATCGCTCAACTGCGTGGCACGCTCATGATGGATCGCGCCTCGAAAGAGCTGCGCTATCTCGACTTCAGCTACGTCGGGCTCGATCCTTCTGTGCTGCGCGCGAATCCCGGTGGCCGTGTCGAATACACCCGACTCGACAACGGGGTATGGTTTGCGAGCTACTGGGAGATTCGCATGCCACGCATTGCGTCGCGCGCGGGCGCTGGCGCCCCAAGTCCTCTGGCTGGTCGAGGCTGGCCTGCACGCATCGTGACCGTTGACGGCGTACATGTGACCGGAGGCGAAGTGCTCGCGATCGGGACGCCTGCCGGACTGTTGTACACCAGCGGTGCGCCGGACATCTCGGCTGACGAGATGACCGACACGAAGTCGCCCGACCTGCGGACCACGTGCGAAATCGCAGTACTTGACGAGACCCTGACGGCCATCTCGGGTGTGGTGCAGGATAGTGTGCCGCTGTCCATTCATGCCGTCGAGGTGCGCGCGGAGTGGACACAGCACGTGCTCCCGCCCGGGACCGATCAGTGGGAGCGGCAACAGCGCACGTTGACTGCCAGCGCTGACGACTCCGGACGTTACACGCTGTGCGGCGTGCCCAGACTCCAGCTGGTCACAGTGCATGCCACGCGCGACGGTCGTATCTCACGTCGCGTCGGGGTGCGCGTGTCGGCCGCACGCACGCGTGCGGAGGTCAACCTTACCCTTGACGCCCGGTAGGATGCATGAACCGCCCGAAGCGGGCAGTCGCTGGTGCGCGACATGACGCACGACGACGCTGCGTATTCCTGATACACCCCGCGGCAAATCGATGACGGCCGCGAGGAACATCGGCTGTAGGGTACGCCTATGTCACCCGCACTGCTCATCTCGCACTCTGCCCTTCGCATCCCGCTGCCGCTGTTCGTGGCCAGCGCGGGTGCATGCGGGGCCATGCTCACCATCACGCTACTCCAGCCCACCGAGCTGATACTGGAGCCCGGACGCGTGCTGGTAGTGCACGACCCGCTTGGTCTCACCGCCGATCGTCTGCTCGCGCACGTATACCGCGAGGTGGCGCACCGTAACGCCGCTGGCGCCGAACCGGGTTCGCCCGTTGCCACGAGCTTGCGCTGGCTCATCGCGCGTCCGCCTCTGGCCCGTGTGTGGGACGCGGTGGAGGCGCTCGGTCGCCGGTCCTGGCGGTTGGCCCCTCGCAGGCCGCCTGTGGGCGCGAACAACGGCCCCCAGCCGCTGCAACAGGGTGCAGCTCACCCCGCCGCCGGCCTTCCTGCAGCGCGTGTTGCTGAAGCGCCACCACGCCCTTCGAACGACCGTCGGGCGTTCGCGCCTGCGGTGCTCATCCTGAGCGAGGCGGAGCGACCTGACGCGCTGTCTCCGCAGTCGGCCGCGCGTCTGCTGGCGCGCGCGGTGCGACGGGACTGGACGGTTCTCGCCGCAACGCGCGAGGGGCCGGTGGGCCAGTCGGGAGACATTCCTTCGTCGCGCGATTGGTGCACCCACGTGGTCTGCCAGGGAGGTGTGCTACGACCTGTCGCGGCGCGCTAGATTGCCAAGGCCAGCCGCGAATCGCGGTGATGGTGTGCGCGCACCACATGGGACGCGTAGCAATTCCGGCTCTCGTTTTGGTTGCCATGTCAGAGTTTCGCCTGTACAACACGCTCTCGCGCCGCGTCGAGCCGTTCGCCCCGGCCGATGGACACACCGTGCGCATGTACGCTTGCGGCCCCACCGTCTACAACCCGGCGCACCTCGGCAATTTCCGCACGTTCCTCTTCGAGGATCTCATGCGGCGCGCGTTTGCGTTGTACGGTTGGCACGTCATGCAGGTCATGAACCTCACCGATGTGGATGACAAGATCATCCGCAAGGCCGCGGCCACGGGCGAAACGATTATGCAGGTGACCGAGCCGTTCACCGAACTCTTTCACACCGATCGCCGCTATTTGCGCATTCAGGACGCCGAGGTGTATCCCAAGGCCACGGAGCACATTCCGGAAATGATTGCGCTGGTGGAAAC
>JBBRFQ010000047.1:0-21994 GCA_038224035.1 Gemmatimonadales bacterium
GGCTGCGTCTCCGGCAGCCAGCGCATGCGCTCCATGTTGACCAGCAGCGTGCGCAGGCGCACGGCTGGTGGCACGTTCAGTTCGCGCAGGAACGCGGGGCCGATCACCCCGTCCGTAGCCAGACCATGCCGCTCCTGAAAACGCTGCACAGACGTCACCAGCATGCTGTCGAGCATTGGCGCGCTGTCGAGCGACGCGAGATCGCTCAGCAACCGCAGGCGCTCCCTGATGTCGACGAGCACCTGCGCGCTGTCACCCGGCTTGATGCTGCGCGCACCTTCACGCAGCGCGAGCTCGGGCCAGGCAACATCGGACAGCGCGCTCAGGTGCCGGAATGCGTCACGTAGCAGCCTGTACTGCGGGTGCAGCGGCTCATACGCCGACAGGTCCATCGTGCCCGCGGCCAGCGAGTCCATGAGTTGTGCGATGTCACGCTTGGCACGTGGAATGAACCAATCCAGATCGCGCAGGTCCTGTGTGAAGTGGCCGCCATATTTGCGCGCCGCAAACCGGAAGAACTCGGCGGTGAGTGTCAGCTCTGATTCCATCGCGCAACTGTCACACCCGATGGGACGCTCGTCGGCATCGTAGCCCTTGAGGCCGGAGAGCACGATAAACGCGTCCGCTGACGCGGTGAGGGAGTCTCGAACGAACCAGGCGAACTGCCTGTCGCGCCGAGCGTAGAAGTCGGCCATGCGCGCCGAATCCGCACGATAGTCCGGATGTCGCGTGATGAACTGCGCGAGGTCGGTGGTGTCGAGGGTGCGCGCGCTGTACGGCTCAGGAGTTTCGAACACCGCCGAAACCTGAGACGCCTGCTCCGCGCGTTCCGCACGCTCGGCGCGCTCTCCTCCCGTACCGCCCAGGCAACCGGCCACGAGCACGGTCAGCAGTGCGGCCAGCAGGCCCGCGGTTCGCCCCGGCGCGCTCAGCTGCCGTACACGTAAAGCAGCCCGTCACCCTTGAGCGCTGCGATCACGCGCGTCATCTCAGCGCGTGGTACGGCGGGGCAACCCCAACTGCGTCCCAGTCGACCCGTTCGCGAGATGAAGTTCTGGCTCACGTAGTCGGCACCATGGATGATGACTTCGCGCGAACGTGCCTGGTCGTTCAGGCCCTTGTCCAACCCGTGGAGCAGCAGCGCGGCCCCATGCTTCGGGCTCACGATCTGCGAACCCACGCGGTACAACCCGAGGCTCGTGGCGTGTGAGCCATCGCTGTTGCTGAATCGCTCGGCCATCAGGCCGCCGGAGCCCGAGCCATGTGCAACCCACGTACGGAGCATGAGCTCGTGCGTTTCCAGGTCCACGAGTACCAGGCGCTGTGCGGTGCTTGGCTGGCTCATGTCGGCGATGGCGAGCGTGCCGCTCGAGGCTTGGATTCCATGCGCAACGATGCTTTCGTACGCCGCCTCGAACACCTCGCGAGCGATGATCCCGGTGAGGCCAGCGTTGTCGTACACGACATCGGGACCGACAGCAGGCGCGGAGGCGCTCGTCGGCGCTTCGAGCGTGGGTTCGATCATCGGCACGGAAGAAGCCGAGCTGGCGGCCGCCGACAACAGCACAGCGGCGGACAGCGTGAGGAACAACGGAAGCGGGCCGGGACGAGCAGTCATGATGGGCCGGGAACAGGGAGCCTGAGCCGGATCTGGCCGGGTCAGCAGCGTGCCGGTTGAAGCGCGGCAACACTCGAACATAACCCACTTGTGCGGTGCAAGTTCAATCCAGGGTGCCATCCAGCTCTATCCCTCAGGGATCCATCCAGTCTGCAACCTGCGGTTAAGTGATGTAGCGCACTATTGATCTTTGAACCGACAGCCAACAGCGCGAGACTTCAGAGGGTAGCAATGATCAGGCGATGTCGTAGTGGGGCAGATTGTCTGGTCACCCGGTCGCGATGTTCCGTCTAGAAACCCCATCCAATCGACAAACGCAGAATCGGCAACACGCTGCGAAATGCAGGCCGGTCTTCGGCGAAGAACAATCGGGTGGCACCGGCGCCGGCGGTGAGCGCCACACGTTCGTCGATGCCGAGCAACCATTGCCGTTCGACGGTGAATCCGACGTTCATCGCGGTGCTGGTGGAGCGGCTCGAATCTTCCTTGAGACGCACCACGCCCGCGACAGCACCCACGGCCACGCCATCGAACGCGCGCCCACTCACGTAGTATCGCGCTCTGGCCTCGAGCGTGAGGTAGTCGGCCTTGGAGAACGAATAACTCGCCAGCGACGCGCCGAGCGTGGTGCTCGAAGCCAAACGCTGTTCATAGTCGGCCGAAATAATGCCCTGAAACACGAGCAGCACGGGGTTCAACGAGACGATGTGTGAATACGGGACCGGCGTGTCGTTGGCGAAGGCGTCCTGCGCGGACGCCGTACAGCCGGCAATGCCCACCATGACCAACGCCGTCGAGGCGGACGTAATGAGTGATCGCGCGCGCAATCCGACCTCCAGAAATGAATGAAACACACCGGACAAACCGGTAGGAGCTGTGTGTTTCAAGTATAGTGAACCGGGCCGCGGAGGTTCCAGCCTTGACACGCGGCCGGCATGCTGGCGTTCATTCGCCATGCGACTGATTCGACGACCGTCACCAAGCCACGGGATCGGTGTGTACGCCGAGACTTCAATCCCGCGGCATGCACTGGTGATCGAATACACCGGCGAGCTGATTTCGCACTGTGAGGCAGAGCGTCGCTATCCCGCGGCGGACGGACGGGAAGCGCCGGAGCACACGTTTGTGCTTCAGCTCGATGAGGAACGCGTCGTGGACGCAAATGTCGGCGGGAACGATGCGCGATTCATCAATCACGCCTGCGCTCCGAATCTTGAGCCGATCGCGATTGGCGATCACATGTGGCTGGTCGCGCTGCGAGACATCGCGCCGGGAGAAGAACTGGGATACGACTACGCGATTCAGCTCGATGAGCGTCACACGGCGGCGCTGAAGCGCCAGTTCCCGTGCGCCTGCGGCACCGCCGACTGCCGCAGGACGTTGCTGCGCCCGAAACGCACGCTGCAGAGCGCCGACGTGCGTGCTGCACACGCGGCGGTCAGCCGTCGACTGCGGGCGCTCATTGCAGACGGAACAGATAACTGAGCTTCATAAAGAAGACGTCACGCGTCCGCTGCAACCGATCGGGTCCTTGTGGCCGGTCGGCACGCAGTTGGTCGCCGTAGCCGAGGAAGAGCACCGTACCGGGATTGGGCAGGTACGAGAACAATACGTCGAGCCGCGCCGTGGTGCGACGGAATGCTGCGGCGCGCGTAAGCGAACCGCTGCTGCTGCGCAGATACACCGGCAGTTCCGTTCGTGAGTCGTCGCGCAGGGAATCCTGATCGAGCACCGCGTGCTCACCGATCACACGAATGAAGACCTGACGTGACAGCTGGTATTCGGCACGCAACCGTTTGGTATTGCGCAGTTGCACATTGGTCCCGTCAGTCTTGCGGTTGAAGCGGTCTTCGTTGAAGGTGGCGGCGAGGCGGAGTTGTTCGGTGGGCCGCAGATTGAGCGAAGTTTGCAGGCTGCTGATGCGCGCTGAACTCCATTCGGGAAAGTTCTCGTCCTGACCCAGAATTGCGACCGTCGTGAAGGAGAAGCGACGGAACTCGGGTGACGTCACCGACATGACCCAGTCGAGATTGG
Source organism: Gemmatimonadales bacterium (assembly GCA_038224035.1). Lineage (GTDB taxonomy): Bacteria > Gemmatimonadota > Gemmatimonadetes > Gemmatimonadales > Gemmatimonadaceae > JAABRT01. The sequence goes on from JBBRFQ010000047.1 coordinate 3,653, forward strand.
GCAGCGTAGCGGTGCCCACATATGCCGTAGTGTCAACAACGCCTCCGCTGCGTGGTGTGAGCAGCACGTAGTTGGTGAAGAGCGTCGGATCGTAGCCGAATTCTTCAATCAACACCTGCGCACCAAGCTGCCATCCGCCGCGGAAACGGGTATTGGTTCGCAAGTGCAACTGCAGATCCTGCGCGTTGCGCCGATTCACAATGTCGGCGTACTGCCAGCGGCCGAGCACATACACTTCCGGCACAAACGCTTCCACCAGCGCACCGGGCGTACCGAACCGCGTGTATCGGTGCGTGGCCGAGAGGTTGGCAATGCCGGGACGCGCGATGAATCCGGATTGCGCATCGAAATCCCTGCTGATGCCGTTGAATGCGTAGCGCGCGTAGAACCGTTGGCCGGTGAGGCTCGCCGACATATCCCAGAGCGGTGCACGCACCGCTTCGCCCGCGCCGCCGGTGAACGAGCTCGCGAGTTGGCCCTGCGCACTGAGAATCCCGCGCACGAATCGACCGTCCACACCGAGTACACGATTCCAACGGTCCCCATCGACCTTGTCTGTATACGCCACGCCAACTCGGCTGGCAGTGCCGACATCGCGCTGCAGTCGCACAATGTTGAACACGGGCGACTGCCGTTGGTCAAACGAAGCCTCACGGCTGTCCACCGCCGACAACACCCCGATGTCAAAACCGCCGTGTTTCCCGGTGAGTTTTGCCGCCGCCACCGGCTGCGCGATACGGCGTGTGTAGATGAGTCGATTCGGGGCTGTGAACTGTTCCTGACTCTCCAGAAAGAACGGCCGTCGCTCGGGGAAGAACACCGCCACGCGCGGATCGTATGTGAACTGCGTCGCGTCCGCCTCCACTTGCGAGAAGTCGGGATTGGCGGTGCCCGAGAGCGTCAGATTGCTCGTGATGCCCCAGCGTGCGCTGCCACCCAGTTCGGGGCGCGAGGTGTCATAGTTCCACCGCGCGGAGCCGGCACTCGGTGCACCCACCGCGCTCGCGGTCACCGTGGGAATCACGTCGAGGGTGAGCCCACGCCGCAGGTCACGGAGCCCCGTCAGTATGCCCGACTGCGCCAGAAAGCTCGCACGGGCGCGCAGGGCGGGGGCCCAGGTCTGTTCATGTCCGCTGGCCTGCACGGTGCGAATCACGTTGAGTTGCCACCGCTGTTCGTCACCGGCGCGATAGCGCAGGCTCTTGAAGGGAATCGCAATCTCGACCTCAAATCCGTCATCGGTCAGGCGCCCCTTCGATTGCCACACATAGTCGGGTGCGAGATCGGCGCTCTCGCGTGTCTTGGGGGTGCTGCTCGCAAAGCCACCGCCGCTGGCTGCGCCAGTTTCGGTGAGCACGCCGTCGCTCTGAATCCCGAAAGGATTCACGCCGAACACCATCGCCTGACGACTGTCCCCGTACGTGCCGAGAAAGAACTGCACATTGTCGTCCTGTGTGATGCGGTCGCGATCGGCCAGCGTCGCGCGCACCGTGCCGGAGGCCGCGAACGCACGAATGCCAATGTGCAGGGCCGTGGCGGAGTACCAGACCAGGACTTCCGTGCTATCGGCGGCGCGTACGCCGTCGGTCGGGAAGTATTGCGAGAAGCCGGTGAGCATGGCCGCTTCGCTCCAATGTTTTTCGTCGAGCGCACCGTCAACGGTGCCACCGGCTTCGAGACGCGGCGTGGTCACGGTGGTTGCACCGTTTCGACCGTGGAAGACCGGTCCGGGAGCTCGCAGGTCGGCGCGGAGCGCGGTGCCAACGAGTGCGGCGGCGAGCAGGTAGGTGGCGATCATGAGGCAGAGTGTAGGCGGCAGAGCGGCCGCGCGCGAGTTCGGGAGGCTCGCCCCCACGGACTAGGTTTCGTGACGTGTCGCCCTGCTTCCCGAATCACTACGTGTCAGCTCCCGAATCCGCTTCACCGCCAGTCCCCCGATGGCGCCGATGGGTTACTTGGTCGAACCTGTTGATGCTCGCGATCGTTCTCTGGGCGGCGCCTCGCGTGCTCCCCCATCTGGGCGCGCTGGTCGGCGTCCGGGACTCGGCCGCGCGCCGTCCCGCGCTCCGCGTGCTGACACGCGACGGTCGCGTGATCACCAGTGAGACCTTACGGGGGCGCGTGGTCCTGGTGAATGTGTGGGCGACATGGTGCGCGCCGTGCCGCGTGGAAATGCCGGCCCTCCAGCGGATTGCTGACGCCTACGCCAGCGACAGCCTGGTGGTGCTGGGGCTCTCGGTAGATCGTGGTCCAGCGACGGAAGTTGATGCGTTTCTCGCGGAGCGCGGCATCACGTATCCGGTCGCAATCATTGACCAGCGCACGCTCGACGAGTTGGGCGGTGTGCGCGGTTATCCTACGAGCATGCTGCTCGACCGTGACGGCGTCGTTCGACATGCCGTCATGGGTCCGATCGGACCCGTCACCTTGCGGCCGGCCATCTGGCGACTGCTGCGCAACAAAGAGGAGGGTTTGTAGTGGCGCGTGAACAGTCCGGCTCGCCGGTGGAACGGTATGTGTCCTTGCATGTGCACCTGCCGGCCGGCGGTGTGCTCGTGGTGCTGCACGCCGACGCTCGCGCGTGGCTCCCCGCACTCGCGAAACGCTGTACGGATGCCACCGTGTTCGCAACGCATCGGCGATTGCCGGTGGTGCAGGCGCTGCAGCGGGATCTCGACCTTCTGGGCGCAACGAATGTGACGGTGTTGCACGCGCAGGGCACGTCGGCGTTGCCGGATGCGCTCGCCGCGGACGTGGTGGTGATCAGACTGCCCACCGAGAAGATCGGGTTGCAGCAGTTACTCTTCGACGCCGTGCACTGCCTGCGTGACGGCGGCACGTGCCTCGTGTACGGCGGCACGAATGAGGGCATCAAGTCAGCCGCGCGTACGATGCAGTCGGTGTTCGGACAGGCACGCGTGCTCGCGCACAGCGGAGGACATCGTGTGCTCGCCGCCACGCTTACGGCGGCGTTGGACACCGCTGGCCGAGATGCACTGGCGGCGCCGTATCACGACGCGAGTGTCTTTCTCGAATCGATGGTGACACTGCGCGGTGCCACGATTCCCGTCAGCACACGGCCCGGCGTGTTCTCGTGGGAGCATCTCGACGAAGCCTCCGCCGTGCTCGCCGGCGTGATGGAGATTCCGCGCGCTGCGTCGGTGCTCGATCTCGGATGCGGGTCCGGTGTGCTCGGTGCGGTGGCCGGAGTGCTGTCGGATGGTGGCGCGGTGACACTTGTCGATGCGGACAGCGAGGCGGTGCGCTGCGCAACACGAACGATGCAATCGACTGGAATCACGTCGTGGCGCGTGCTGGCCAGCGATGTCACCAGTGCGGTGCAAGGCGAATCGTTTGATGTCGTGCTGTGCAATCCGCCGTTTCACACGGGCAAGGCCACCGATCTGGCGTTGCCCATCCGATTCATTGAAGAGGCGTACTCGGTGATTCGAAGCGGCGGTCGGCTGATGCTGGTCGCCAATCGAACGCTGCCCTACGAGCAGGAGTTTGAACGCGTGTTCGGCAACCGGCGCACGGTGCACGATGGCGCGCGGTTCAAGGTGCTGGAAGCGACGCGCCGCTAGCGGCCGCTGGCCGCGCGCGCGACGCGCAGGGCTGCTTCAAGCGTGTCGCGTTCCTCGCTCGACAGCACGCGCCACGCGCCCGCCTCGAGTTCACCGAGAGTGAGCGGGCCGAACTGCTCCCGGTGCAACTCACGCACGTGATTGCCAACCGCCGCGAACATGCGCCGCACCTGATGGTAGCGCCCCTCGGTGATCTCCACGCGCGCGGTGCGGGGGTCAATCGTCTCGACACGCGCCGGGAGGAGCGGTTTGGTTTCGCCGTCGAGCATGAGCGTTCCGCTGGCAAACAGCAGTGCGGTATCCTCGCGCAGCGGTTCCGCGAGGTGCGCGCGGTAGGTGCGCGGCACATGGGACTTGGGCGACGTCAGCCGGTGTAGCAACTGACCGTTGTCGGTGAGCAGCAGCAGTCCCGTGGTCTCGCGGTCAAGTCGCCCCACTGCCGACATAATGGGCGTACGCTGCGTGAATCGCGACGGCATGAGGTTGTACACCAGCGGGTTCTTGTCTTCGGTAGAGCAGACATAGCCGGCTGGTTTGTGCAGCATGATGACCGAGTCCGGCGGCGGATCGAGCGGCTCTCCGAGTACGCGGAGACTCTCGTGCGCCGGCACGAGCTGTTGCGCGTCGGTGAGTACCGTGCCGTCGGCGAGTTGGATGCGTTCGACGTCGAGCAGCCAGCCGATCTCTCGGCGCGTGCCGTAGCCGAGCTGCGTGAGATAACGGCCGAGTTTCATGGCGCGAGCCGCGTGTGCGGTAAGTCCGGGTTCATCTGACCAAGCTAACGAAACGGCGTGCGAAGCCGTGGGGCTCCGCACGCCGGACGCGACGCCGCTCGAGAGTGGCGGCCCCCGAAACTCAGCGCAAACCGTAGCTGACCTGCAGGGTGAGGTACTGCGGGGCGCCCGCGATGAACGTCGGGATGCCGAACGCGCCGCCGGTATTGCCGGCATCGATGATGTAGTTCTGATCAAAGATATTGCGGCCGATGAGCGCGATTTCCGTGCGTCGATCCGGCATCGTGTAACCCGCACGCAAGTTCACCAGCGTATAGCCCGCCTCGCGCAGGTTCGGCTGGTTGAGGTCTTCGAAGAACACGCGGCCGCGGTATACGGCGTTCGGGGAGATCGTGAGACGACCACGCGCGCCGTCCATGGCGGTAAAGGTGAAGCCGGTGCTGTACGAATGCATCGGAGTGAGCCGGAAGCGGTTGCCCGAGCGTGCCTGCCGGTCTCCATTGGCATCGAGCGAGTCGAACTTGGCATCGATGTAACCCACGGTCGCGAAGGCTGACAGCTTGTCAGTCACCTGACCGCGCACGCTGCCCTCGAGTCCCCACGATGTCGCGCGACCAACGTCGAGCGTCAGATTCTGCACACCCGTTTGCGTGAGCCGTACGATGGAGGTCTGGAAGTTGTTGTAGTTGTAGCGATAGCCGTTTGCGTCGAACTGGAGACGACCGTCAAGTAACTGTCCCTTGATGCCACCTTCGTAGCTGATGACATTTTCTTCGTTCAGTGTATTCGTTCCGGCGGCGTTCACCACGACGACATTGGGACGGCGGCCTTTCGAGATGCTGCTGAAAGCCAGGAAGCCGCGTCCAAGTTCGTAGCTTGCAATGGCGCGACCGACGGCGGAACGAAACGAACCGGTGCCGGTTTTTCGACCGTTGGTCGGCGCGAAGAGGTTGTTCACGCCGGCGCCAAGGAGCGCACCGAGCGACCCGGGGGTCGCACTGTTGGTCACCTCATAGCCGTTGCTCACATCTTCGAAGGTGCCACGAACGCCGGCCGTCAACGTCAGTTGTGATGTCGGACGGAGTGAGGCATCGGCGAACACTTCGTACGCACTGAGCTGACCGAAGTTCTGATACTGCTCGGAGTGCGCGGTCTTGAACGGCCGACCGGTGAGCGGATTGGTCGCGACCGCAAAGTTCGGCGAGCCGTCCGGGAGGATCAGTGGGATGAAGGGAACACCGGCACCCCTGAGCAACGGACTGATCAGCGCGAACAAGCTGCGTTCATCGGTGTTGAACGGCACACGCTGACTGCCTTCTTCACGGAACGCGCTGCCGCCAACAAACGCGGTGACCTTGCCACCGCGATCATAGTTGAACCGTACTTCCTGACTCAACTGACTGCCCTCGGCTACTTCGCTGAACTGCAGCACCGGGGCCAGCGTGCCGTCGGCATCGAACAGTTCATCGGAGTAGAACCGGCGCCACGCCGACGTGCTGGTGAGACTCCACGCCGGGCCAAGCTGTTGATTCCAGAGCAGCGTCACGCCGCCCACCTGACGATTGATGCCGAGCGAGTCACCGCCGTTGAGCGCCGCGCGCTGGAACGGGGATCGGTCACCGCCCGGCGTGTTGTACACCAGGCTCTTGAACGACGTGCCCGGTGAGTCGTCATGCTGGAAGTTGGCGATCAGGTCCACGGTGCTGGTCAGTGACGGCAACCAGCGCAACGAGGCGCGAACGGCCGCCGTATTCTTGCCGTTGAGTGTGCCACCGGCCGCATTTTCGATGAACCCGTCGCGCTTGTTGTAGATCGCCGCCACGCGTCCGAACAGACGGTTGCTGATGATCGGTGCGTTGACCACGCCGCTCGCAAACAGCTCGCTGAACGAGCCACCACCGACCGCGATTTCCGCTTGCGTCGCGTTGACCGCCTTGTTCTGAATCACATGCACCGCGCCAATCTGCGCGCCGCGTCCGAACAGCGTGCCCTGCGGACCCTTGAGCACTTCCACGCGCTCCAGATCGAAGAGCTCCACAACCGATCCACGCGACTTCGAAATCGACACGCCATCCTGAAACACCGACACCCGCGGTTCGACAAAACTTGTGCCATCATCCGACGTGATGCCTCGAATCACAAAACCCGGATTGTTCGGGCTTTGCAGCTGCACGTTGAGTCCGGGGACGTAGCTGGACAGCGCGTCGAACTGCTGCACGCTCTGTTCGCGAAGGAACCGATCGTCGTAGGCCGTGATGGGCACCGGTACGTCCTGCACCGATTCCGTCCGCTTCTGGGCGGTGACGGCAACGGCGCTCAATGAGGAGGCGGGCCGACGCAGCGCCACGTTCACCGTGGCCGTCTGACCACTGACCACCGTGACAGTGACCGTGTCGGGCACGAGGCCGACCGCGCGGATGATCAGGACCTGAGCGCCGGACGGCACGTTGGACAGACGAAATCGGCCTGAGACGTCGGTGCTCACGCGCGCCACGGAGGCGCCCAGCACGACCTCTGCGCCTTCGACCGGTCGTCCGCCTTCGGCTGACACGACGGCGCCGGCGATGCCGCCGGACTGCCCGCTGGCTGAGGCAGGAGACGTGAAGACGGCAAGGCTCAATACCGCGAGCCGAACGGACCAGAACTGCAGCATGCGTACTCCGTGTAGTAGGGGGTGAACGGGACTCGTGAGAAAAGCGTCTCGCGCGTCACGGAAGGCCACCTGCGGTATTTCTGCGCTGTCACGAAGAGGCATCGGTCGCGTGACCAGCGCTTCGGCGCTCCCGGACGTAGACTCCGGGACGGGCTGTTGGGCCCGCCCTCCTGTTCTTTCAGCCTCCTCGATCTGCCATGACCTCACATCCGCGTTCCGGTCGGACGCTCGTCCCCAACGTCGCGTCGGCCACGCGCCTGTTGCTTCTGGGTACGGCGCTCGTGTTGCCGGCGGCCGTCGACGCGCAGTCGCGCGTCACCTCGCCCCAGCAGTTTTTCGGACACCCGATTGGTGCCGACTATCAGCTCCCCAACTACTCGAAGCTGCATCAGTACTTCGCGCGCGTCGCGGGGGAGTCGGATCGCGTGGTCCTCGACACGATCGGCGTGTCGGAGGAAGGCCGATCGCAGATCATGGCCATCGTCACGAGCCCGGCCAATCACCGCAATCTTGCACGCTACAAGGACATCTCGCGTCGGCTGTCGCTAGCCGAAGGAGTGGACTCGGCCGAAGCGCGTCGGCTGGCGAAAGAGGGCAAGGTCATCATCTGGATTGACGGCGGCTTGCACGCCACGGAAGTCCTGGGTGCGCAGCAGCTGATTGAAACGTTCTGGCAGCTCTCGAGCATGACCGACGAAGAAACCACGAGATTCCTCGACGACTGCATTATCCTCATGGCGCACGCGAATCCGGATGGCATGGAACTCGTGAGCGACTGGTACATGCGCACGCCCGACAGTCTGCGTCGCAGCACGGGAGGCTTGCCGCGTCTTTATCAGAAGTACGCCGGTCACGACAACAATCGTGACTCGTACATGAATGCGCTGAAGGAAACGGAGAACATGAGCCGTCAGCTGTTCATGGAATGGCACCCGGTCATCATGTACAATCATCACCAGACCGGACCGCAGGGCGCGGTGATGTTCGCGCCGCCGTTCCGCGATCCAGCCAACTACAACTTTCATCCACTCATCATCACGGGTCTCGATGTCGTGGGCGCCGCGATGCACAATCGCTTTGTGACAGAGGAGAAAGGTGGCACGGTGATGCGCAGCGGCGCGAACTACTCCACCTGGTGGAACGGTGGGCTTCGTACCACGGTGTATTTCCACAACATGATCGGTCTGCTCACGGAAACGATCGGCAATCCCACGCCGATGCGCGTGCCGCTTGTCGCCAGCCGTCAGCTGCGCAGCGGCGATCAGCCGTTGCCCGTGGAGCCGGGGCTGTGGCGCTTCCGTCAGTCCATCGACTATTCCATCACGGCCAACCGCGCGGTGCTGGATGTTGCGTCGAAGTATCGCGAAACTTTGCTGTACAACCGCTGGAAGATGGGACGGGACCAGATCGCCAGCGGCAAGTCGGATTCGTGGACCATCTGGCCGTCGCGCATCGCGGCGCTGAACGATTCCATGGCCAGGCTGCGCGCCGCGTCGGCGAGCGCGCCGGCCGGATCGAACGAAGCCATGTTCGGTGTGCTCCGCAAGCCGGAAGATCGTAATCCGCGTGCCTATATTCTGCCGAGTTCACAGCCGGATTTTGCGACGGCCACCAAGTTTGTGCGTGCACTGCAGAAGTCGGGTGTGGTCGTACATCGCGCGACCGCGCCGATCACCGTGTCCGGCAAGCAATATCCAGCCGGCTCATGGGTGTTCAACTCGTCGCAGGCGTTCCGTCCGCATCTGCTCGACATGTTCGAGCCGCAGGATCACCCGAACGATTTCCGCTTCCCCGGTGGCCCGCCGATTCCGCCGTACGACAACGCGGGGTGGACGCTGGCCATGCAGATGGGCATGCAATACGACCGTGTGTTTGACAACGTCGAAGGTGCGCTCGAAAAGGTGAGCGACGTCACTGCGATGATGCCCGGAACGGTTGCGAAGGGAAGCGCCGGCTATCTCGTGCACGCCTCGGTCAACGATGCGCTCACCGTGGCGAACCGTCTGACCAGGCGCAACGCGCCGCTGTTCCGCACGACGGCGGCCATCTCGCAGAGTGGCACGACGTATCCGGCCGGATCGTGGTTCATTCCCGTCGGCGGCGCGGCCGATCAGGTTGTGGCACAGGCGGCGCGCGACCTCGGCGTGTCATTTGCCGCCGCCAATGCACGTCCCGCGTCGGTCGAGCGTGTGCAACAACTGCGTGTGGGTGTGTGGGATCGGTACGGCGGTGCCATGCCGGCCGGTTGGACGCGGCTCATTCTCGAACAACTCGAGATGCCGTTCACCACGGTCTACGCCAAGGAACTTGACGCCGGGAACCTGAACGCGAAGTACGATGTGCTGGTGTTTGTGGACGGCGGCATTCCGGCGGCCCGCGCGGCGCGCGGCGGCGGCGCTGGCGGTGGATTCGCCGGAGGCGGTGCATCAGCGGCTGACTCCACGCTCATTCCGCGCGAGTTCTGGCCCGCGCTGGGCAACGTATCGGTGGAGCGCACCATTCCGCAGCTCAAAAGATTCCTCGAGCAGGGCGGTCAGGTTGTGACGATCGGCAGTTCAACGGCGCTCGCGCAGCATCTGCAGTTGCCGGTGGAAAATCATCTGCTCGACAACGGTCGTCCGCTCACGAATGAGCAGTACTACATTCCGGGTTCGCTGCTCCAGGTCGCGCTCGATACCACGCGTCCGGTCACGTTCGGCATGAACGCGCGCCCCATCGTGATGTTCGACAACAGCCCCGTCATGAAGCTCGGCGCCGACGCGGCCGCGAAGGGCGTGCGTGCAATTGCCACGTTCGATGTGCCGAAGCCGCTCCGCAGCGGCTGGGCGTGGGGACAGGAGTGGTTGCGGGGCGGCGTGGCGATTGCCGAAGCCTCCGTAGGCAAGGGCACGCTGTACTTGATCGGACCTGAAGTGCTCTTCCGCGCGCAGTCGCACGGCACCTTCAAGCTTGTCACCAACACGTTCTACGGCACGCGCGCCTCCGGCGGCAACTGATCGGCAGTCAGGGAGCTCGCGTTGACTGTGGTAGAGCAAACGGGTGCGTCGCTTGGAAACCGGCTACCGGCTTCCGGGTGGCGCACCCGCTTCGCACCCGCACCCACGGGCCATCTGCATCTCGGGCACCTGGTCAACGCGATGCATGTGTGGGGAATCGCCCGTGCATTCGGCGGACATGTCGTGCTCCGCGTTGAAGACCACGATCGCACACGCTGTCGACCGGAGTACGAAGCGGCGCTCCTGGACGATCTGGAGTGGTTGGGCTTTGTGCCCGACGAGGGGCAGATCGCGCAGTTCCGGGACGGCGCGACGCCACTGCGGCAGTCCGACAATGGCGCGGCGTACGGTGACGCGCTCGTGCGGCTCGACGCGGTGCAGCGTGTGTACGCGTGCACGTGCTCACGCCGCGATGTCCTCGCGATTACCGGCCTCACCGGACCGGGAGAAGAGGCGGTGTATCCCGGCACTTGTCGCGTTGCGCGCAAGCCGGGCGACAGCACGAGAGCGCGTCGCGTGCAACTCGAGGACGGCGAGGTGCGCTTCGATGACCTGGCGCTCGGCGCGCAGCGACAGGCCCCGTCGCACGATTGCGGTGATGTCCTCTTGCGAGACCGCTTTGGACACTGGACGTACCAGTGCGCTGTCGTGGTCGACGACGTGAATCAGGACATCGATGTCGTGATTCGCGGCGAAGATCTGCTCTCGTCAACCGGCCGACAGATCGTGCTCGCACGGATGCTCGGACGAGTTGTGCCACCGCTCTACTTGCATCATCCGCTGATCCGGCACGCCGATGGTCGCAAGCTTAGCAAAGCGGCCAACGACACCTCGCTTCGCGAGCTGCGTGCCGCCGGTGCTGACGCGGCCTCGTTAATCGGCGAAGCCGCGAAACGATGCGGGCTGCGGCATGCCCCTGATCGGCTCGCGGCTTCCGATGTCGCGCGATTGTTTGTTTAGCGCCCGCTCACGCCAAGCAGTCCGCTCACCAGCAGCAGAATCCACTGCGGGCCTTTATAGCCATCCGTCCGGTCATCGTACGATTCCTCGAGCGAGTGCGCGGCGCGTCCCACGCCACCACCGTCCACCGTGATCGCGGGAATACCAAGGCTGATCGGGAAGTTGGCGTCAGTGCTCGAGGTGTTGAGCGGCGCGTACAGCTTGAGCGCGTCGGCGGCCGCCTTCGCCACACGGACGATACGTGCCGAGTCGGGCGTCATGCCGGCTGGGCGGATCCCGATCGTGTCTATTTTGAGGGTGAGCTGTCCGCGTGATTTGGGCCAGCGAGCCTGCTCGTCGGCCACGGCCTTCGCGACGACTTTCTGCACGCGCGCATCAAGCTCCTGCAACGACGCCAACGACTCGCTGCGCATGTCGAGATCGAACGAGGCGTCGGCGGAGATCGTATTCACGGAGGTTCCGCCGGTGATGATGCCCACGCTGAAAGTGGTGCGCGGCGTCTCGGATACCGGCAGATCACCGATTGCCGCGATCGCACGGCCCACGGCATGAATCGGATTCACCAGACCGAACGCGCCGTAGCTGTGTCCCCCTGGTCCGATCACGGTGAAACGATAGCGCGCACTGCCGACGGCTCCGTTCGTAATGGCGATGCCCGTGCCGTCGACGCTGATGAAGTAGTCAATGGAATCGCGCATCGGTCCGGTGAACAGCGCGCGCACACCGCGCAGGTTTCCAGGACCCTCTTCTCCAACGGTACCAATCACCAGCAGTCGACCGGCGATGGGCACTGCGCTTCGTTTCAGCGCACGCGTCACCGCCAGTGTGGCGGCGAGCCCGCGGCAGTCGTCCCCGATGCCGGGACCACGCAGCATCGTGCCTTCGCGTGTGACCGTGACGTCGGTTCCTTCGGGAAACACGGTATCGAGATGACCACTGAGGACGACCGTCGGACCGGCGCTGGATCCGCGCAGCTCGCCGATCACATTCCCTTCGCCGTCCACCCGGACATCCGTGAGTCCAAGCGCCGTGAGTTGCTGGCTGAAGTACACGCCGCGAGCCGTTTCCTTGAACGGTGGGGCAGGGATTTCGCACAGCGTGACCTGCTGATCGATCGTCCAGGCGTTCTCACGCTCAAGTGTCGTCAGCGCCGTCTGCACCGCGCGGTGTTGCAGCGGCACGCTGACAGGCTGGGCGTGCGTGTGCGCGGCGGGCCACAGCAACGCGGTGGCGAAAACGGCCAGCAGCGGCGCGGAACGGTTCGCAGAGGAGCTCGTCATGTCCATTGGTCAGGATCGGGCGTGTGGCGCACGTGATACCGCATAGCTTTGAAAGTTAACGCCACGCAACCCGCACTCGTTGTGCTTGATGCGAATACGGTCTCAACAAAACTCTGTAACTTTCGATACTGCCATGATGTCGCCGCTGTCGATGCTTCCCGCACTCCACGCACTTCGCGCCGCCCAGCGCATCGTGCACTCGCACTTCGCAGCCACGCCGCAGCAGCGCTGGCCGCTGCTGGACGCGCAGGTTGGCGGTGCGTGCTGGGTGAAGCACGAAAATCACACGCCGGTCGGCGCGTTCAAGGTGCGCGGCGGTCTGGTGTACATGGAGCGCCTGCGCGCCGAACACAAGACGATCGGCGGACTTGTCACTGCAACGCGCGGCAATCACGGGCAATCACTCGCGTTCGCCGCGAGGCAACACGGGATTCAGGTGGCGATCGTCGTTCCAGCAGGCAACAGTCGCGACAAGAACGCCGCGATGCGCGCCCTTGGTGCGGACGTGCTTGAGATCGGCGACGATTTTCAGGCGGCGATTGAGGCCTCGGTCGCAATCGCCGCCGAACGTGCCTGGCTTCGTGTACCCAGCTTCGATCTCGATCTGGTGGCGGGCGTTGGCACGTGGGCGCTTGAGATGCTGGAGGCTGTTCCGGAGCTGCAGCGGCTGTATGTGCCCGTTGGATTGGGCAGTGGACTGTGCGGCGCGCTGGCGGCCAAGCGTGCGCTTGATCACCCGGTGGAACTGATCGGTGTGGTGTCGAACGGTGCGCCGGCGTATGCGCTGTCGGTAGAAGCTGGCCACTCGATCTCGCACCAGGTGAGCACCAAACTGGCCGACGGGATGGCGTGTCGCACGCCGGATGCGCGGGCCCTGGAGATCATCCTCGCATCAGGCGTCCGCATGTTGCGCGTGAGCGACGCCGAAGTCGCCGACGCGATGCGTCTCATCTTCTCCTGCACGCACAACGCCGCAGAAGGCGCGGGTGCCGCAGGACTCGCCGCGCTCCTGCAGGACGCGCAGCGCCGCATCGGAGAATGTGTCGGGTTTGTGCTCTGCGGCGGCAACGTGGACGGTGACGTGTTCAGCAAGGTGCTCTGCGGCGGCGACGGCTATCACGAATAGAGCATCGCGAACACCATGGAGACGTGGCGCCGGGACGAGCGGGAGGAGAGATTTGTAGAGTGCGCGCGTATCCGGTGGGACCAGACGATCAGCCTCGCGCCCCGCAGCGCCCGCGCGGCGACGAGGGGCGTTCTCTTGACGCGTGCCTGACGCTGTGCTTCGTGGTGCTGGCGATGCTCTTCATCCCGGCCGGGCGACTCTTCTCCCAGACCGTGGCGCGATGTGAGCAATCCGACCGCATCCGGTCCATCGAGTTCAGCGGATCGACGATCGATACGGATGAACTGGCCGGTGTTCTGGCATCCCAGGGCCCGTCGCTGCTGACGCGGCTGTTTCGAATTGGCGCCGCGCCGTGCGTTGACACGATGGAACTGCAGCTTGACGCGTTGCGCATCGCGGTGCTGCATCGGCAGCGTGGGTGGTTCACCGCGCAAGTCAACCCATCGCTTGAGCGCGAGCCGCGCGGCGTGACCGTGCTTTTCTCCGTTACGCCCGGCCCGGCGGCTCGCATTCGCCGCGTGGTCGCGAACGGCTTGCCTGATTCCACTCCGGCGGGCTCGCCATTTGCCGACCGGTTATTCGCACTTGAGGGCGACGTCTTTGACCGCGTTCGAGTCCAGTCGGTGATCGACCGGCTGGTGACGCGATTGCAGGACGCGGGATACGCACGGACCGGCCAGCCCGCAAGCGAGATGGCGATCGATACGGCGAAGGCGGAGGCGGACCTTGTGTTCTCCTTCGCTACCGGTGTGCCGTTGCGCACGGGTTCGCTGACTGTCGATATCACGCCGGTACCGCGGCGCAGTGCCCGGCTCGACTCCGCGGATGTGGTGCGGCTGTCGCGCCTGACGCCGGGCGACCGCTATCGCGCGACGGACGTGCTCGAAGCACAGCGCGCGCTGTATTCCACGGAAGCGTTTCGACTGGTGCTCATTGACACGGTCACACCGCCGGAGGGCCGCAGCGACAGTACAATTGATCTGCGCATCTCGGTCGCTGAAGCGCGCACGCGCTCGGCCCGCGTCGGCGCCGGCTGGGGCACGTTGGAGTGCGGACGCGTACAGGGGCGCATGACCAACCGCGGATTCCTCGGACCCGGACGACGCATCGAACTGACCGCGCGCGCCTCGCGGCTTGGCATCGGAGCACCCGTTGATCAACTGCCTGGCTTGTGTCCGCAGTTCTTGCGCGATGACCCGTACAGCCAGGAACTCAACTACTATCTGGGTGTCTCGCTGACAAACTCGTCATTGTTTGGATTCCCGTACTCGCCGTCACTTAACGTCTACAGCGAGCGACGCGGCGAATACAACGCCTTTCAACGCGAGACGGACATCGGTGTGTCGATCGGCGTCTCACGCTTTTTGGGCAGTCGTACGTCGTTCAGTACGTCGGCCGAGTATGAGTCGGGACGCACGGTGACGGACGCGGTGCTGGCATGCGTTCGTTTTGCGTTGTGTCAGCCGGCCGACTTTGCGCTTGCCAGGCAAGGCAACTCCACGCGCGCGATCAACTTCTCGATCAACCATGACCGCGTCTCCGGAGGTGTGGATCCGCGTTTCGGTGCGCGCGTGCGCGCCGACGCGCGCGTTGGCAGCACGGCATTTCAGGGGCTGGCGCAAGTCTCCGACAGCTTTGCGCCGTACGCGTTCTATCGCCCCACCCTTGAGGCCACGGGATTCACGCGCTTGTTCCGCGGCACCGTGGCCGCTCGTGTGCAGTGGTCTCAGGTGTATGCACCGAATGCGTTCCGCGTGTCCGGTGTGCCGTTTCTGCCGCCGCAGGAGCGACTGTTTTCGGGTGGACAGAACACCGTGCGCGGGTATCAGCAGAATCTGCTCGGCCCGGTGGTGTATCGAGTGGATCGGGCGAGTGTCGACTCGGTGGCGTTCGGCGATTCCTATCAGTTGGTCGTACGTCCCGATGCGGCGGCTCGAGTGCCGTCGCCGGAAGGGGGAACGGGATCGCTGATTGGCAACCTTGAGTATCGACGACGTTTCGGCTGGCCAACCACCGAATTGCAATGGGTGGCGTTTGTCGATGTCGGCACCGTGTGGGCAACCGGCGTCGCGTCGTTTGCGTTGCAGGAGATGCGTGCGACACCCGGCGTCGGAGTCCGTCTGGACACGCCGCTCGGTCCATTTCGTGTGGATATCGGATACAACCCGCGTCGGGCGGATCCCGGCAAAGCGTTCCTTTTCGACAACCTGCAGCGTGTCAGCGATGGCGCCGCTCTGCCGTATGTGATCTGCGTGAGTCCCGGACAGGATCTCACCTTCGAAGAGCAGTTGGCGATTGGCGGGTTCGGCTGCCCGCGCACATTCCGCCCGACGTCGGGGCGCAGCGCGTTGTCGCGCCTCGTCTTCCACTTCAGCCTCGGGCAGGCGTTTTAGCATGGGACGCGGCGCGCGCATCGCGAAGTGGACCGGCGGACTGGTGCTCGCGGCAGTCGTGGCGGTGGGTGGACTCGTGGTGTGGCTGACGCAGGCTGACGCCGGGCGCGCACGATTGATGCGCACGATTGTGTCTGCCGCGAACGGCGTGTTCGACGGCCGCGGACGATTGGTCATTGGCGAGCTGCGTTCCGCGAATCCGCGCGCGATCGATGCGCGCAACGTGCAACTGGTCGACAGCGTCGGTGTGCCGATTCTCACAGCGGCTCGGGTGCGTGGGCGAATCTCCATCAACGATGTGCGGCGCGGCGTGGTCCGCATCGCTTCGCTCGAGCTCGATAGCGTGACCCTCGATCTGACCAGGGATTTTGAGGGACCTTTCAACTTGCAGTGGCTGATCTCGGGTGATCCGTCGAGGCCGCCGTCGCCGCCACGTCCACCCCGGCTGGGTGATGATGTGCGCATTGATCAGGTGGTGCTGCGCGAGGGCCGGATCGTGGTCACGCTGCCGTGGGAACCGCATGAACTGTTTGTCGGTGCAGAACGCGACAGTGTGACCGTCGTGTACGACAGTCTCCACGATTTGCGTCGTGTGCCCGGTGGCCTGCTGTTGCGGCGGACGATTACCATCGGAACGCTCGTCGCGCGTGACTTGCACGCTGTCACGCCCGACGATGCGCCCGGTACCATCACGATTGACAGCGCGACGCTTGTCGTGTCGGACCCGCCCGTTACGGTGCGGGATCTCCAGGGCGTCGTACAATGGTACGACGACTCGCTCACGTTTCGTGCGTCGCGGGTGCTGTTGCCCGATTCACGACTGGCGGCGGGGGGCACCATCGGTTGGGGTGAGCCAGGCCCTGTGAGCTACGATGTGGCCATCGACGCACCGGATGTGGCGCTGTCCGATATCAACTGGACATGGCCGGTGCTTCCCACCACGGGGCGCGCGTCGGCCAAAGTCCGCCTGCGTACGCTCGAGAACCGCGATCATCTGGAGATTGCGCTCACCGATCTCGACGCCGATGCGATGGACTCGAAGGTGCAGGGGAGCCTCACGATGGAAACGCAGCCGCGCGATTTTTTGCTGCGTGATGTCGCGTTGGCCTTTACCCCCATGACCACTGCGCTCGCGGCACGTCTGACCGAGGACCTGCTCCCGCCTGAACTCGATGGTCGCATCACCGGTCGGTTCATCGCGCGGGAAGGTGGCCCGCTCGACGCGCTGCGCATCGACACGCTGTTGCTGGCCTTCGACGATGCGGTCACACCGGGCGCGCGCTCGCGCCTGCGTGCGAGCGGTGTTGTGGCCATTGGCGTGAATCCCACGGCGCGGGATCTTCGCGTCACCGATCTGTCCGTCGACCTGCGCACGGTGCGCACTGTGGTACCGGATTTGCCGGAGCTGGTGAATGGCACGGTGTCCGGAACGGCGCGCATCGCGTCCGCTTCGCTGGAGGCCGCGGACGTGCGTGACCTGACGCTTCGCTGGACGGACGAAGCGGGGCATGTATCGGCGGTGACGGGACGCTCGGCGGTACGGTGGGGTGGTCGTACGACACAGGCCGATGTGTCGCTCGCGTTCGATCCCGTGGATCTGGCAGCCTTGGCGCGCTTCGATACGGCGTTCGTCGCCCGTGGCATGCTGCGCGGGACGCTGGAAGGTGCGGGATCACTCGACAGCATGCTGTTCGTCGCAAGCGTTGCGCACGCGCAGGCGGGCGCCGGCACGGTGCGCGCTGAAGGCTGGATGGGTGTGCGCGGCGAACGCACCGACACCATGGCGTGGCGCGGCAACATGACCGTCACACTCGACTCGCTTGACGTGCAGCCGTGGTTGCTGGAGCGCATGGCACCGAGCACGCGTCTGGTAGGCACGCTGGCGCTCAGTGGCCGTGGACGCAACGGTATCGTCGACACTGCGGCCGTTTCCGCGGCGATCGTACAGCCCGCGTCTGCGACGCACACCCCGTTCTCGCTCTATTCGTTTGGCACATGGGGCGCCGAGGCGATGCTGGTGGATTCGCTGCGCGCCGACGCGCCTGGCATGGTGTTCGAAGGCAACGGCGGACTCGCGCGCGATTCCTCCGGACGTGAGACATTCCGCGGCTCGCTTCGTCTGGACTCGTTGTCGCTGGTTCGCGCCGAGCTGCCCCGGCTCGCCGGGATGATCGCGCAGGTTGATACGGCGCTGGCCGAGACCCTGCGGGGATACGCGGCGGATTCGTTGTCTGGCGATGTGAACACGTCGGTATACGGTGAAGGCTCGTTTCACAACTATCTGACCAGTGTGGCGGTGGCCGGTAATCAGGTACGCGTGGGGGAGATCGTGGTCGGTCGCCTCTTTGGTTCAGCGCGCGCAGACAACCTCCCGAATGCGGCGCGCTTCGTCGCGGCGGCGAGTGCGGATTCGGTGGAAGGGATCGGGGCTGTGCGCATCGCGACCGTGAACTTCGGCATCGACAGCGCAACACTGGCGGGTGGTTCGCTTCGGTTTGATATGCTGGCGCGTGATACTTCGCGTCTGCGACTGCGCGGACAGTTCGCACGCGGCGATGACACCTTGCTCGTGCGCAGTGACTCGGTGGCGTTCACATACGCCGACGTGCAATGGGC
>JBBRFQ010000048.1:0-21695 GCA_038224035.1 Gemmatimonadales bacterium
TGCAACGATGGCGCGGAATCGGGAGCGATCACCGACGCGGCATACAACGCCCGCGCGGCCAGCGGCGCATCGGGCCAGCGCCGCGACAGCGTCCGCCACGCATCGTACGCCAGCACATCACGCCGCAGACTATCGCGAGCCACTTCGCCGGCGAGATACATCGAGGCGCCCGACGGATCATTCGTCTCGAGCAATAGCAGGTACAGCGCGGCCGACGACTCCAGTCTATCGAACGCCGCGTTCCCGCGCGCGACCGGACGCGATGTCATGAGCAACGCACGAATCTGCGCCGACGAATCAATCACGGCGAAATCCAGCTGCGCAATGCGCGCCTGTGCGTCGCGCACGTACACCGTGTCGGACGACAAGCGCTCCACCAGGCGTGAGTACATCGCACGTGCCGTCACGCTGTCACCGCGCTGCAAGTACGCATCGCCCGCAAACAACGCCAGTCGCGCACGCTCACTGCGAGGAGCGGACGAAACGTCGTAGGCGCGCACCACGCGATCAACCATCGCCGCCTCACCTGCGCGCCCCGCGGCTTCGAGTGCGTTGTCGAGCGCAATGCGCACATCGCCTTGTTCGGCGCGCGAGAGCAGTAGTGATTCTGCACGGGCCCAATCACTACTTGCGACCGCCGCCCAAATCCGTTCCCATGGCGCGTCGGCACGACCGAGCGATGCGAGCAGCCGTTCCGCCAGCGCGACGTCACCAGCGCTCAGCGCGACGCGCACACGCAGCCGGCGAACGTCGCGCTGGAGTTCGGTATCCCCCGAGACCGCTCCCGATGTGTCGAGTGAGGCCAGTCGCTTCTCCGCCGGCGCAAACTGCTGCAACGCGGACTCACACAGGGCCAGCGCGAACTGTGCACGGGCACGGTCAATCGGCGCACCGATCGCGTTCAGATATTCGTCGAGCCGCGCTCTCCCTGCGGTGCAGTCACCCGAGAGCGCATGCCCCCGCCCCGCCAACAACAGCGCCTCAGCCCGCCACGCGGCCGCATTCCGCCTGCGCAGCACCGACTCGGCGGCTTCAGCGGCCCGCGCAAACAGCACACTCGCGCTGTCATCACGTCCAACCACACGCAGCGCATCACCGCGGCGCATGGCCTGTCGCGCGTTGTACACCCCGTTGTAGTAAGCGCACCCGCCACCTCCCACCATCATCCCCAGCACGGCCAACAATGCCGCGCGTCGAGGATGCCACGAACTCACGGCTCGCCGCTCGACACCTTGCGCTCGTACTGGGCGAGATACGCCACGCACGCGTCGGCGATAGACTCCGCGAGTTCAGTTTGCCCGGCCTCGGACAGCATCCATCGCGCTTCGGCAGCGTTCGATCCGAACCCAAGCTCCACCAGCACCGACGGCATGAACGAACGCACCAGCACACTGAACGGCGCCTGCTTCACGCCCCGGCTCGGTCCGGGATGCACGGACTTGAGATGTTCCTGCGTAAGCGTGGCCAGCGTAAGTGATTCACGCAGATGTTCATTCTGCGCCATATCACGCAGAATGAAACCCAACGGATCGCTGCGCGACGTCTCCTGCGTGGTCTCGAACTTCACCGCCTCGTTTTCCATCGAGGCAACGCGCGCTTCGTCTTCTGTCTTCGCTTCGGCCAGGAAGTACGTCTCAAAACCGCGCGTTGCGCCCGGGTTCTTCCAGTTGGGATTCGCGGCGTTCACGTGCACCGATACGAACAGGTCACCCTTCGCGCGATTCGCAATTGGGCCACGGTCGCCGAGCGCAATGAGCGTGTCGCGCGTGCGTGTCATCACCACGGTCACACCGCGGGCCTGCAGGGCATCGCGTAGCTTGAGCGAAACGGCCAACGCCACCGTCTTCTCCGACACGCGTGTGGTGCCCGCCACAAGCGTCGTGCCCGGATCCCGCCCACCGTGCCCCGCATCCACCACCACCAGACGCTTGCGCACCGGCGCTCTCGCCGAGGGCGTCATGCCAACCGGCGCGCTCGTTCGTACCGGCGCCGGTGTGGGTGCGGCCACCGCAGGCGCGTCAGCCAACACCCGCGAAGCCACCGCCCGACGTGTGACCACGGCAAACCGTCGCAGCTCCACACGATCGGTATCAAAAATGAGCCCGCCCATCGCTCGCGGCAGCACATCGGTGGCCAGCGCATATGGCACATAGACACGCCCACTATTCGTGAACGGAGACGAGGGCATGGGCAGTGCGTCGTCACCACTCATCGCGAACGGCGCCAGCACCGCCATGCTCACCGACACATCGCCGAGCTCAAGTCGCCAGCGACCGTTCCCGGCGTCCACGAACTTGCCGCCCAGCGCCTCGGCGAGCTGATCGCCGCGCATGGCCGAGCCGCCTTCGGGGTGCGCCACCACGGGCACCGAACGCACCCGATCGCCCACCTTCACCACAAGCGGCGGAGGTGATGCACCAGCGATCTGGCACGCACAGAGCAACGTGAGCAACAACAAATCAGTTACCTGAATGAACGACGAAAGAATCAGCGGGTGCGCAGCGCGCGCGCGATCTCGCGATCGGCGTCCTTCTTTTTGAGATCTTCGCGCTTGTCGTGCGCCTGCTTTCCGCGACCGAGTCCGAGCAACACCTTGACGCGACCGCGCACGAAATACAGTTCGAGCGGCAGCAAGGTCATACCCTGCCGCTCCAGCGCTCCATACAAACGACGGATTTCCCGCCGGTGGAGCAACAGCTTCCGCGACCGGGTGGGGTCGTGGTTGAACTGATTGCCCATGCCGTAGGCGCCGATATTGAGGTTGAGCAGGAACACCTCGCCCTCGTTGGTCACGCCGTACGAGTCGGTCAGATTGGCCCGCCCCTCACGCAGCGACTTGACCTCGGTGCCGCGCAGCACAACGCCCGCCTCCCACGTCTCCGTGATCTCGTAGTCGTGTCGGGCGCGCTTGTTCCGCGCAATGAGCTTTCTCGGCTCGTCGGTATTCTCGGGTTTCGCCATGCGATCGGGAAGCTAAGGACGCTTGTTGGTGCGACACAACAGTTTACACCGCGGGACACGTTGACTTGACGCTACCTCTTCCCCTATACTCACGATTCGCGTGAAACACGGGCGTTTCGCGTATGCCGGAGTGGTGGAATTGGTAGACGCGCTGCGTTCAGGGCGCAGTGGGCGCAAGCCCGTGCCGGTTCGAGTCCGGCCTTCGGCACCTGGGAGATCGTGAAGTGAGAGTATAACAATGCGGCGGACACCTTCAGGGTGCTCCGCCGCATTGTGCATTCAGGCCAGCGGGCGGCGGCTCAGCCGTGGCCCGACCGTTCCCGCAACAAGGCCGAGGGCGGCCGATCTTCGGGCAGTGTTGCAACGCCATACACCTCGCGCAGCACGTCGTTCGCCGAGTGCCGGAAGGCGGTCACCATGCTCACACCGCGGGTCAGCTGCTCGCTCTCCGGCTCCGCCACGCCCACCCGACGCAGTAGCACCCGGGCAATGCGCCCAAGCGGCTGCTCAGCGCGCCCGCGGGCCGCCAGCGCGTCGGCGTACTCCCGCCAGTGCGCCGACCACTCGGCCACCTCGCCCCGGCGTTCGCGAGCCTCACGGGCCACCACGGCGTCGAGCGCGTGCGAGACATCGGCGGCCGTCTGGTCATCAAGCGCGTCGCGCTCCGCCACAATCAGCCCGATCGCCCGCTGCGCTAACGCCAACTCGCGGGTGCACCGCTCAGCCGATCCACCGCCCGCGGCCGAGAGCCAAGCGACATCGGCCGCCGCCGCAGGTCGCAGCAACGCCGCGACATAGCGCTCCGCGAGCCCCTGACGCCGGCGCTTTTCCTGGAGGGCGGCGAGCATGCCCATGACCGTCAACCCGGCAGGACGGGGAGCGCGAGCCTGCCGCTACCGATGACGTGCTTGGGCAGCGCGGCGAGTCCCACACGCTCGCGAACCGCGGATTCCTGTTCGATCAGGTCCGACAGGCGCACACTGTCAAGCACCTCGTCAATCCGCTGCTGCAACAGCAGCCACACGGGCCGAATGCTGCACTCGCTGGATTCGGCACAGCGCTCGCTGTCAACCGGATGCGACACGCAGTGCAGATCGAACGTGGAGAGCTCCGAGGCCTGAATCACGTCGCGCACCGTGATCCCGGTGGCCGCGCGGGCCAACTGATACCCCCCGCGTGCTCCTCGCTTACTGCGTACGATCTCGGCTCGGCGCAGCCGGAGCAGGATCTGCTCCACGTAGTCGCCCGAGAGACGCTCGGTGGCGGCGATTTGACGGCCGGTGACCGGACCCTCGTCCTGACGGCGCGCCAGATGGAGCGCGCAAATCAAGCCGTACTCTGCCCACGTTGTGATGCGCATGCAGGGAGTTTACCGGCATTCGACCCTCCATCGCAACCACACCGCCGAGTACGTGCGTGCGTCACACACGAGCGCGGGGCGAGCCGAGCCGGGAATCTCAGGCGTCGGAGCGCTCGCCGGGCACCCCAATCTCCGTCATGCGACGCAGGTCGAGCGCGGCCTCAAGCGCGGCCTCGGACAGTACCTGCTCACGCTTGGCGAGCTCGCGAATGAGCACGCCCTCCTTCACCGACTGCTTACTCAACTCGGCCGCGCGCGCGTACCCGATCTGCGGAGCCAGCGCCGTGGCCAACGCCGCCGAGCGTTCGAGCCAATAGGCGCACATCTCACGATTAGCCTCGATACCGCGCACACACTGCGCATCTAGCACCGTCATGGCATTGGTCAGAATCTGCATGGAGAGAAACAGATTGTGCGCCATCACCGGCATCATCACGTTGAGCTGCAGCTGTCCGTGCTCCGCGGCCATGCTCACACAGGTATCGTTGCCCGCCACTTGCAGACACACCTGATTGACCATCTCCGGGATCGACGGATTGATCTTGCCCGGCATGATGGACGAGCCAGGTTGCACCGCCGGCAGCCTGATCTCATCGAGCCCGGTGCGCGGACCGCTCACGAGCAATCGCAAGTCGGAGACGATCTTGCTCAGGTCCATCGCAAGTACGCGCAGCGATGCACTGAAGGCGGCGGCATCACCCATGCTCTGCATGAGTTGAATGCGGTCTACACCAACACGCAGCGGGATGTCGAGTGCGCTCGAGAGCTCGGCTATCACAAGTGCCGGATACGCGGGCTCAACGTTCACGCCCGTGCCAACGGCGCTACCGCCGATGCCGAGATCACGCAGGTAATCCGCAGCCTGTCGCACACGTTCAAGATCACGCGTGAGCGTTCGCGCGTACGCGGTAAACTCCTGCCCCAGCCGGATCGGCATCGCGTCCTGCAAATGCGTTCGCCCGCTCTTGAGCACGTCATCAAACTCGACACCCTTGACGGCAAACGCGTCGATCAAACCGAGCGTCGCCCGCTCGAACGCCGCCAGCATGGTCAACGCACCAACGCGAATGGCCGTGGGAATCACATCGTTGGTGGACTGCGCCATGTTGACGTGATCGTTCGGATGCACGGGTGCGTACGCCCCACGCTCGCCACCGAGCAGCTCGTTCGCACGATTGGCCAACACTTCGTTGACATTCATGTTGTGTGACGTACCGGCGCCCGCCTGATACGGATCAACAATGAACTGATCGCGGTGCCGTCCGGCAATGATCTCGTCGGCCGCCTGCACGATGGCATCCGCACGTCGCGCGTCGAGTCGCCCGGTCGTGCGATGCGTCAGCGCTGCCGCGCGCTTGATGTGCACCACGGAATCCACGAACGCCGGCAGCGGACGCAGCCCGCTGATGGGAAAGTTCTGTGCGGCGCGCACCGTTTGCACGCCGTACAGTGCGTCTGCCGGCACCGGCAACTCGCCGAGCGGATCACGCTCGTGGCGAAAGAGCGAGCCGGGCAGGCTCATGTTTACGGCTGATTCACGGTGACGGCGGTGGTATCGATCGTGGAGACAATGTGCAGCTTGGATCGCTCGTCAACCGATGCCTCGTTGGTCCGCCAGCGCAGCACGTTCACAGACCGGGAGGCCGCGTTTGACGTGCTCCACTCCGTGAGCACACCGCCGGGGATGGTGTACGCGCCGTCGTCGCGCACCGTGCAGAGCAACTGACGGTTCGGTGCGTCCGTCGAGCCTGCCAGTGCATACCGCATGGAAATGATGACGCCCGATCGTGGATCGCCGTTGCTGGCCCACGAAATCGCATACTCCTCGCCGGCCTCCACCGGCGCCAGTGGACCGAGCAACACGGGCTCGGCGAGACGCACCGCGATCTGGCCGCCCGGGAAGCCGCCCGCCACACCGGGCACCGTCAGGATGGCCGAATCTCCGGCCTGATACAGTGCGACGCCTGGCGCCGGCAGTGTGTAAATGCGGGGGACCGTAGGCGGCTCCGTCATCGCATAACTCTGCCCGCCAACGCGCAGCGCAAGCGACGTACCGCCGGTGAGGTTCCCCGGTACGATCTGTTCCACGGTGAACGGAAACTGACCGCACTGATCGACACTCGTCACACTGGTCGGCAACGTGGCCTCGCCGCCGGTGAAGAAGGTGACAGTTGCCGTGGCTGAGAATGGCCCCGGCGCACTCCCGGTTGCCCGCAGATTGACCGAGCCATAGCGATTGTTATTGGCGGAATCATCAAGGCCGACGCACGCGCCGAGCATGAGCGCGGAGACACCGCACAGAGCAGCAAACAATCGGCGGCCGAGGCGCGAAGCGGACACGTGTCTGGACATGAAAGAATGGGCAAGAGTCATGAGCATGGCGGATCGTTGCTTGGTGCTATACCCGCCACCGGTGCTCAGGAACCAACCGGACGGGCAAGTCCGGACAGGAACGGATTGGAGGCGAGTTCGCGGGCAATCGTGGTGTGCGGGCCGTGTCCGCAATACACCGTGGTGTGGGGCGCCAAACCGCTGAGTCGCTCCAGCGAGTGTCGCATCGCCCTGGGATCACACAACGGCAAATCGGTGCGGCCGACGGAGCCGGCAAACAGCACGTCGCCCGAGAACATCACGGCGTCGCGAACAAACGCGACGTGGCCCGGCGAGTGACCCGGCACGTGCATCACAGTAAACTCCAGTGTGCCGACGCGCACCACGTCGCCCTCCGACAGGGTCATCGTGGGCTCCGGGAGCGGCGGGATTCGCATGCCGTACATCAGCCCGATCTCCGGCGCTCGATCGTACAGCGATCGGTCGAGCGGATGCAGGGCGACAGGCACGTGGAACTGCTCCACCAACGCGGTCACCGCGCCAACGTGGTCCACGTGACCGTGCGTCAACCAGATCGCGTTCAACCGCGCGCCGCTGGCAAGCGCTGCCTGCGCCAGACGTTCCGCTTCGTCGCCCGGATCGATGAGCACGGCCTCGCCAGCCTGCTCATCGACCAGCAAATAGCAGTTTTCCTGCAGCGGCCCCACCACGAACGACGTGATCTTCACGCCGTCGCACCCTCAACGGCGACGTGCGACTCCACGGAGTTGTGCGCGAGCCAACGCTCGGCTTCAAGTGCCGCCATGCAGCCCGTTCCGGCGGCGGTCACCGCCTGACGATAGTAGCTATCCATCACATCCCCCGCGGCGAACACACCCTCAACGCTCGTGGTTGTGCGCCAACCGTCGGGTGTGACGATGTAACCGTTCTCATGCAGCGCGAGCTGCCCGCCGAGAAACTTGGTGTTGGGCGTATGGCCGATTGCCACGAACATGCCGCCGCACTCGAGATCGCGCCGCGAACTGTCCCGCACATCTTCGAGTCGCACGCCGGTGATGAAATCCTCGCCGAGCACGTCGATCACCTGCGAGTGCCATTCTACCCGGATCTTCGGGTCACGCAACACACGATCGGCCATTACCTTGGACGCGCGGAAGCTATCGCGGCGATGCACAATCACCACCTCGCTCGCGAACTTGGTGAGATACAGCGCCTCTTCCATCGCCGAGTCTCCGCCGCCCACGACGACGAGTCGCTGATTGCGGAACGATGGCAACGCACCGTCGCACACCGCGCACGACGAGACACCGCCGCCCGTGCGCGCCAGTCGCTCTTCTGACGACAGACCGAGCCAGTTGGCCCGCGCACCGGTGGCAATGATCACCGCGCTTGCGACAAAACGAAGTCCGCCGCTGGTGGTAAGCGCGAACGGACGCTGACTGAAGTCAACAGCATCGATGTTCTCGGAGATCACGCGCGTGCCGAACCGCTCCGCCTGCTGCTTCATTCGCTCCATGAGATCGGTGCCGCCGAGCGCTTCCGGGAAACCGGGAAAGTTTTCGACATCGGTGGTGAACATGAGCTGACCGCCGGGCACCATCTCGCGGGAGATTTCACCCTCGTAAACGACCGGATCGAGATTGGCGCGTGCGGCGTACACGGCGGCGGTCCACGCGGCCGGACCACTGCCGATGATGACAAGCGTTTCGCGAAGTGCAGACATATGACGACAGTGGTGAGTGCGGGAATCTGTGGCGATCAGTACAGGTGCAGTATGCCCAACGCGCCATGACAGTGGGAAACCGTACCAACGAGCAGTCGGGCCTCACCGTGGTGACCGGCTTCCGCCACGACGCGATCGGCCAGAACGACGGCATCGGCGTCAATCATGCCAACGCCCCAGACACGGTGTAAACAGTGAAAGATAATCGGTCCGCCGAGCGGGTGGCCGGAAGAGCGCTCCTCGCTGACGTATGCGGCGAGTGCCGGCGGCATGCTCCAGCTGCGCGGGCCCCGCGTGGCCGGACACCGGGCCGGCTCAATGCAGTTCACCGGACACATCCACTCGGCGAAACTGACGTAGTGGCGACCGTCCGGAGCGGCCCGTTCCCACGGCATCGGCGGCGGGGCGCGCAGCGGCTCCACCGCGACGGAGCGCGCGGGCCATCGACGCCGTGCGCCATGCATCAACCAGTCGAGCAGCAGATGCGGCATGAGCGGCGATGGGACGATCGCATCGCCGGCGCGCTCGTCCGGCTCGGCGTCATCAAGCCAGGCCGCCAGCCACGCGTGCCATTCGGCGGTCTCCACCACCAGCGGAAGCATGGCATACGCGCCCGCCGATTGTCGCTGCGCGACCAGACAATCCGGATCCCGATCGATCACCGTGACCCGCGAGACCGCGAGCGCGCCGTGTTCGGCGGCGCGAGCCAGTTGTTGCGTGTACCAACTACCGTAGCACCCGCCGCCGATCACCACCACGTGGCCAAACGCGACAGACGGTCGCACAGAGGCGGTCATCGTCCCACTCCACGCATCGGGAGGCGCCTCATCGTACGAGACCGCTCATCGGGCGACGCCACGGCCGCCGTCCACGGGAACGATCGCGCCCGTGACGTAGGAGGCATCGATCAGCCAACACACGGCCTGTGCCACGTCGTCAGCGGTGCCCGCCCGGCCAAGTGGCACACCGCGCAGAAATTGCGCGGCATCCTCATCCGTCCATGATTCCGGCGCACTCACAAGTCCGGGCACAATCGCATTTACACGAATCGTTGGCGCGAGCGCGCGGGCGAGTGTGCGCGTGACATGCACCAGTGCACTCTTGGCGGCGCCGTGCGCCACCATCGCGGGCATCGTTTCGAACGCGAGATGATCGGCGATGTTCACGATGACGCCACCCGAAACCATGACACGTGCCGCTGCCTGCGAGAGAAAGAATGGCGCACGCACGTTCACGGCAAACGCGAGATCCCACTGCGACGGCGTGATCGACATCGGATCATTCTGCACAAAGGTCGCGGCCGAGTTCACCAGCACATCGAGACGACCAAAGGTTTCTGCGGCCTCCTTTACCAGGCGCTCCGGTGTCTCGGGGTCGCTCAAATCACCCTGCACCACCGCAATCGATGCACCCTGCGCTCGCAGCGCATCGGCGAGCGTCTGGGCTTCGCTGACTGAACGCGACGCGTGAATCACCACCGCATCGCCGCGCATCGCACAGGCCCGCACAATCGCGGCGCCCACACGTCTGGCCCCGCCCGTCACCAGCGTGACGCGGGCAGGCGCTGTCATCCCACGCGCTCTTTGATCGCAAGATCCTGTCGCGCGAGCCAGAGATATGGCACCAGCTGTCCACCGAGCTGGCGCGGTCCCTCGGCGGCACCATGCCAATCGGAGCCACCGCTTGGCAACAGACCGACGCGTTCCGCACGATCGTAGATGCGTTCTGCCAGCGGCTGCGGGTGACTGGGGTGCAACACTTCCACCGCGTCGAGACCCAGCGCGTGCAACTTGGTGAGACGCGATTCGGTGGCCATGTCGCCGGGATGCGCCCACACGGCGAGTCCGCCCGCACGGTGCACCAGGGAGATCGCGTCGGACACGGTGAGCTCGCCTTTCTCGACATACGCCGGTTTGCCCCAACCGAGCCACTTGTCGAAGGCTTCGCGAAAATCGCGTACCCAGCCGCCGTCCACGAGCGCACGTGCGAGATGCGGGCGACCAACCGCGCCCACATCAGCGTGCACGAGAACGGCTTCCATGGTCACCGGGATATCGTGTGCGTTGAGCACACGCACCATCTCCTCCGCTCGCGCGATGCGCTCTTGTCTGAACGCGCGCAGATCACCTTCAATCGCCTCGCGATCGGCGAGGTGCAGGCCGAGCAAGTGGTACTCGTCGGACTCGAAGTGCGCCGCGAGTTCAACGCCGGGCACAACGCGTACGCCCAAACGCGCTCCGGCCTCTTCTGCTTCGGGCAAACCGCTGATCGAGTCGTGATCGGTAATCGAGATCGCGGCGAGCTTCGCGCGGACCGCGGCTTCAACAACCGCAGCGGGCGGGAGCACACCGTCGGACGCGGTGGTGTGCACCTGCAAATCGACGAAACGCGGAGCCGCGGGTTCCTGCCCTGAGGACGGTGCGATGGCGATACCCGCGAGAGAGTCAATCACGCGCGATAGCCAGCTTCGGGTGAGCGCAGACTCGATTGGGACATTCCGAACAGACGCTCCAGTTGCGTTGGCGAGAGTTCGGCCAGCGCCTGCTCCCGGGATCGCGTAGATGTCGGCGAGAAGCGCGTGAGGCGCACCTCGCGCTGCTCGCCTTCGCCCGAGACGAAGATCAGGGAGAACTCATCGCCGACCGATTGCGTCAGAAAGCCACTCGGGTACACCCGCCACGTGCGACCGGCCGCCTGAAGCTGTCGACTGGGCATGCTACTTCAGCTCCAGCGCGTACCAGCGCGAGGTGCTGGCACTATCGAGCACGACCGCGTTGAGCCTGGCCGCATCCTTCGCTTCGGCAAACTCGAGATACCGCGATTGATCGCGCTCGTGCTCAAACGCCCAGAAATGCACGCCCTCGGCTTCGCAGCGCACTTGCGTTTCCCGCAGTGAAGCCACATACCGCTCCCGATCACCCGGCGGCACGACGCGCTCCGCAACCAGTAGCGTGCGCCGCTCAGTCATTCGATGGACTCACCGACGCTTTCGAGCGCCGCCTTGAGGTCGGCCATGAACTTGTCGGCATCGGCACCGTCCACCACACGGTGATCGAACGAGAGCGAGAAGTACGCGCAGGTGCGAATCGCGATGGTGTCTTCACCATCGGCACCGGTGATGACCTTGGGGCGTTTTTCAATCGCGCCGAGTCCGAGAATCGCGGTGGTGCCAACCGGCACGATCGGTGTGCCGAGCAGCGAACCGAAGACACCGGGGTTCGTGATGGTGAAGGTGGCGTCCTGCAACTCGGACGGTTGCAGTTTTTTCGTGCGCGCGCGCGCGGCGAGATCGTTGATCGTGCGCGTAAGACCGGTGAGCGAGAGCTCATCGGCACGCTTGACGACGGGCACCAACAATCCCGTGGGCTCGAGTGCCACGGCAATACCGAGATTGTACTGCTGTCGGAAGATGATCTCGTTCCCGTTGACGGCCGCGTTCAGCACGGGGTGACGCTTGAGCTGCTGTGTGACCGCACGACAGATGAACGGCAGGTACGTGAGCTTCTGACCGGTCTGTTTTTCGAACGCGGCGCGCTCCTTGGTGCGAATGCGCGAGATGCGGGTAAGATCGATTTCAAAGAACGACGTCACGTGCGACGCCACGCGACGCGCGAGCGCCATGTGATCGGACGTGGCTTTGCGCATCTTGGACATCGGCTCGACGCGGTCACCGGGCCACGGTGTGGCGGAGGGCGTGTCGATCGAGATGCCTCCGGGCGCATGCATGGAAGCGCCGACGGCGGGACGCGAGGGCGCGACCGGCGCCGACGGCGTGGCCGCGAGATGCGCTTCGAAGTCGCGACGCGTGACGCGGCCGGCGATGCCGGAGCCGGTCAGGCCAGCGAGTTCGACCCCATGCTCAGCGGCCATCTTGCGCACGAGCGGCGACGACTTGGTGCGCAGCCGGTCCTCGAGCGTACCGGCGGCGGGCGCGGGCGTTTGCGACGCTGCCGCAACCGGCGCCGCGGGCACGACCACGGCAGCAACGGGTGTCGCCGCTGGTGCGGCGGCGGGTGCCGCAGCAGGAGCGACCGGCGGAGGAGCGGGCGCGGCCGCGGCGGCGGCAGCATCGGTTTCAAGGCGGGCCACGACGGTGCCAACTTCCACCGTGCTGCCTTCACCCACGATGATCTCCAGCAATACGCCCGATGACGGCGACGGGATCTCCGCGTCCACCTTGTCGGTGGAGATTTCGAAGATGGGCTCATCGCGCTTCACCGTGTCGCCCGCCTTCTTGAGCCAACGGGAGACGGTGCCTTCAGCGATTGATTCGCCCATCTGGGGCATGATTACGTCGACGCGTGCCACGGAGTTCTCCTCGTACAGCGGTCAGGTGCCAGCGCGTTCGCGCCGGCGGAGCCGCGAGAGTGCCAAAGTCGGTAGAGTCAGCGCGCCGATGAGCGCGCCCCACCCTGCAAAGATATGCCAGTGGCACGCCGGGAGCCCATCCAGCGGCTCGCAGCGTGTCCCGAAGGTGAACCCAACAGCGATGAGCACGCCAACCATTGCGCCGCTGATGGCTCCGATAAACGTGGTGAAACAGCCGACCCCGATGCGGGCCATGCGGCGATCTTCGTCGCTCAGTGCCGGTGCGTTGATGCCGCGTCCGGGCTTGTCGGCTGGATGCGTATTGGGACGATTGTCGTCGGGCTTGCGATCAGAATCAGTCATGGCAGAGCTGGCGGTCAGTAGGCAGCAAGTCGCCGCACCGCGCGCACGATGTCCGATGTCTGTGGCAGCACATAGTCCTCAAGCGGCGGCGAGTACGGGAGCGGAACGTCCGCAGCTGTAACGCGCAGAATCGGCGCATCGAGCCATTCAAAACACGTTTCGCTGACGCGCGCCGTGATTTCGCCGGCAATGCCACCGGTTCGCGTGTCCTCGTGCACAATCAGGAGGCGATTGGTCTTGCGCACTGTCGCCTCGATGGCTTCATCATCGAGGGGCAGCAGTGAGCGCAGGTCGAGCACCTCAACCGAGATGCCGTACTCCGCCTGCAACTGCTCAGCCGCCTCGAGCGCGCGCCAGACGGTAGCCGCGTACGTGATGATCGAGACATCAGTGCCCTCACGCGCGATGCGCGCCTTGCCGATCGGCACCACATGATCGCCCTCGGGCATCACTTCTTTCACGCGGCGATACAGATATTTGTGCTCAAAAAAGAGCACGCAGTCTTCATCGCGCACCGCTGCCTTCATCAAGCCCTTGGCGTCAGACGCCGTGGACGGATACACAATCTTGAGACCGGGCGTGTGCAAGAAGGCCGCTTCCGGATTCTGCGAATGGAACGGCCCGCCGCGCACGTAGCCGCCGCTTGGACCACGCACGACCATTGGACACGGCAGGAACGCACGATAGCGCGCCGTCGCCACGTAGTTGGTGAGCATGTCGTAGGCGCACGAAATGAAGTCGATGAACTGCAGCTCCACGATGGGTCGCATGCCCATGTGCGCCGCACCCGCTGCCGCGCCCACGATGCCGGCTTCGGAAATCGGTGTATCGATCACGCGCGACTCGCCGTACTTGGCCATGAGGCCATCGGTCACCTTGAAGGCGCCGCCGAACGCGCCGATATCCTCGCCGAGCAGGAACACGTTGGGATCGCGCGCCATTTCTTCGTCCATGGCATCACGAATCGCTTCGAGATACGTGCGCTCAACCGTCATAGGTGCCCCACCCTTGCGCGCGTTCGTTCGCGTCAACGGCGCTGCGTACCGACGCGCGGAACCACAAGGGTGGCACAATCGCGGGATCGGCATACACACCCACGAGTGCATCGGTGGGCTCCGGCATCGGCGACGCATCGGCTTCGTCGGTGGCGCTGTCCACCAGCGCCACAATCTCCGCCTCGATCGCGGCAAACTCCTCGTCGCTGACGCCCTGCGCTTCGCGCAACACGCGCACATAGCGGTCGATCGGGTCGTTCGCCTCAGCCCAGCGCTCGATTTCGCTCACGGGCTGGTACGACTGATTGTCATGCTCGGCATGTCCCTTGCGCCGATAGGTCATGAGCTCCACGAGCGTGACCCCTTCACCGCGGCGCGCACGATCCACCGCCTCTTTCGTGACATCGTACACCGCGAGTACGTCGTTGCCGTCGGCCTGCACACCAACAATGCCGTAGCCGATCGCCTTGTCGACAAACTGCTTCGCGGCCGTCTGCCTGTGCGTGGGCGTGGAATACGCGTACCCGTTGTTTTCCACGATCACCACGAGCGGACATTTCTGCACCGCAGCAAAGTTGATGCCCTCATGAAACGCACCGGTAGAGGTCGCACCGTCGCCGATGTACACAAGTCCCACGCGCTCTTCGCCGCGCAGCCGGAACGACAGCGTCACGCCGGCCATCACGGGCACCATGTCGCCGAGATGCGAGATCTGCCCGATGAAGTTGCGCGTCTCGGTGTCGCCGAAGTGAATGTTGAGTTCGCGTCCGCGCGTTGGGGAATCACCCTTCGCCATGTACTGCCGCAGCACTTCGAGCGGCGTGGCGCCTTTCACCAGCATGGCGCCGAGATTGCGGATGAGTGGCGAGAGCACATCCCGCTGTTCGAGCGCGAACGCACTGCCCACGGCGTCGGCTTCCTGGCCGAGCGAGCGAAAGAGTCCCCCCACCACTTTGGTCTGCCGATACAGCGCCACCAACCGCTCTTCGAGTACGCGGGTGAGCCGCATGTAGCGGTACAGTGTGATCCGCTGTTCGCGCGAAAGGGCATCGCTCGGACGCGCTGCCGCGCCCGCCGCACCCGTCGTTCGCGCCGGGGCCTTCCCGGCGCGCGCCATCAGTACGCCGCCTCGAGTTGGTGCCGCGGATCGGCGGTGCGATGCAACCGCACGAAAAACTTCTTCACGTTCTTGTCGAGCCGACTCTCGCCAATCTGATCGGTGTGTGCTTCGACGAACGTGTAGTGACCGCCTTCCATTTTCACCTGCAGCGCGAGCGTACCCAGCGCACCTCGATACTGCCGCGTGCGCAGCTCGGCGTGTGTGCGGTCGAGGAGCAGAGCGCCGAAGAAGGCATCGGCTTCCTGCATCACCCTGTCAGGATGCAGCGACGTACGATGAAACAAACGCATGACTCAGCGCGGCGGGGCCGCGCCCTCCGGAGGCGAGGTGTCGGGACGCACGCTGTCGGGCTTCACGCTATCGGTTGGCACGGGTGTCACCGACGGCAAGGTGTACTCACCAGGTTCGTCGCCCGAACGCACATCCTGCATCCAATCCTGCGTGCGCTCGAGTACCTGAGTGGAATCGCGCCGGAATTGAATGCCCATGGCCCACGTGCCGGCGGTCACGAAAAACAGCTTCGTGGTGTACGTGCCCACCCGATCGGTGGGCGCGAAGCCGTTCGAAATGTTCTTGCCGTCGCGGCTGCTCGCAAAGATGCGCCCTTCGCCCATGTCGACCGGGCGTCCGGTTTCCTTGTCCATGACCACGACGGTCCAGCTGATCTGTTCCACCGCCTTCGGGGGCGCCGGATCGACCGCCACTCGAATGGAAAACGATTCCGTGGTCATGCGGAACTCATTCTCCTTTCGCCCACCACCGCACGCGGTGACGAGCACTGCCAGCGCGCCGAGGGCGAACCTGGCGCGCGCGGAACGACCCAACATCCGGCTCACTGATAGTACTCCAGCCCAAGATGCGTGATGACATCCTCACCCATCAAATGACGCAGCGTATTCTTGAGCTTGGTCTGCTGGATGAACAGGTCGTGTTCGGCCTGCAATCCGGGAGCCGTCTGCGGGCTCTTGTAGTAGAACGACAGCCATTCCTGAATACCCTTCATGCCGGCGCGATGCGCGAAGTCACTGAACAGCGCGAGGTCGAGCACGATCGGTGCAGCGAGAATGGAATCGCGGCACAGGAAGTTGACCTTGATCTGCATCGGGTACCCCAGCCAGCCCACGATGTCGATGTTGTCCCATCCTTCCTTGTTGTCTCCGCGCGGCGGGTAGTAGTTGATGCGCACCACGTGCGAGAACCCTTCGTACAGCTCGGGATACAGCTCCGGCTGCAGAATGTTGTGCAACACCGACAACTTCGACTCTTCCTTCGTCTTGAACGACGCTGGATCGTCGAGCACCTCGCCGTCACGATTGCCGAGAATGTTCGTGGAGTACCATCCTTCGAGACCGAGCATGCGCGCCTTGATGCCTGGCGCGAGCACCGTCTTCATCCATGTCTGGCCGGTCTTGAAATCCTTGCCGGAGACGGGCACACCGCGTGCTACCGCGAGGTCGAGCAGCGCCGGGAAATCGGCCGACAGGTTCGGCGCGCCGTTGCAATACGGCACGTTCTCCATGATGGCAGCGTACGCGTACAACATCGACGGCGCGATGGCGTCGTCATTCTCTTCCATGGCCTTCTCAAACGCTTCGATCGTCTGGTGCTGCGGGCCGGCCTTGATGAACGTTTCCGTCGAGCCGCACCACACCATCACCGCGCGCTCGGCGCCATGGGCCAGCTTGGTCTCGCGAATGTCCTTGCGAATCTGTTCGGCGAGATCGCGCTTGTTCGGTCCGGTCTTCACATTCGTGCCGTGCAGACGCGTGACGTAGCGCGACTCAAATGCCGCCGGCATCGGCGTGATGCCCTTGAGGAAATCAGCAATGGGCTCGAGGTCCGACGCCTGCAACACGCCGGCCTTGACCGCCGCGGTGTACGCATCATCCGGAATGGGATCCCAGGCCGCGAACACAATGTCCTGCAGCGCCGCGAGCGGCACAAAATCGCGGATGAGCGGGCTGCGCGCTTCGGTGCGCTTGCCGAGGCGAATCGTGGCCATCTGCGTGAGCGAACCGATCGGCGCGGACAGACCGCGACGAACCCGCTCCACGCCCGCAATGAACGTGGTCGCCACGGCGCCAAGTCCCGGCGTGAAAATAACGAGCTTGCCTGAAGCCGGGGCGATGGAGGCAGGAGTACGAATGGACGTGTCGGACACTAAGGTCATTCTCCCTTGAGGGATGCACCGGGCGCCGAAGTGAGCGCCGGAGAGATGGTAGAAGAAACGGGGGAGGTTGCGCTGGGGGCCCGCACCGGTGCTGACGGCAACGGTGAAATGTCGCTCGACGGCGCGCGTCCGTCGGTCATGCGATACACGAACGACATGCGCTGCGCGACGGTAATCCAGGCGGTGACGCTCAGCAACGTCACGATTCCGGCAAGCACCCAGCCGTCGAGGGCTAATCCGAAAAACGCCTGCGGCGCGGCCAGAAGCGTAATGCGTTCGGGGCGCTGCAGCAGCCCGACCTTGGCATCGACGCCAAGTCCTTCCGCGCGGGCTCGCGCATACGAAGTCAGGAACGCGGCGATCAGGCCGAGCAGCGTGATCACCAGCATCGGTGTGCTCTGATGGACCGGATTGATGGCGTAAAACACCACCAGGCCACCCATCAGCGCACCATCGCTCAGCCGGTCCAGCGTGGAATCGTAGAAAGCACCGAACACTGAGCTGGTGCCCGTGCGGCGGGCGACTGTGCCATCCAGTACGTCAAAAAGCGCCGTCAGCCCGAGAAACCATCCCGCAGTCCGAATATGGCCGGTGGCAAAAATCAGTCCGGCGATCAGCGTGCAGATCGTGCCGATCGTGGTAATCGTGTTCGGTTTGACGCGGCGGCGTACGAGGAAGTCGCCCACGGGTCCGATGACCCGGAGGTAGCCCCGTTGAATCCAGTCCCACAGTGCGTTCATGCCGCTCGGGCGCGAAGTGATCTGGCAGCACCGCCATTGCTCTCGACTGTCGAGCTCGGCTGCATCGTGCCGTAACCGCCCCAGCCCGGGACCGGTTTACCGCAACACGACCGTGACAAAGTTAGGACCCCGGGAGCATCAACGGTAGAGAGCTACCGATACAGATGATAGCGGCGTACCGATGCTTCGTAGCGCACAATGTCCTGAAGTAAACGGTCAATCACCCGGTCCGGGTCCTCGCCGGCGATCAGCGCCTGCCGTACCACCGTTGAGCCGAGCCGTTCGTCGAGGCGGCGTTCAGTGTAAGTGAAGGCGGGTCCATGCGCC
Organism: Gemmatimonadales bacterium; assembly: GCA_038224035.1. Lineage (GTDB taxonomy): Bacteria > Gemmatimonadota > Gemmatimonadetes > Gemmatimonadales > Gemmatimonadaceae > JAABRT01. The sequence continues at coordinate 18,399 of JBBRFQ010000048.1, forward strand.
TTGGCAATCGCCCAGAGCAGCGCCGCGCCGAGGCGCCCGACTTGAACGCGCTCCCGGTCGGTCACCTGGATGCGCACGCCCGGGATCGCCTGCCCATCGTACTTCTTGTCGCCCGGATCCCGGGGTGTGAAGCGCTCCGTCTGGAAGCGAACACCGGCCAGTTCGAGATCGTCAAGCAGTCGCTTCACGCTATCCGCCTTGAACCACGGCGCCCCGACCCGCTCAAAGGGCTCGCCGGTGCCGCGTCCCACCGACACGTTCGTGGCTTCGAAGGGCACGAGCGCCGGGTACACGAGCGCGCTCATCAATGTGGGCAGATTCGGCGACGGCTTCACCCATGGCAGATCGGTGTCGTCGAACCACATCGCTCGGCGCCAGTTGTCCATCGGCACCACGTGCAGCCGACCGGTCATCTTGAGCTCGCGGTGGAACAGGGCCGCCATTTCGCCCATCGTCAGTCCATGACGCAGCGGCACCGGCCACAGGGAAAACCCGTTGCGCGGCGACTCCAGCGTCGACTCGCGCGCGTCGGCGATCGAGGAATCAAGAATCGCGCCTTCCGCGCGCAGCCCATTGAGCGGGTTGGGTCGATCGAGCACCAGGATCGGGATGCCGCGTCGCTCCGCCGCCTGCATCGCGTAAAGCACGACGCCCACGTACGTCCACGTGCGAGTACCGATGTCCTGCAGATCAACCACGAGCACATCGACATTACGCAGCGTACTGTCCGGTGGCCCCATGGTGGAGCGCTGATATAGCGAATAGATCATCAGGCCCGTCTTGGGATCGAGCTCGTTGGGCAGATTCGAGCGATCCTCCGTGCCACGAATACCGTGCTCGGGCGAAAAGAGCGCGACCAGCTTCACGTTCGCTTTCGTCGCGCGCTCATCGCTGAAGAGCAGATCGACCGTACTGCGTCCCTTTTCATCGACGCCCGTCTGATTGGTGATCAGCCCGACCCGCTTGTCCTTGATAAGATGGATACTGTCGTTCAACAGCACCGAAATGCCGGGCCGGACCGTGCGATCGCGGAATCGCGGATCATCCGGATCGTCGTTGGGGCCCGGGCGCGGCGTCGACGCGCAGGCGACGGTGCTGAGTGCCAGGACGCTCATCAGGAGCAAGCCGTGCCAACCGGGGGTATAATCCCCTCGACGGGTAGCGCGCCGCTCACGGTGCTGCTCCACCATGGCCCCTCTCTGTCCCCGCCAATGCGTCAGCCGCACACAGTCCTCGCTTCGCCGTTCGGTGTCCTTCGATCGGTCGCCGGCATTCGCCGTCGACTCGTTGTCATCGTCGTGCTCGCGCTCGCCGCGTGTTCACCGCGTCCTTCTGGTGTACCGGGCGCAACGCCACCGGTTCCCGCAGCGGTACCCGGTCCACTGGCGCTCTCTCCAGACGTCCCGCTTCCACCACAACATCGCGTCTGGATCGAATCTACGCTCGAATCGCTCTCACTTCGCGATCGCGTCGCACAAATGGTGATGATCTGGGTGCTCGGCGATTACACCGGCGCCTACGATCCGGGATTCGCCACGATCACCGAGCAGGTCTCCGAGCTGGGCGTTGGCGGCATCGTCATGTCGCTCGGCTCGCCCATCGAAGTGGCGGCCAAAGTGAACTACCTGCAGACGCGTTCGCGGATTCCGCTGCTGGTGGCCTCAGATGTGGAGCCCGGGCTTGGCCGACTGGAGGGTGGCGTATTCGCGCCCTCACTCATGAGCGCGGGCTCGGCGACGGTGCTGCCGAGCAACATGGCGATCGGCGCCGGTGGCCGCGAGGCCGATGCGGAAGCCGCTGGTCTCATTACCGGACGGGAGGCCCGCGCGATCGGTATTCATCTCGCCTTTGCGCCCACGGTGGACGTGAACAACAATCCGTCCAATCCGGTCATCAACACCCGGTCGTTCGGTGAACGGCCCGACGCGGTGGCACGGTTGTCGGCGGCGTTTGTGCGCGGTGTGCAGGAAGGCGGCGCTGCGGCCACGCTCAAACATTTTCCGGGACATGGCGACACAGATGTCGACTCGCATCTCGGATTGCCGGTGATCTCGGTGGCGCGTTCGCGACTCGACGCCGTGGAGCTCGTGCCATTTCGCGCCGGTATCGCCGCCGGTGCGGCCAGCGTGATGACGGCGCACATTGCGCTCCCGCAGGTCTATGGCGACTCGGTGCCGGCCACCCTGCGACGCGATGTGATGACCGGACTGCTGCGTGATACACTCGGCTTTCGGGGACTCACCGTGACGGACGCACTGACCATGGACGGCATCGCGAAAGGTTACGGTGTTGCCGAGAGCGCGGTGCGCGCCGTGCGCGCCGGTGATGACATTCTGCTCATGCCCGGCAATGTAGAGCGAGCCATTGCGGCGGTGGTACGAGCCGTGGAGTTGGGCTCGATTCCTCGCACGCAGGTTGACGCCAGTGTGCGACGCATTCTGGAACTCAAGTTACGTACCGGCGCGATCGCGCGGCCGATGGTCTCGCTCGAAGCATTGCGCGAAGTCGTGGGACATCCCGAGCACGCGGAAACGGCACGCGAGATCGCGGGTCGTGCCATCACGTTGCTCCGCAATCGCAATGATCTGCTCCCGGTGACACGCACGATGCGATCGCTGCTGGTGCTCTACGCGCCGGACAACGATGTCAGTGCCGGCGCGGCGTTCAGCGCTGCGTTCTCGCGCGCCGTCGCCTCCACGCGTGTCGTGCGCGTAACACCGCGCACCGGAGCCGCCGAACTCGATTCACTCGCGCAACTCGCGCGCGGTATGGATCGTGTGGTGGTGTACACGTACACGCGCACGCTCGAAGGCGCCGGACGTTTCGCGATTGCACCGCGTGTCGCAGAGTTCATCGAGGGGCTGGGCGCCGATTCCAGGACCATTGTGGTGGCCGGCGGCAACCCGTACGTCATCAAACAGTTTCCGTCAGTTCCCACGTACGCGGTGTCGTACGGGCGCGGCGAATCGCTCGAAACCGCGGCCGCGCGTGCGATTACCGGGCAAGCCGCCATCGGTGGCAAGTCACCCGTGTCGCTGCCCGGATTCTTTTCGGCTGGCGACGGTATTGCCCGAGCGGCGAGCGTGAGGGCCGTTCCGTGAAGCGTGACCGGTCCCTGGTCGCGCTGCTCACTCTGTGTGCGTTCGCATCCGCGTGCCGTTCCGGCGCCGTGCGCGAATCCAGTGATCCATCACGCGATGCGATGCTTGCTGCATGGCGTCAGCGAGTGATCACGGATTCCGTACGCGCCGTGCTCACGCGCGGCTTGGCCGACTCGGCATTTCCCGCGGCGTACGC
>JBBRFQ010000049.1:0-21170 GCA_038224035.1 Gemmatimonadales bacterium
CGAGAGCGAGACTTCGCCTCTCGCACTGCGCGGAAACGTGTACGGCAGCATCGCCACCAGTGCACCGGTCGACGACGCACCGATCGCGCGCGCCGAATCGACGGACAGCGTGACGGCGTTGCGCGTACCGGGACCGGCCGACGCGCCCGACGGCGCGACGGTGAGGTTCGCCGGAAGCGCCGAGGCCAGTGGCACCAGACGAACGAACATTGTATCGATGCGTGGCGGGGTCGCGACGACCGAAGCCGACGAAGTCGAAGCCGACGCAAACGAAGCCGACGCAATCGAAGCCGACGCGGTCGACGTCACGGCGTCACTCGGCAGACGCGCCGGCACGTAGCCGATCCGTGTCACCAGCATCTGGCCGCGCGCGTCCGACGGCACCACAAGGCACCACGCGTCGACCGCCCCGCGCGCGTCCCACTTCGTGGCGGCGAGTACACGACTCCCGATTCGAGCGCGCGCATACGGCACCGGCGCGTTCGTGGCCGCATCAACGACACACACGACGTGCGCGCTGCCCTGCCCCTGCAGCATGGAGGCGCGCCCGAGCAAGGCACTGCAGAGCGCACCCATCAGCGCGAACGCCCGGACATTCATGACCGTGACCGCACACCGCGCGCACTCTTCCGAAGCGGTACCAATGCCGGCGCGCCGACCGCGGGATCGCGTGTCACCACCAAGGGCCAGTCGTACACAGTCTCGAGAATGTCACCGCGCATCACCTCGTTCACCCCGCCCGAGGCGGCCACACGTCCTTCCGACAACAGCACAATGTGCGACGCAAATCGAGCGACCAGGTTGAGCTGATGACTGATCAGGAGCACTGTTCGGCCGTCGGCGGCGAGCGCATCGAGCAACTCGAACACGGCCATTTCGTGTGCGATATCGAGAAACGTGGTTGGTTCATCGAAAACCATGGCCGGGGCCTCCTGCGCCAACGCCCGTGCGATGCGCACACGTTGCCACTCACCGCCGGACAGGGTGTCCGTACGACGATCCGCGAGATGCAACATGCCCGCCCGATCGAGGGCATCGCGCACCGCGGCGCGATCATGTGCCCCAACGGGTGTGAACGAGCCGAGGTGTACGTGACGGCCCAGCAGCACGAACTCGTGCACCGGCAACGCGAGCTGCACTTCTTCACGCTGCGGTACCACGGCCACGCGCCGTGCAAACGTGCGCGCGTCGAGTGATGTGTGCGCATCAGCGCCCACCACGATGTGCCCACCGGTGATCGGGACACGGCGCAGGAGTGCGCGGACCAACGTGCTCTTGCCGCTGCCGTTCGGACCGACGACGGCCGTCACCCGACCGGCCTCGGCGCGTACCGACACACCATCCAGCGCCGGCGCCGGCGCACGCGGATACGTGACGCGCACGTCGTGAAACTCGATCTCGACGGTCGCGCTCTCAAGTGCTCGTGTCGTGGTCACGCCAGCTTCCGCAGGCGCGCAAGAAAGAACGGCACCCCGACCAACGCAGTGACCGCACCCAGTGGCAACTCGATCGGCGCGCGCACCGAGCGTGCGACAATATCGGCCGCCACCAGCAACACGCCGCCGTACAGCGCGGACACCACCAGCATCGGACGGTGCCGATGCGCGCCGAGCGCACGCGCGAGGTTGGGCACGACCAGTCCGACAAATCCGATCAAACCGATGACGGCGACCGTGGACGCAGCCAGCCAAGACGCCACGAGAAACGTGCGTCGTGCGGCGCGATCGACATCGGCACCGAGCGCGACTGCGGGCTCCTCGCCAAGCGACAGGACATCGAGCTCACGCGCGCGCACCACCAGTATGCCACCGAGCAGCAGCAACGCGGCGCCGGTGCGCGCCACGGCACCCCACGTCGCATCGGCCGTGGAGCCCATCATCCACCACAGTGCACCGCGAATGCGATCAGGCGGCGAGTCGGCAAGCGCCACAAGAATCACGGCGTTGGCGAACGCGCCGACGACCACGCCGGCCATCAACAGCAGGCGCGGTTCGGCGCGACCGCCCGCGTAACGCGCGAGCATAGCCACCACCACCGTCGCGACGGCGGCGCCGCCGAACGCGGCCAACGTGACCACGGCCGGCGTTGCGAGCCCAACGGTGAGCGCGAGCACCGCGCCGACCGCCGCGCCGCCGGAAACGCCGAGCAGATACGGCTCGGCGAGCGGATTGCGCAGCGTGCCCTGCAGCGCCGCGCCGCTGCACGACAGCGCTGCGCCCGCAAGTGCCGCCAGTACGACGCGTGGAGCGCGGAGTTCACGCACAATCGCTACCACCTGTGTCTCGCCGTCTCCCCACAGCGCGTGCCACACGTCGGACACGGGAATGGACACCGCGCCAATCGCCAATGCCAACAGCATCGTCGCGGCGAGCAGCGCCAAGCCAAACGGCACAAGCAGACGCTTCATGGCAGCCGGTCAGCGCGATCGGGATGCAACAGCCGCGCAATCGACACGGCCGCCATGCCGATCGTGACGCCGGGGCGACCGACGACCGTGGTATCGAGCTCGAACACACGCCCTTCACGCACGGCACGCACCGCGTTCCACGGCGCGCTGGCGCGCAGGCGTGTCGCGCGTTGCGGGCCGGCCAGCAGCAGCGACGGATCGCGCTTCGCGATTTCTTCAATCGTCACGTTGGCCACCGATTCGTCGCGATCGGCGAACACATTCTGTGCGCCGGCGATGTCGAGCAGCTCCGCTTCGTACGAGGCGTTCCCGACCACCAGCACCGGTGCATCCCACGAAGGCCAGACCACGCGCAGTCGCTCCGCGCCGCGCACGGCGTCACGGACGCGGGCCAGCGTGGTGTCGATGGAATCGGTGAGTGCGGTCGCGGCAGCTGGCTGTCCGAGCGCCGCGCCGAGCACCTGCGCGGCACGCCGGAAATCGTCGATCGTTATGGTGCGTAGCGCAATCGTGCGCACTCCAGCGCGAGCAAAGGCGTCGGCGGCGGCCCGGTTTTCTGCGGTGGCATAGAGCAACACGAGGGTGGGGCGTGTCGCCAGGACGGCCTCCACATTGGGGCGAATACCCGCGCCCACATCAGTCACCAAGAGTGCCGCCGCGGGGCGGTCATCCCACTGCGTGCGTCCGACCAGTCTTGCACCGGCGCCGATGGCAAACACAATCTCGGTAAACGCCGGATTGAGCGAGACCACGCGCGACGCGTCGCGCGCGTCGCGCGGCAACACCGCGTCGAAATCGTCGCGCGTGTCCTCCGCGGCCGCCGTCGACGACTGCGTCTGCAGCGAGTCCGTCGTGGTGGATTCGGATGACTGCTGCCGCGCGGTCCGCGCCGATTGGTCCGGTGCGGCGCACGCGCCAAGTATCACGATCACACACACCGCACGTAGCACCTGTCGCGCGGCGCGCGCCGGAAGCGGCGCAGCTGACATCATGTTCCGTGGTGCGCGCAGAAACACAAAAGCGTCCTCTCAGGGATGAGAAGGACGCCCGGGCACGGAGGGAGACGCGCCCAGCGCACACGCAGCGCGGGACAGACGACCCCCAGCGGCACGAGCCCCCCCCTCGAGGGTGTTCGTACAAATCGCGCGCGGGTCGTCTCCTGGCTCCGGGCCGCCCTGCTCGTGTCTTCCCATCCGGTGTCGTGCACCGGACAGTGACAGGGTGAGCAGGCGTGCCATCGCGGGGAACGCGATGTGTGCCCGATACAGTGGCGGGGCCGCGCCGGCATTAAACCGGCTTCCGTGTCCCGCACGCACGATCAGTTGTCAGACAGCTCGAACCACGAGTCCGATCCGTCGTTCCGAAAGTTTACACGCGCGAGCCGGTTGCAGCAAGTTCCTCGCGCAGTACCGCCGCCAGTTCGGCACGACGCCGCTCGTACGCCACTTTCATCGCGTCGCTCGGCTGTGCCTGCGCCGCGTATGCGGCATCGAGATCGGCGATTTCACGCGCGAGTCGCTCCGGTGTTGGCACGTCCGACACCATCGAGACCGGTACGCCGGTCTGCTCCAGTGGCTTCTGCTTGCGAATGCCAGCGCGCAATAGCGCGAGCAACATCAGGAACCCGATGGCACCGAGCAACACGGTGACGTAGAGTCCGCGTCCGCCCAAGCCGGAGCCCGGCGCTTCCACCACGATGCTATTGCCGGCGCGCACGTCCTGCGCGAGATAGCGCTGGAACTGCCGTCCCTCTAGCGCGACCGGTTCCGTAGCCAGCAGATTCGCACCGGTCACGCGCGCCTCGGCCTCTTCCAGCAACACCTCGAGTACCACGGCGCCGTCGGTGATGGCAAACTCGAGAGGAAAATCCTTCTCGTTGACGGAATATGAGATCGACAGCTGCTTGAGCCCCGGCGCAAGCGCGGCGTACAGCGAGACTTTCCCCTGCGACTGCACGAACGCGTCCGCCGGCAGGTCACCCTGCCCCGCCTTCACATCTTTCGCCGCGAGTGGCACCGGAATAGCCCAGGTGGGATCGGCGTCGGGTGATTCGTTGGCGATGAGCGTGCGCGTGCTGTCGTTGGAGATCTCGAAAATTTCGACAACGGTGCGGGAGCCGGTGGTGTCGAGCGAACCCACAATCAGGTGCCGTCCGCGCACCGTGAGCGGGAACGCACGAGACGTGGTGTCAAACACCGCGATCTCCGCTTCTGCGCCGGTGGTTGAGAGGCCGCGCAGCGGATTGGTAAAGTACGCGATGCCTCCGTACTTCGCCGAGACGAAGTAGATCGCCTCGGGACCACCACTCGGGCTGAAGGAAAAGCGATAGCGGCCGTCACTGTCGGTGCGCATGGAATCGAGCGGACCTTGGAGATTCGGCGCCACCCGGTGCAGCGTGACCCACAAGTCGGGCACGGTCACGACCGCGGACGTGTCGCCGCCGAGGAACGGCGCGGGACGCACAACGCGTCCTTCCACACTGCGTCGCTCGGGCGGCGGCGTTTGCGCGCTGGCGCGCGTCGACGCGAGCGCGATGGCGGAGAGGGACAACACCGCGAAGGCAGCGCGTGTACCGATGCGGGACCAACGAGTCGAGCGAGCGAACACGATCAGCGGGTCAAGGCGTGAACTTTCCGAAATCTTCCGGCCGGAGTTGTTCAAGATAGGCCTTCAACTGCTCTGCTGTCATCTCACCACGCGGGGTGGGCAGCGGCTCGGGCGCGGGCAGGCCGAACGATGGCCCGTCATCCTCCTCGTCGCCCTCCTCGCCCTCGACGACGGTGAGCAAGTCGTCCGTGGCAAAAATCGGCGCGTCGAGACGCAGGGCGATGGCCAGGCTGTCACTCGGACGCGCGTCCACCACGACCAGCCCCGCGGATGTCGCGATGTGCAACTCGGCGTAGTATGTGCTCTTGAGCACCTTGGTGATTTCGACGCGCTGCAACGTGCCGCCAAGGGCCACGATGAGCGCCTTGCACAGATCATGCGTGAGCGGACGCTCCCGCTTCACGCCGTTGATCTGCAGCACGATGGACTCCGCCTCCGGCTGACCGATCCAGATCGGCAGGAGACGTTTTCCGTCAAGCTCTCGCAGTATGACCACGTAGGAGTTCGTTGCACTGTCGAGCCCCAGGCGCGCCAACGTGACTTCAGTCATGCGTCCTCCGCGAGGATCCGCCGCCCGTTCGCGGGTGCCGGGTGTTTCAGCACCCCGAACGGGCGATCGTCACGCCATCACGCACCGACAGCGCGACGCAGCGCACGAGCACGATCGGTGCGCTCCCACGTAAAGAAGGTCTTCGCACTACGCCCGCGACCCACTGTTTCCGGCGTGCGACCGAAGTGTCCGTAGGCCGCCGTGGCGCGGTAAATCGGCTTGCGCAGATCGAGATCCGTGATGATGCCCTTCGGCGTGAGATCGAATTCAGCGCGCACGGCCTCCTCGATCTGTCGATCGCCCACACTGCCGGTGCCGAACGTATCCACAAACACCGACACCGGCTCCGCGACACCGATCGCGTACGCGAGTTGCACTTCGCAGCGACGCGCGAGTTTGGCAGCCACGATGTTCTTCGCGACCCAGCGCGCAGCGTAGGCGGCCGAACGATCCACCTTGCTCGGGTCCTTGCCGCTGAACGCGCCGCCGCCGTGACGGCCCATACCGCCGTACGTGTCGACAATGATTTTGCGTCCGGTCAGGCCGGCGTCGCCCTGCGGGCCACCGATCACAAAACGGCCGGTGGGATTGATGTGCGACGTGAGCCGCTTGGGACGGTACTGCTCGGGGATCGTCTCCTGAATGACGTCCGCGAGAATCGCCTTGCGCAGCTTGGTGGTGGCCACGGATTCATCGTGCTGGGTGGACACGACGACCGTATCGACATACAACGGCCGATCCCCTTCGTACACCACCGAGACCTGCGCCTTGCCGTCTGGACGCAGCCACGGCAGATCGCCGGACTTGCGACGCTCCGAGAGCGAACGCGTCAGCGCATGCGCCAACTGAATCGGCAGCGGCATGAGCTCTTCGGTTTCGTCCGTCGCGAAGCCAAACATCATGCCCTGATCGCCTGCGCCACCGGTATCTACGCCCTGCGCGATATCCGGCGACTGCCGATCGATTGTGCTCATCACCGCGCACGTATTCGAGTCGAAGCCGTACTTCGAATCCGTATAGCCGATCTCCGCGATCGTTTGACGAACGATGTCCGGAAGGTGCACATACGCCGTCGTGGTGATTTCACCGGCGATAACGGCCAATCCGGTGGTGACGAGCGTTTCACACGCGACGCGTGCCGCCGAATCCTGCGTCAGCAGTGCATCAAGCACGGCATCGGAGATCTGATCGGCGATCTTGTCGGGATGCCCTTCGGTGACGGATTCGGACGTGAACAGATGACGTTCGGCCACAGCTGCCTCGCGCTAGAGAGAAAAAGGGTACGGCCGGTACTCGGCCGAGTAGACTAGTGTCGACTTAGAAGACGAGCAACCCGCAGCCGCGTCCCGAGACGCGGCCCTACCCCTCGCCGATGGCCGCGCGCATGCGACGTCGCAGCACCAACTCGACCTCGCGGGCCGTGCCGGACGATGCGAGCGCGGCCGTGACCGCCTCACGGGCACCATTCACTGTCACGCTGCGAATGAGGCGTTTCACGATGGGCACCGCCCGGGGAGAGACGGACAGTTGTCGCACGCCAAGCCCGACCAGCGTGAACACCATGAGCGGCTGGGAGGCCATTTCACCGCACACCGCCACGGGCAGGTCGTGTAACGCCCCCGTGGCGGCCACATCGCGAATGAGCCGCAGCACCGCCGGATGCAGCGGCGTAAATCGCGGTGCCAGATTCACGTTGCCGCGGTCTACCGCGAGCGTGTACTGCACCAGATCGTTCGACCCGATGCTGAGGAAATCGACGTCGCGCACGAGCGTATCGCAGGCCAGTGCGGCCGCCGGCGTCTCCACCATCACGCCAAGTGGCACGTCACTGCGAAAGAGGACGCGACGCTCCACCAGCTCCTGCTCCGCTTGCTCGAGCAACACGCGCGCCTCGCGCACTTCGTCCACGGTCACGATCAGCGGCAACATGATGCGCAAATCGCCGTGCACGGCCGCTCGCAGCATGGCCCGCAACTGCACCTTGAACAGCTCGGGCTCATCCAGACACATGCGAATCGCCCGCCAGCCGAGAAACGGATTCGCTTCCTGCGGATAGCCGCCCACAGGCAGTTTGTCACCACCGATATCAAACGTGCGGATAATCACCGGCCGACCGTGGAACGCCTCCACCACGCGTTTGTACGCTCGGTACTGTTCATCTTCGTCGGGCATGTTCGCTCGACCAACCACCAGAAACTCGGTGCGCATGAGCCCCACACCATCCGCACCGCTCGTCGCCGCGAGCTCGGCTTCCTCGGGGATGTCGACGTTGGCCCGCACGACGATCGTGACACCGTCAAGCGTGACGGACTCCGCTTGCGCCACCTCGCGCAGTTCTTCATCACGCGCCTGATCCGCGACCGCGCGCAGCCGAGCGTCTGCCACTTCGCGTTCCGTCGGCGAAATGGTGAGCGTGCCTTCGGTTCCGTCGAGAATCGCCAGTTCTCCGCCGCGCAGCGTGCGGACCGCGCTGCGCAGCCCCACGACCGCCGGCAGCCCCAACGAACGCGCCAGAATTGCCACGTGCGCCGTGGCCGTGCCGGCCTCCGTCGCGATGGCGCCGATGGCCTCACGATCGAGCTGCAGCGTGAGACTGGGCGTCAAATCATTCGTCACCAGGATCGCGTTTGACCCCTTCGGCACATCCACCGGATCGTGATCCGGCAGACCGAGCAGAATCGACAACACACGAATGTGCACATCGGTGAGGTCACCCACCCGTTCGCGCATCATGGGCGTGGCGTGCCGCGCGAAATGCTGCTGCCATTCGAGCAGCACAATATCGAACGCTTTCTCGGCACCAAGATTCTGACGGATGAGCGCTTCAATGCTCTTGAGCAACTCACCATCGGTGAGCATGGTGAGTTGCACGTCAAAGATGGCCGCTTCCTCCGGACCGGCCTGTGCCTCCGCCCGCGTACGCAGCGTACTGAGCCGGTCGCGCGCGCGGTCGATTGCGGCGTGCAGTCGCGCCAACTCCGCGTCGATTTCCTCGTCGAGGATGAGTCGCTGCCGGACTTCCGGCACCTCCCAGCGCAGGAGATGCACCGGACCCACGACGATGCCGGCCGAGGCCGGAATGCCGCGGAGGACGGAATCCACTCAGCTCTCCCCGAACCGCGAGGACACAAGCACCGCCAGCGCCTCGAGCGCTTCGTCGGCGTCCGGACCCGATGCGCGGAGCGTGATGCTCGCCCCATACTCGGCCGCGAGCATCATGACACCCATGATGCTCTTCCCGTTCACCTCAAGATCGTCACGCGCGATCGTGATGTCGCTCTTGTAGCGAGAGGCCGCCTTGACCATCTCGGCGGCTGGCCGCGCGTGCAGGCCATGCTTGTTCACGATTTGAACCGATCGTTCTGCCATCAGTGGACAACCGTCGAATAGAGGACGAGGACGGCAAGCAGTCCGAACAACAACTGCCAACCTTCCACCTTTCCGTGCAGCCGCACCAGCAGCAGCGCGAGACACGGCGTGAGCGCAACGACAGCAAGCGGCACCGGATCGAGGATCGGACCGCCGCCGATCGCACGATGCGATGCAAAGGGAAGCGAAATGCCGGCCACAAGCGCCGCCCCTCGACCAATGTACTGCGGACCACGCTGCAACCAGCGGGCACTGAGCGCCGACGCCAGCTTCATGCCGTGCAGCCATCCCGCTCCCAAGCCCCAGGCCCGCAACGCGAGATGCCCAATGTTGTACAGCACAAGGAAGCCGGCCGCTACCCCCAGCGGGCCCCAACCGAAACCGAACAGCAGGAGCGCGACCAACGAGCAGGCCGGGAGCCAGGCGGCCCACACCAGCCGATCCCCCAAGCTACCGAGCGGTCCACACAGCGCGGTGCGAAAGCGAAGGATCTTGTCAGGCGCCACACGGTCGAGCTCGGCACGCGCCAGCGATCCCACCGCGAGCGACGCGAGATATGGATGTGCGTTGAAGTATCCGCACTGCCGCGCCAGCGCCTGCTTGTACGCATCACCGTCGATCCCACCGGGAAGTTGTCGAAGCGCTGGCTCCACACAGAACCCGATACCGTTGCCGCCCAGGATTTCGTAGTTCCATGACCCCTGAATCGCAAAGCACCGCAGCAACATGGACGCACGCGTCAGCGCGGGAAGCGGCGCCGCGGTCATCCCCGAAGGCGCGGCGCCGGGGACGCTGGAAGCTGCCACAGCTGCGGGCACGGGGCTCGCGGCACCGACAGGCTCGGAGGACGTCACGTCAGCCATTGAGCAGCACCAGCCCTGTGCCCATGGCCAGCCCGACGACGAACAGCCGCCGAGTGACGGAGAACCCGTGAAACACCTTCCAAACGGCTGAGGCCCCGACAGATGCGGCCCCGATGATCAGCGCGCCACGCGTCTCCAACGCACCGAGGCGCCAGGCGTCGATCGCCCACGTGGTCACGGGCCAAGCGACCGACAGGGACACGGCCGTCAGCAAGCCGCCTCGCACAAGATCAGAGGTCAGGCCAAACACCTGCAGTGAAACGACCGTGCGCATCGAACCGGCCGCCAGCAAACCGAGTCGCGGACGCGCCCAATGCGCGATCAGTCGTCGGTGCTGCACCATGGTCCAGCCGCCGAGCCACGCGGTCGCGATCGCCGCCATGACGCCGATCACCCACGCGCCGGGGTCTGGCAATAGCGCATTCTGCGCGCCCCGTGTGCCGATCAGTCCCCCCACTACCGACGCGCTGCCCCACTCCGGGTAGCGCGACGCACCAAATGGCAGCGTTTCGAGCGCGAGACACTCAAGCGCCACGCCCACCACGAGTCCGGCGGCCGGCGCACCAGCAAACGCCCCGGCGAGAGTCGCCGCAACGATCGGCCGAGAAATCATGGCCTGCGGAAAGCTCACCACATCGAGACCGAGCACAGCCCCGAGCAGCACAAACGGCAGCAAATCGATCAGGAATTCCAGCACGACGATCAGGCGCTTTGGCGCGACGACAGCAGTTCGTCAAGCGCCACCGGGCGCGCGGAGGGCACATCCTGTCCGGTCACTTCCACCCCGCGCTGCTGCAGGTCCCGAAGCACATCCTCTTCGTCCGGCGTGAGAAAGACGTAGCGCAGACGCTGCGCCCGCCCTTCTGCATGGTGCACTCCACCGACGTTCACGCGCGTAATCTCCGGATGCTGGTGCACAAGTTGTTGCATGGTTTCCACGCGGCCCACCAGCAGCATTCCCGGGCGTATATCCGTCAGATAACCCTCAAGTGCGTCCCGCACGTCCGCGACCGAATGAAAGTGTACCTCCATACTCGGCGGCACGCCCATGCGGTACAACTCCTGTTCCCAGTCGCTCGCGGCAACGTCGTCGTCCACCAGCACGATGAATCGCAGGCCGAGGGGTTGTCCCCATCCCACGACGACCTGGCCATGAATCAAACGATCATCGATACGGTACAGCTGAATGCTCACGTCAGCTCCCGAAGACCGCCAGGGTGCCACGCGCCTTTTCCGCCGCCACCCGGGCGAGATTCCCGACGTCGGACAAACCGCCCACGGGCGTACCGAGCGGACCTTCGGTGGCGAACAGAAACTCCATGAGCACGGCCACGTTCGCGCCCGTGACGAGCACAATGTCCGACCGCGCACGCTGAGCCCGCCGCACCGCCATGGTGCAGCTGCCGGCTGGCAAATCGGTGAAGACCACGCGCGCGCCGGTCCGATCGAGCGCGGACACAATCAGCGCCTCAAGATCGGTGGGGCCGAGGCCGGTGTTCGATACGGCGACGAACGCGCCGCCACGTCCCGTGATCTGATCGACGGCCGAGAGCAACCCGTCGGCAAAGCGGCCGTGACCGGCCACGACCGCCACAATGACCGGCGAATCGCTCACTCGTTGTCCTCCAGCAAGTACCGATGCGCGGCGCCGCCACGGTTTTTCATGTCACTGATGAGCATCTCGTTGAACGCGGTCGCGGAATCATAGCCACGATGATAGCGCAACAGATGATTCATCGCGATGACTTCCGCAATCACGGTAATGTTTTTGCCCGGATTGAGGTGCACGGTGATACGTGGCAGCTCGACGCCGAGCACGGTCGTGGTTTGCACATCGAGTCCGGTGCGGTCAACGGTTGCATCGGCATCCCACGCTTCCAGCACCACCACCACCTCGAGACGCTTTTGTTGCCGAACCGCTTTCACGCCGAAAATTCCGGGCACATCGATCAGCCCGACGCCACGGATTTCCATGAAATGCCGCTGCCGTTCGTGGCCGCGCCCGATCAGGACGTCACTGCCCTTGCGCGACACATAGACCAGATCGTCGGCCACCAGACGATGCCCACGTTCAACGAGATCGAGCACACATTCCGACTTGCCGATGCCGCTCTTGCCGGTAAAGAACAACCCCACACCGAACACGTCCGCGAGTGAGCCGTGCATCGTGGTCACGGGCGCGAAATGATCCGCAAGGTACGGCTTGATGAGGCGATAGAACTCGTTCGTCTTGAGACGTGACCGCAGCACCGACACGCCTGCGCGGTCGGCAATCTCCACGAGCGGTGCGGGTGGCTCCAGTCCCTTCGTCACGAACGCGCACGGCATCGGAAAGTCGAAGAATGCCGTGAGGTTGGCAGTGCGCGTGGCTTCGTCCAACGACTGCAGGTACGTGATTTCGGTTTCGCCGAGCACTTGAATGCGCTGGTACGGAAAACGATTCAGGTAACCAGCGAGCGCGAGTCCCGGGCTGGAGGCCTCGGGACTCGTGATTTCCCGGTCGTGTCCTACGGGGGCACCCAACTCCTCGAGCTGCAGCGCATCGCGCATGGTGTCGAGGAGCTTCGTGACGGTGAGGCGGGCAGTCACCCGGGCGGCGCCTCTGGCAGGCGCACACGGCGGCGAGGGGAACGGCGAGCGCGTGCGACCTGCGCCTCGAGTCGACTCACCGCCATCGCCAACGCGGGTTCGTACCGTCGGTCAAACGCGCGCGCGACCAGATCCGCGCGGCGCGGCGCCTGCAGGACGATTTCGACGCGTTTGCTTGGTCCGTCGCCTTCAAAGCGAACAATCGCCGTGACGACGCGACGGAGTCTGGCTCCGAGTCGTTTCACGGCGCGTTCAGCTTTGGCGCGAAGGGTGTCGGTGACTTCAGCGTGGTGCGCGTGCAGGATGATTTCCATATCAACCATTTCCTCGCCGGCTCACGATCTCGCGAAGGTGAGCCTCAGTGTGAGCGGCCGCTCGCTCCCAGGTGAACCGGGTGGCGAACTCTCGCGCCGCCACGCCAAGGCGCTCAACCAGCGAGCGATCCTGGGCCAGGCGACGCATTGCCTGCGCCATGGCCGCGGTGTCCCCATGACGGACCAGATACCCGGTCACCTCATGCAAGACGGA
This sequence comes from Gemmatimonadales bacterium, assembly GCA_038224035.1. Taxonomy (GTDB): domain Bacteria; phylum Gemmatimonadota; class Gemmatimonadetes; order Gemmatimonadales; family Gemmatimonadaceae; genus JAABRT01. The sequence goes on from JBBRFQ010000049.1 coordinate 12,914, forward strand.
TTCACGAATCCCCGGAGAATTCGACGCGATCACCGGAGTTCCGCTCGCCGCGGCCTCGAGATTGGTAATGCCCCAACCCTCCTTGGGTGATGCGAATGCCATGGCCCATGCGCGTCGGAGCAGGGCCTGCTTGCCAGTCTCGTCGATCCGGCCGAGAAACCGTACCCGGTCGGACACGCCAAGTTCGTGCGCCAGTTGTTCGAGCGATCCCAGATAGTTGCCCGCACCCGCGATCTCCAGCATCGCATCGGAGAGCGCACTTTCGGCAAACGCCCGAATCACCAGATCGACTCCCTTGTACCGCTGCAGCCGACCCAGATAGGCAAAGGTTGGACGATCGGCGCGTGCGGTCGTATCTGGAGTGTACTGCGAAGTATCGATCCCGGGGAAGATGACCTTGATGGAATTCGCGGGAATTCCTCGTGCCACGAGGTCGTCACGCGTGCTTTCGCTGATCGCCTCGAAGGGAACCCCGCGGTACATCCATGGCAGCGGACGCTCAGCGAGCCAGACGGCCGACGCCAGCGGCACGGAGAGTTCGCGGAAGGCCGTCGGCCCGAAGAGGTGCGGCACCAGCGCCACCACCGGCGCGCCACCCCAGCGCGGCGTGTAGAGCGGTACCTTGTTGATGTCTTCGACGAGCACATCGGGCTGCCACTCGGCCACGTGCCGATTCCAGTACGCTCTGGCCTTGAAGGGAAAACTCTGGCGCGTTCCGACGCGGTGTACCTGGATGCCGTCGAGCACGGCACGCGGCGGACACCCCGGCCAGCCACCGCAGAGCAGGGTGACCTCGTGCCCCCGTGCGGCCAAGCCGCCGAAGATCTCGTGCAAGTGGATTTCAGCGCCCCCGGCCAACGGATTCTCGCGACACTGCCAGTTGACAACGACAATGCGGAGCGGACGATCGGCGCTGGACGCCATCGCGCCCTCACTCACCCAGCACCGCTCCCAGCCCGAACCTCGTGCGAGCTCGCGGGATCACAACGCGCCGACATGGCGCGCGTAGGCGTCCAGCACGCCGTTGACAAACCGCGCACTGCGCGCCGTCCCGTATCGTTCGGCAAGATGAATCGCTTCCTTGAGCACGACACGAGGCGGCGTCTCGCCGCGCAAAAACTCCGCCGCCGCCAAGCGCAACACGCTGCGTTCAATCGCGCCGAGCCGCTCGAGTCGCCAGTTCGCCGTGACCGCAGACAGCGTGCTATCCACCTCGGCGCCGCGCTCGAGGATCGTGCTGATGAGGCGTGACGCGAACTGTCGTTCTTCCGGCGCGATCGCGAGGTCGTCCCATACCTGCACCGAAATTTTCTTGAGCAGCGAATAGTCGCGCAGGTCGGCGGCATAAAGCGCCTGCAAGGCCCGTGCACGACCACGCGTCTCCACACGCTGGATCTGACGCGGCCTGGCGTCCCGACGCATACGCGCACCGCGTGCGGATGGCGCGGCGGGCACTGCGTTGCCCTCTGGATCCGCGGAGTGTGTCGACGGTGACTTGGCGGATGGGTGAGGCGCAGCCACCGACGGTCCGTCCCAGAACGCGTCATCACGAAGGTCCGCCACGTCAGTCCTCGTCCGCTGCGTGTTCTTCATCCGGCGCGGGCTCAAGTCGGTCGAACAGATCGAGCACCTCAAGCAGCGCCAAGGCGGAATCCCATCCCTTGTTGCCGTGATCTCCGCCGGCCCGCGCTTCCGCCTGCGCGAGCGTATCGGTGGTGAGCAAGCCAAGCGTGACGGGCGCATCGAACTCGCGACTCGCTTCCGCCAACCCGCGCGCGGCTTCACCCGCGACAAAATCAAAGTGAGGCGTGTCGCCACGGATTACGGCACCGACGGCCACCACGCCGTCATAGCGTCCGGAGGCGAGCGCGCGTCGGGTGGCCATGGGCAACTCCCAGGCGCCCGGTACCCAGCACACGTCCACGTCGCCGAAGTCGGCGCCATGCCGCACGAGAGCGTCGACGGCGCCCTCGGCGAGACGGGTGGTCACACTCTCGTTAAAGCGGCTGGCAACAACGGCGATGCGTCGTCCCTCACCACGCGGAATTCCTGTAAAGTCGGCCATGGGGCGTGTCAGATTGCGAAAAGGTGCCCGAGCTTGGTGCGCTTGGTCTCGAGATAACCGGCGTTGTCGTCGGAGGTCGGCGCTTCGAGACGCACGCGATCGTGCAACACGAGGCCATACCCATCGAGTCCCACGAGCTTGCGGGGATTGTTGGTGATGACGCGGATCGTGCGCAGCCCCAGATCGAGCAGAATCTGCGCGCCGATCCCGTAGTTGCGCAGATCGGCCTTGAACCCGAGTTGTTCGTTGGCTTCAACCGTATCCGCGCCTCTGTCCTGCAATTCGTACGCGCGCAGCTTGTTGATGAGACCGATGCCGCGTCCTTCCTGATCAAGGTACACGATCACCCCGCGTCCCTCGGCTTGCATCATGCGCATGGCCGTTTCGAGCTGCCAACCACAGTCACAGCGACGGGAATGAAACACATCCCCCGTGAGACAGCGCGAATGCATGCGCACCAGCACGCCCTGCTCCTCTGCCGACTCGGCCGAAGACACATTGCCGTACGCCAGCGCCACATGCTCGCGCTCGTCCACTTCGTTGCGATACCCGATGATGCGCCATTCGCCGAACTCGGTGGGAAGGCGTGCTTCGGCGGCGCGATGGACGAGCCGCTCATTCTGCAGGCGATGCGCGACCAGCTGGGCAACCGTGATGAATGTCAGTCCATGCTCGGCGCAAAATTTTTCGAGGTCCGGGCGACGGGCGGCGGTGCCATCGGCGTTGAGAATTTCACAGATCACACCGGCCGGCTGCAGTCCCGCCAGACGCGCGAGATCAACGGCCGCTTCTGTGTGACCCACCCGCTGCAGCACGCCGCCGTCACGGGCACGCAGCGGATGAACGTGTCCCGGCACGCGCAGGTCGGCGCGCGTCGAGGACGGATCAACGGCGACGCGAATTGTGGTCGCCCGATCGGCCGCACTGATGCCGGTCGTCACCCCGAATTTCGGCGCGGCATCGATGCTCACCGTGAAGGCGGTGCGCATGGCTTCCGTATTGTCGTCGGCCTGCGGACCAAGACCGAGATGATCCGCGCGCTCACCGGAGATCGCCAAACAGATCATGCCTTTGGCGCCCAGCATGAAATTGACCATTGCCGGCGTGACATTTTCAGCCGCGCAGATGAGATCGCCCTCGTTTTCGCGGTCTTCGTCGTCGGCGACGACAATGAACCGGCCGGCGCGCAGGTCTTCGAGTGCGCGGGCAATGGTGTTTGGCGGGCTGACTGCAATCAGATTCGTAGACATCAGGACATCGCGAGTGCGGCAAGATGAGGCGCCACCAGACGGGCCACGTGCTTGGCGAGCACATCGGCTTCGACATGCACGGTACGACCCGTGATCAGTTCACCGAGTGTGGTGTGGCGGCGCGTGTATTCGATAATGGACAACTGCAGCCCGTGATCGGGAAGCAGCGCGTTCACGGTGAGGCTGACGCCATCAACCGTGAGCGAGCCATGCGGCGCCATGAGGAGCGCAAGCTCGGGCGTGAGCTGCAGGTCGACGAGCCAGGCGTCGTCGCGCGTTGCCGTATGACGCACCGTCGCGACCTCGTCGACATGCCCGAGCACCAGATGTCCGCCGAGCCGATCGCCGAGACGCAGTGCGCGCTCAACATTCACGCGATCGCCCGCTTTCCAGTCGGCGATCTTGGTGCGGTCGAGCGTGGTCACAACGGCCGCGCAGGTGAACCAACGCTCGCCATACTCACGCACGGTAAGGCACGCACCGCTGACGGCAATGCTCTCGCCGGCGACAAGATCGTCGTACCGGCACGTCACGCGCAGGGTGCGACCAACTTCCGTATCGGCCACCATTTCGATGGTGCCGACGTCGTCAACCAACCCCGTGAACATCCTCTCCTCACAGTTCCGAAACAGCGTACGAGGTCATCACGTCGTTGCCGAAGACGCGGCGGGCGATCACGCGCCAGCGAATTCCCTCGGCAACGGTCCGCGGCGGAAGCGCCGCAAATGCCGGGAGCGCGCCGCCCCCGAGAATGACCGATCCCTGAAAGATAATCAGTCGATCGACCAGATTCGTGCCCACGAGTTCGCTGGCGAGTCCGGCACCGCCTTCGACCAGCATGCTGCTGATACCACTGACCTTGAGCGCGCGCAGCGCGTCAGCGGCGGTGTCAGCGCTCAGCAGCGTCACGCCAAGCGCCTCGAGGGCGGCGCGGCGCGCCACTTCGGCGTCACCTATCGGGCCAGGCGAAACGACGAGCAGCACGGGGACGTCGCGCGCGGTTCGGGCGAGGCGGCTGTCGAGCGGGAGGCGCGCGTGGCGATCAAACACCACCCGGACGGGCGGCACGCGCGGCCGCGCGCCCTGGCGTACGGTCAACTCCGGATCGTCGGCGAGAGCCGTGCCGATGCCGACGGCGACGGCATCGCTGGCGGCCCGTAGCGCGTGCACCGCGCGACGTGCATTCGGGCCGGTGATCCACCCTGGCTTCCGCGTGTGATCGGCCAGCGCGCCATCGAGCGACACGGCGAGCTTGAGTGTGACCCACGGGCGTGATGCACCGCGCGCCGAGTTGAGAAAAGCCGCGTTCTGCTCGGCAGCAGCAGATTCGAGGACGCCGGCCGTGACGGCAACTCCCGCGTTGGTCAAACGGTGCGCGCCACCTGACGCCACGGGATTGGGATCGGCCACGGCGTACACCACTCGCGCGATGCCGGCGTGCAGAATCGCCTGGGTACACGGCGGTGTCTGGCCCGTGTGATCGCACGGTTCCAGCGTCACGTACAGCGTGGCACCGCGTGCCGTGTCGCCGGCTGCGCGCAACGCGTTCACCTCGGCGTGCGCTTCCCCGAACCGTGCATGCCATCCCTCGCCGATGATTGCGCCATCACGCACCACCACCGCCCCCACGAGCGGATTGGGCGAGACCTGCCCCACCCCACGCGCCGCGAGCGTGAGCGCGCGACCCATACAGCGCTCGTCGAAACGATCAGAAGCGGAAACCGAACCCAACGGAACCGTACGTGTACGCTTCATTCGCGCGACGATCGCCAAACGAGTTGAATGTGTCGCGAATTGAGCCGGCCCGAGACTGACCAAGTTCAAGCACGAGTTGCGCCATGGCGAGCCCGAACGACGCGTTCACGAACGCGGTGCCTCGTTTGGTTTCATCACGAAGTTCGTCGAGGCGTGCGACCGCCCGGTAAACAAGCGGACCCCCATTCTCGTTTACGACCGCTTCGATCGACGTGCGTGAATCGAGTCGATCTTCGCCGATGCCAACACCAATGCCCATCAGACCGAATCGCTTGTTCGCCGCGAGACGGATCGATGTGGTGGACACCTTGGTATCGAGCACGCCGAGCGTGTCGTTGGCGGTGAAGTACGAGATGCTCGTGGTAGGCAAACGACGGCGGACAACAGACACGCCAACTCCCGGCACGAGCGCCGATTCCTGCAGCAGTCCGACGCGCACACCGTAGTTGATCGCGACGCCGCCACCGTCCGACTCGACTCGAAACTCATCGCGTGAGACATTGGGCAACACGGTGGCGCCAAGGAGCAGGTCGATTCCGCCGATATTCGTGAGCCCGAACGGCACACCACGAAACACGCCGATCGCGGCATCAAACGACGGTACCGGAATCGGTACACGTTGCGCGCCAAAGTCCGAGGCCACCGGAGCCGCGTTCAATGACAGCTGGACATCGTTGGTTGGGACGCGTCCGTCAACCGCGGAAACCCGCAATACGAATGAACGTTTGCCCCATCCCCCGAGTGTACCGCCCTCGCCGAGCATCACGTTGCCACCGGACAACGCCACGCCAACCTGCGGCGCGAGAAACAGAAAAATGTCGTTGGCCTTCACGCACGCATCTTGCGCGAAGCCACTCGGCAGACCGACTGGGGTGCTGGTGACCGAGCACTGCGGCGCCGTGACCACTTGTGCCTCCGCCATGGAGGCTGTGCTGACGACTGCGCCGCCGAACAGTAGCGCGGCGCTCACGGTCACGCGCGCACGGCGCGGGTTCACGCGACCGCCCGATCGAGCTGCACCACGCCGGTACCGTGTGCTACCTCGCCCATCACCCACGCGCCAACTCCCTGCTCCGCGGCGCGAGACATCACGCGCGACACCTTGTCTGCTTCGGCGATCACGACCATGCCCACTCCCATGTTGAAGGCGCGGAACATCTCTTCCGTCGACACCCGTCCCGCTTCTGCGAGTACCCTGAACTCAGCAGGGACGGTCCATGAAGCGGTGTCGACGATCGCATCGCAGTTGTCCGGCAACGCGCGATTCAAATTACCGGGCAATCCACCGCCGGTGATGTGAGCCATGGCACAGACATCGGCCAGCAACGGCCGCATCAGCGGCAGGTACGAGCGATGCACCTTGAGCAGCACGTCGGCCACAGTCGCGCCGCCGCTCTCGGGGAACACATCATGCGCTGCGAGCTGCAGCCGCTCCGACACAATGCGACGCGCGAGCGAGTAGCCGTTGGTGTGCAGGCCATTGCTCTCCAGGCCAACCAGCACGTGTCCCTGGCGAACACGTTCGCTGCCAAGGATTGCGTCTTCGTCGACGATGCCAACAATGAAGCCGGCGAGATCGTAGTCGGGCGCGGTGTACACGCCCGGCATTTCGGCCGTCTCACCACCGATGAGCGCGGCGCCGTTTTCGCGGCAGCCGGCCGCGACGCCTGCAACGACCTGCTCCACCACCGACGGAATCAGCTGGCCAAACGCGACGTAGTCGAGAAAGAACAGTGGCGAGGCACCCTGCACGAGAATGTCATTCGTGCAGTGGTTCACCAGACAGTGACCGATCGTGTTGTGGCGATCGGCTTCAATGGCCACCTTGATCTTGGTGCCCACGCCATCGGCACTCGCCACCAGCGTGGGCTTCGCGCTGTCGGTAGGCACGCGGAACATGCCGCCGAATCCACCAAATGCCCCACGCGCGCCGGCAGTGAGTGTGGACTCCACGAGCTTCTTGAGTCGCCACTTGGAATCTTCAGCCGCGTCAATATCCACGCCCGCACTGCGGTACGTGAGCGCGTCGCTCTGGAGCGGCGGCGGCCCCGATTCGTGACTCACGCGCGCAGCTCGGCGTCGAACGCAACCAGCTGACGGAACTCCTGTACTCGCCGTTCGATATCATCGTGACTCACTTCAAGCAGTCGCTCGTTGGAGAACTTCTCCACGGCGAATGAGCCCATGGCAGAACCCACGACGACGGCGCGGCGCATGGAACGATCGCTGAGATCGTTGGTGCTCGCGAGGTGGCCAATGAATCCCCCGGCGAACGAATCGCCTGCACCAGTGGGATCGAACACCGACTCGAGCGGATACGCCGGCGCAAAAAACACCGAGTTGTTCGTGAACATGAACGCGCCATGCTCGCCCTTTTTGATGATTACGTGCTTTGGGCCGCGCTCAAGGATCCAGCGCGCCGCGTGCACGAGGTTGGACTTCTCGGTGAGTTGTCGTGCTTCGCCATCGTTGAGCGTGATGAGATCCACGCGGCCGAGCAGCTCGATGAGCTCCGGGCGGCGACTCTCGATCCAGAAGTTCATCGTATCGCACGCGACGAGCTTTGGCGCCGTCACCTGATCGAGCACCTGCAACTGCAAGCGCGGATCGATGTTGGCGAGAAACACAAACGGTGCGCTGCGGAACGCTTCGGGGATCTTGGGCGCGAAATGCGAGAACACACCGAGATGCGTCTCGAGTGTTTCGGCAGAGTTCAGATCGTGCCGATATCGTCCGCGCCACCGGAAGCTGCTGCCTTCGGCCTGCTCGAGACCGGAGAGATCCACACCGCGCTTCTTGAGCGGCTCGAGCTTTTCAATCGGGTAGTCGCTTCCAACCACGCCGACCACCTGAATCGGCGCGAAATGCGAGGCGCTCGATGAAAAGTACATGCCCGATCCGCCGAGCACGTCGTCCGCCTTGCCGAACGGCGTTTCGATGGAGTCGAGCGCAACCGAGCCAACCACCAGCACCGTGCTGGCGTCGGTGTGCGTGCGGTGTACGAGCGGCGTGTCGACAGGATCATGGTGCGCAGGCGTATTCACATCCGCTCCGGAGCGGTGAGTCCGAGAAGGCGCAGACCGGCGGCGAGGCCAAGCTGCGTAGCGCGTGCAAGCACAAGTCGCGCGCTGGTGATGGCCTCGGGTTCGCCGAGGACGTGATGCTTGTGATACCAGAGGTGCGCGAG
>JBBRFQ010000050.1:0-20597 GCA_038224035.1 Gemmatimonadales bacterium
ATTGCTCGAGAGTGGCAACCGTCGCGCGCAGCGCCGCACGCTCTGTTTGCCCCTGCAACACCAGGAGCAGGCTGGCCGCCGCCGCGAGTGACGACAGCCCCGCCAGCCACCAGGCACCTCGCGACCCGCTGGAGATGGGGACCACCTTCGAAACCGGCGCCGCATCGATTACGTGCGGCTCGCGAGCGCCTGCCGCTGCCACGATCGACGCCTCGACCGACGGCACGCGTGGCGCGGCGGCGACGGCGGCAGTGCCCTGCGCACGCGCCGCGACCTCTGCGGCGACGCGCGCGAGCAGGCGCGCGCGCACGGGATCGGCGGACGCCGCCGACAGGGGCGGCGCGCTGAACGCGAGCGCCGCGAGAATCGAGGGCTCCTCTTCAGGCGGCACGTCCGCAGGGATGGATTCGTTCGGCCCGACACTCATGGCTCGTGGTCCCACAGGTTCGCGAGAGAATCACGCAACTTGCTGAAGGCGAGTCGCGTGCGCGTTTTCACCGTGCCGAGCGGCAAGTCCAGTTGCTCGGCAATCTCAGCCTGACTGAATCCGGAGAAGTACGCGAGCATCACCACCTCGCGCTGTTCAACGGGAAGTACGGACAGCGCCGTCGCCACGCGCGCGCGCTGATCGGCGAACTCACCAGGATCAAGCGTCGCCTCGAACGCAGCAATCTGATCGAGTCGCGAGGTACCGTCGTCCCGGAGGTCGGCCACATCATCGCGTCGCCGCTTGCGAGCACGTACACGATCGAGCGCGCGACTGCGGGCGATGGTCAGCAGCCACACGGCCACGCGTCCCCGCTCCCCATCGAATCGATCCGCCTGCTGCCAGACCTGCCAGAACACCTCCTCGACGACTTCGTCAGTATCGGCCGGCTCGCCAAGGATGCGCGCCACCAGGCCGCGCACGGTTGACGACCACCGGTCATAAAACGCCGCCAATGCGTCTGCATCCTGTCGCATGATGCGATCGAGCAGTGCACGGTCGACCACGTCGGCTTCCGAAGACGCGGTTGCGTTCCCGACACGCGGTGGCGTGCCGGCCTGACCATCGTACGACATCTCCTCCCCCGCCGGATTCACGCGGGGCTCGTTCGGAGGGTCACCACAGTGCGGATGCGCGTGCGCATCAGAATCGCACCGTAGCCGCGAGCGTCAGTCCACGCGGAGATGGTAGGAGCGTGACGCGCGTCGGCACATCCCAAAGCTGCGCCGAGACAAATGCGTCGGCGGCCGAAATGAGATGATTGAAGGCAATCGCGGCAATCCAATCTTCCACGTGCAGCTTGCGCGTGCGTTCAAGGCCGGCGTCGAATCGCGGCGGCACCCCCAGCGCGGGTATAATCGCGCCGGTGCCCGGATTTACCGTGAAGTTGCCGGGAACGGTGTCGTTGCCTTGGCGACGCACTTCGCGCACATCGGACATGGATCGCCGCAGCATCGCAAACGCCGCCATCTCCACACCGGCGAAGAGCGCGCCTGATGTTGTCCGTTGCAGCCGTGACTGCGCGAGCCCCGGCAGCGCGAAGGAATACAAAAACGCGCGACGCGGGGAGAGCGGTGCGCGCACCAGTACACTTTGTCGACGCAGACGCGCCGAGTCGCGGAGCACGATCACTGGTCTGACGGCCACCGTGTCGCGCCGAGTCGAGTCGAGGATCACCTGCGCCGACGCGGCGCGCGACAGGCCGACGGCCAGCGTCAGCACGACGACGACATGGGAGAAAGCGCGGCACGTGACCATGGTCTGATACCTCCCGGCTTCAGCTCAGCACGGCAACGAGTTCAATCTCTACGCGCACGTCGCGCGGAAGTCCGGCCACGGCCACGGTGGAGCGCGCCGGACGCGTCGCACCGAAGGCGCGCGCGTACACCTCATTCATTTCCGCAAAGTCAGCCATGTCGCGAAGAAAGACCGTGGTCTTCACGACTTGTGAAAAATCACAACCGGCGGCGGCGAGCACCGCGGCCAGATTCTTCACCACTTGCTCCGTCTGTTCCGCAACGCTCACTCCGGTGACCTGCATGGTTTCCGGATGCAGTGGAATCTGACCGGCCGTGAACAAAAAACCATTGGCCTTGACGGCCTGCGCGTACGGCCCAATGGCGGCCGGCGCGTGATCGGTGTGCAGTGTCTCGAGTGGCACGGTCAAGCGGGGCAGAAGGTGAGCAGGAACTCAGGTGAGCCGAAAGAACTGCTGCGTGTTGCGAAGCGCCAGGGCGCCCAACTCCACCGGCGATACACCGCGGGCTCGGGCAATCCGGGTGACTGTGTGAGATACCCACGCGGGCTCGTTTCGGTGCCCTCGGTGCGGAACCGGCGCCAGGTACGGCGCATCAGACTCTACCAGCAGCAAGTGGTCGGGGACCATGCGCAGCAGCTCATCGTCCACGAAATTTTTGAAGGTCACGACACCGCTGAAGGATACCGACCAGCCGTGTTCGATCGCGGTGGCCGCGAGCGCGTGCGAGCCCGTGAAGCAGTGCAGGACGCCGCGCACGCCGTTCGCAGCCGCTTCCTGGAGCATCGCGGTCGTGTCGGCTTCGGCTTCGCGCGTGTGCACCACCACTGGGCGATCCAGTGCTGCGGCCAGGGCGAGCTGTTCCCCGAAAACGCCGCGCTGTACGACGCGCGGGCTGTGATCGTAGTGATAATCGAGCCCGCACTCGCCGATGGCCACGGCGCCGTGTCGCACCGCGTCCCGCACCGCCTCGGGATGAGCGTCGTTCCAATGCGTGGCATCGTGCGGATGCAGGCCACAGGTGAACCACACCAACCCAGGAAAGCGCCCCGCGATTTGGGCAGCGCGCTTCGCCGTTGCCGGCGACTCCCCAATACACACAATGGCGCGGGCCCCGGCATCCCGGGCCCGCGCCACTACGGTGTCAACGTCCGCACTGAACTGTGCGTCGGCGAGATGCACGTGACTGTCAGCGAACAGCGCGTTGGCCGGCTCGCTCATCAGTTCGTGTGCGGGTGGATCGTGCTCAACGCGCTGGCGCGGCCGTGCGAGCCTTGGCCGCCTGCGCCGCCTTGCCCGCCGTGACCGCGGGTGCTTCTCGACGCTTGTTCTTGTCGTCGGTGTCGCGCGGGTAGCGACGCTCGATGTAGATCAGCAGCGAGGATGCCACGTACATGGAGCTGAAGACGGCGACCACCACACCGAACGCCATTACTATCGAGAATGGGCGCAGCACCGGTCCGGCGAAAAACAACAGCGCAAGCGTCGCGGCAAGCGTGGTCGCGTGCGTCATGATGGAACGACCAAGCGTCTCGTTGATGGAACGGTTCACCGTATCGTACAGCGACACATTCCGATGCTTCTTGAGGTTCTCACGGACACGGTCGAAAATGATGATCGTATCGTTGGCCGAGTAGCCGAGTACCGTCAGAATGGCCGCCACGACAGTCAACGAGACTTCGATATCGAAAAGCTTGATAAACGCGATCGTAAGCAGCACATCGTGCACCAGCGACAGCACTGCGGCCGTGCCAAACCGCCAGTCGAAACGAATCGCGAGATAGATCAGGGAAATGATGGACGTCAGCAACAGCGCCAGCCAGGCACCGCGGCGCAGCTCGGCGCCAACCTTGGGCCCGACCGCCTCGGTGCGCACCACTGTGACTTCGTCCGCGCCGAACCGCTGAGTCAACGCGGTTTTGATCTTGCCGGCCACGCCCTCGGCGCCGCCCGCCTGCTCTTCAACGGACGCCTCGTCCTGCGCGCGCACCGTATACGAGGTTGCCTCGCCGTACTGCGTGATCTCGGCGCCTGTGACGCCCGCCGATTCCACGGTGGAGCGGATGGCCGCGACATCAGGCGGCGTCTTGAAGTCAAGTTGCATCAGCGTACCGCCGGTGAACTCGATGGAATAGTTCGGTGCCCCGGTCACGGCAAACGAACCGATCCCCAGCGCAATGAATGCCGCCGTGATGATGGCCGCCGTACGCCAATGGCGAAGGAAGTCGAACGTGGTGTGATGAAAAATGCGGATCATGGACGACTCAGATGCTCAACGCCTTGGCGCCGCGGGTCTGCTGCAGCCAGAGCATGAAAAAGGTCCTGCTGACGAACAGCGCCGTAAAGAGCGACGCCACCACGCCCGCGATGAGGGTTACCGCAAAACCACGCACCGGACCGGAACCGTACTGGTACAGCACCGCACCGGAGAGAATCGTTGTCACGCTGGAGTCGACAATGGCCGACAGCGCGTGCTTGAAGCCCTCGTCGATGGCGAGACGCGTGGACTTGCCGCCGTCAATTTCCTCACGAATGCGCTCGAAAATCAGCACGTTCGCGTCGACGGCGATACCAACGGAGAGCACGAACCCCGCGAGCCCCGGCAATGTGATCACGGCGTTGAAGCCGGCCAGCACCGCCAGCGTGTACAACACGTACAGCATGAGCGCCGCCACCGCCAACATTCCGGCAAAGCGGTAGTAGCCGATCATGATCACGACTACCAAACCCATGGCGATGAAGAGCGCGAGCACGCCACGGTCGATGGAGTCCTGACCGAGACTCGCGCCGATGTTGCGCACTTCGGTGATCTTGAGCGGCACCGGCAGCGCTCCGGCTCGCAGCACGAGCGCGAGGTCCTGCGCCTCCTGCAGCGATGCACCGCCGAGCGAGATCTGGCCGTTGCGTCCGATCGGACTCTGAATTGTCGGGGCCGTGACCACCTTGTCGTCGAGCACGATGGCCATGCTCTTCTTCAGATTCTTGGCCGTTTCGTTCCGGAAACGCCGGCCGCCTTCGCTATTGAGCGTGAAGGTGACCACGTTTCCGTCGACGGGATCCGTGGTCGGACGTGCATCGGTAAGCGACTCGCCCGTGATGATCGGCTTGGAGTCGAGCATGTAGAGTTCGCGGAACTTCTGACCACCCGTGCCTTCCTGCTCTTCGGCGCCCCACTTGAGCGACTTGCCCGGCGGAATCACGGCGAGCACTGACGGCTGCAAGAGCGCATTCTGAATCTGCGTCACAGCTTCCGCCGCGACCACATACTGACCCTTCACCAAACCGCCCTGCGCGATGTTCGAAGAGAACAAGCCGCGGCTGTTCACCGCAGCGGTGGCAGCCGAATCGGCGGCCGTGCTGTCCGCCGCCGAGGAATCGGACTTCGTGCTGTCCGCGCCGAACAGGGACGTCACACCGACACGCGCGGCCGTATCGCCACCGGCGGCGCCTGTGGCTACGCCGAGTCCAGCCGCGCGTGTCGCTTCGTCGAGTCGCGGAATGATGCGTTCGAGCGCCTGCGTCTCATCCGTGATCAGGAACTGGAGAAAGGCGGCCTCGGACACCACAGACTGCGCGCGTTCCGGATCGTCAACGCCAGGAAGCTCCACGATGATGCGATCATCGCCCACCTTCTGCACCACCGGTTCGGCGACGCCAAACTCGTCGATGCGCTGACGGATCACGCGGAGCGAACGATCCAGCGCCTCGGATTTGTCGGCGACCGCTTGACGCGAGTCATCGACCTCGAGCGTGAGGTGCATGCCACCTTGCAAATCGAGTCCCTTCTTGAGGGGCACACGCTTGACGGTGTCGTACACAAAGACACCGTCGCGCTTGACGCGCTCGATGACGGTTCGCGGATAGAGCATCACGACCGAGGCAATGACGCATCCGAGAATGATTAAGAGGCGAGTCTTGAGGTTCGCCATCGCGGCTGGAGGCTGGAGACGTGAACGAACGCTGCCGCGCGCCCGTGGGCCGCGCTCGCAGCGAGGAAAATGCGGTGTAGCCTTGTAACTTAGAGGCTCAGTAGGTCGCGCGCCAAGGCCTCATCGATAGCCAACTGTGCGCGCAGGGCGTCGCCGTCCGCAAAGCGGCGCACTTCGCGCAGCCGCGAGAGGATCTCGATCCGCACGCGCTGGCCATACCAATCGCCGGTCACATCGAATAAATGCGCCTCGAGGCGGCGCTCCGTTTCGTCCCACGTGGGGCGTCCGCCGAGATTGAGCATGCCGCCAACCCGACCGTCCGGCAGCACCACGCGCACCGCGTAGACACCATCGGGTGGCAGCAGCTTGCGCGGCGAAATCGCCTCGAGATTGAGTGTCGGAAAGCCAAGGAGCCGGCCGCGTTTTTCGCCGTGTACGACAGTGCCGGCCACCGAGTATGGTCGGCCGAGCCCATCGGCCGCCCGAGCCAGGTCGCCGCCGGCCACGGCACGCCGGATCGCCGTAGACGACACGGCATACCCCTCGCTTCCCTGCACCGGCTCCACCAACTCCACCGTGAAGCCGCGCTGGGCCCCGAGTGACTGCAGCACGCCGGCGTCGCCCATACGATTACGACCGAATCCGTGGTCGTGTCCGATGAGCAACGCCTCGAGGCGACAGGCGCCGCGCAAGATCTGGTCGACGAACGCCTCCGCCGAGAGCGCGGCGAGTTCCGGTGTGAACGGCAGCACCACGACGACATCCACGCCCGTCTGCGCCAGCGCCTCGAGTTTTTCTTCGGTGGTGGTGAGCAGCGGCGGCGCGGCCGACGGGTTCACGATCTCGAGCGGATGCGGGTCAAACGTGATCACCATCGACGTCAGCGCGCGCTCCTGGGCCAGCTTGACCAGTCGCGCGGCCACATCCTGATGTCCCCGATGCACACCATCGAACGTACCGACGGTAATCGCGCTGCGGTCGCGAGCAGCGGGCCATACCAACTGCGACGGATCATGCACCACGATCATGCGCCGATCTCCGACGCCAGCAAGACCACGCGCGGTTGCCACCGATCACCGCTCTCGTGCGCCGCGCGTTCAGCAACCGCCACAACCCGTCCGTCGGGCGCGACGAGTGCCGCGCGCGGGCCGGCCACCGTGGCGCTGATCTGTCGTCCCGTACGCAGGGCGACGAGCGCCTTCTCATCGATCGGTTGCACCGCGAGCCCGGAGAGTGCGGGCAACGGATTCTCTACGGGGAGCTCGGCACCCGGAACGAGCGAGTCGAAGGCGACCGCGCGGGCGACATGCATATCACCGCTGCTGAGGCGGCGCAGCGTCCCACAATGCGCGACCGTACCCATGGCCGCGCCGAGATCGCGCGCCAGAGCACGCACATAGGTGCCGCCGCCGCACGTGATGTCCATATCGATCCAGTCGACACCGCGCGCGAGTTCACACCACTGCGCCACGTGAATCGATACCGGCGCGAGCTGCACGTCTTCACCGCGGCGTGCGCGTGCGTACGCGCGTTCTCCATCGATGTGCTTCGCCGAGTACGCGGGCGGCACCTGCACGATTGAACCGGTCAGTGACGCCGTGGCGCTGGTCAGTCGAGCCCAATCCGGGGCGGCACCGTGCGCGACGGGGACCCCAGTGGAATCGTCAGTATTGGTCGCCACACCGAACGCGATGCGCGTGCGATACACTTTGGGTTCGCCGCACACGTACGGCAGCAGACGCGTGGCCTGCCCCACGGCGCACACCAGCAAGCCGGTGGCGAAGGGATCGAGCGTGCCGGAGTGGCCGACTCGTTTGGTGCGCAAGGCGCGCCGTACCTGCGCGACGACATCGTGCGAGGTGACGCCGGCCGGTTTGTCGACCAGCAAGAGTCCCTCGACGAACTGACTCCGCGGGTTCGCACTCGCGGATGGCACACCGTCAGCGCTCGTCGTCACCGGTGGGCACGTCTGCGGCAACATCGGCGTCCGTTGCGTCAACGTGTGCATCGTCGGCACCCGCCTCAGCGTCAGCCGAGCCTGCGTCTGCGCTCGCCGTCTCTTGCCGCACCTGCGCGAGCAACTGTTCGATGCGCGCCGCATGCGCAATGCTCTCGTCGACCTTGAACTCGATCTCCGGAGCCGCGCGCAGCCGGAGCGCACGCCCCACACTGCCGCGCAAATGGTGCGCCACCGACGCGAGGCCCTCGTACGTGGCTTTGCGCTCGGCGTCGGTGCCCATGACGCTCACGAACACCTTGGCATGGCGCAGGTCACGCGTGACATCGACTGCCGTCACGGTGACCAGCCCCTTGAGCCGCGGATCCTTGGCCCCGTCCCGAAGGAACGTGGCAACTTCCGTACGAATGCCTTCGGCCACGCGTTCCGCGCGCCGTGGATCTCCACCTGTCATGTGTCGCCCCTCCTACGACGAACGCGTCGCGTCGTCGAGTGTGCGCGCCACCACTTCGGTCTTGTAGCACTCAAGCACGTCTCCGACCTTGATGTCGTTGAAGTTCTCGACGCCGATGCCACACTCGTATCCTTCCTTCACTTCCTTCGCATCGTCCTTGAAGCGACGCAGCGAACCGAGCGTACCCGAATAGATCTCCACACCGTCGCGAATGACACGCACTCGCGAACCACGTGTGATCGTGCCATTGCGCACGTAGCTGCCGGCGATGGTGCCCACACGCGCCACCTTGAACACGTCGCGCACCTCAGCTTCGCCCACCACCACTTCGCGCGACTCCGGACGCAGCATGCCTTCAAGCGCGGAGCGCACGTCGGCCACCGCCTCGTAGATGATGCGATAGAGCTTGATGTCCACGCCTTCACGTTCGGCGGCCTGACGCGCGTTGTTGTCGGGACGCACGTGGAAACCGATGATGATGGCGCCTGATGCCTTCGCGAGCAGAATGTCGCTCTCCGTGATGGCGCCAACGCCGCGGTGCACGATGTCCACCGACACCTCGGTGGTGGACAACTGACCGAGTGAGTCGGCCAGCGCTTCCGCCGGACCGCCCTGGTCGGCCTTGATGAGCAACCGCAACTGACGCTTTTCGCCGGCGGCCGTCTGCGACATGAAGTCTTCGAGCGACACCGACCCACGTGACGTGCGACGGCTGCGCGCTTCGCGATCGAGACGCTCGCGACGCTGCGCGATATCACGCGCCTGCATGGCGTCTTCGACGACGATGAGCTGATCGCCCGCCATTGGTACGCCGGGCAGGCCGAGAATCTGGACCGGGATGGCCGGGCCGGCGGTCTTCACAATCTTGCCGCGCTCGTCGAGTAGCGCGCGCACGCGTCCCGAGAACATGCCGCAGATAAAGTCGTCGCCGACCTTGAGCGTCCCGTTCTGCACGAGCACCGTGGCCACCGATCCCTTGCCCGGGTCAAGCTGCGCTTCAACCACCGTACCCGTCGCGTTACGCGCCGGATTGGCCTTGAGATCGAGAATTTCGGCCTGCAGCAACACCTGTTCGAGCAGCGCCGGAACGCCTGTGCCATGCTTGGCCGAAATCTCGGACGACAGCACGGTACCGCCGAAGTCTTCGAGCACGACCTCGTACTGGAGCAGATCCTGCTTCACCTTGCCCGGATTCGCCTGCGGCAGATCCACCTTGTTGATGGCCACGATCAGCGGCACGCCGGCACTCTTGGCGTGCGAGATCGCTTCAATCGTCTGCGGCATCACCTGATCATCGGCGGCTACGACGAGCACGACGATGTCGGTGACCTGCGCACCGCGTGCACGCATGGCGGTGAACGCTTCGTGACCCGGCGTGTCGAGGAAGGTGATCATCTTGCCGCCCGGCAACGACACATGATACGCGCCGATGTGCTGCGTGATGCCACCGGCTTCGCCGGCCACCACGTTCGCCTTGCGGATGTAGTCGAGCAACGACGTCTTGCCATGGTCGACGTGACCCATGATGGTGACAATCGCGGGGCGGGATACGAGTTGTTCCGGCGTATCGATGATGACTTCTTCACCAAGATCGGCCGAATACTCTTCTTCGCGCACCGCTTCAAATCCGAACTCGCTCGCGATGAGCTCGATCTGGTCGAAGTCGAGGCGCTGATTGATCGTGACCATGAGGCCGAGCGTCTTGAACGCAAAGCCCACGATCTGCGTGGCCGAGACACCAAGAATCTGCGCGAGTTCCGAAACGGTAATGAACTCGTTGACGCGTACAGTCTTCTTCTCGCGCTCGGCCGCTTCGGCGCGCTGCGCTTCCATCTCTTCGCGCGCATCACCGAACCGTCCCCGACCACGGCGCCCGCTGGCGGGGCCGCGCATCGCGGTCATGGTCTTGGTGATGTTCGCCGACACCGCTTCCTGATCGACCGCGCCTCGCTTGCCCTTCTTGCCACGACGCGCCGCTGGCGAACTGCTCTGGGCACCGGCGCCGGGCGTGCTCGGTGCACCGGTTCCCGTCCCACTTGGCGCACCGGGCCCGCTGGGACGACGATCATCACGACGCGCGCCACCACCTAAACCACCACCCGGTGCCGCACTGGCAATCGGACGGGCACCAAAAGGCGTGGCCGGACGACCGCGTGGCGCACCCGGCACGATCGGACGCGGACGCAAGCGACCACTGTCCGAGGGTGCAGACGGCGGTGTCGCCGACGCGGCAGGCTGCGGGGAGCTCGGCGACGCCGAGGCCACGGGTACCGGACGCGGCGCGACCGGGGCCGGGGATGGCACCACTACCGTAGGCGCCGGAACCATCGGTGCCGACGCAGACTCACCTCGCGTCTCGTCGCTCGACGAATCCGTCGCCGCAGCAGCCTTGGCGGCCTCGGCGGCCGCGGCTGCCTGTGCGGTGGCCGCTTCGGCCGCGATGCGATCCGCTTCGGCACGACGCAGCGCACGCTCAGCGGCAGCACGATCAGCCGCGGCCTGTTCAGCGGCAGCCTGCATCGCGGCGCGCTCCGCTTCAGCGGCGGCCGCAGCGGCGACCGCGGCGGCCGCGGCCTCGACGGCCTCAGCCTCGGCATCGGCCTGCTGCTGCGCGGCTTCGACGTCGACACGTCGACGACGACGAACCGACGGCGCGTCGTCCGCGGTCTCGGCGGCAGGAGTCGGCGCGACTTCCGCCGCTGCGGCGGCGGCCGTCCGCCGACGACGCGGCTTGGCGTCCAGCACCGGATTGGCGGCTTCCGCGCGGATACGCTTCTCGCGCTCCCACCGCACCCGCGCACGCGCGACTTGCTCGTCCGTGAGCAGCGACATGTGGCTGCGAACAGGGACGTCCATTTGGCGAAGCAGGCTGATTACTTCATCGGCCGTAATACCGAACTCACCTGCCATGTCATGCACACGAAGCTTGCTCAACCCTTCCTCCTCTGCGCGTCACGCGCCGCATCGCCAACATCGGCCGACTCCGAATCCGGGATCGGTTCGACAGCGTCGCGGATACCGCGCGCCAGCGCTTGATCTACAATACCGACCGCAGCTGTGGAGTCACGTCCAGCTACCGCGCCCAGCTCGGCCGCACTCGGCCACTCAATAATCTGTACCCGCGTAGCCCGCAGGAGCGGCACCACTTTGTCGAGCGAGTGGCGCGACACATCAGTCGCCACCAGCGCGAGCCGGAGACCGCCCTTTCGGGCCGCCTCCCGCACCTTCTCTACACCCACGACCACCAACCGGCCGCGGACGCCCAACCCCACCAATCCCAGCACCTTGCGGCGCGCCGCCTCGGACAGGACGGCCGGAGACACCGCCGCGTCGGTCATCACCGGGTCGGTGACGTCGTGCCGCCGCTCGCCGAGGCATCACTGCCATCGTCTTCCGTGGTGAGCTCATCGATGATCGCCATAATTCGGTCCGCTTCCG
This sequence comes from Gemmatimonadales bacterium, assembly GCA_038224035.1. GTDB lineage: Bacteria > Gemmatimonadota > Gemmatimonadetes > Gemmatimonadales > Gemmatimonadaceae > JAABRT01. The sequence continues at coordinate 11,521 of JBBRFQ010000050.1, forward strand.
CCGCCGCGATGCCCGGCAACCGCAGGAAATCTTCACGATCGAGATCGAGGATGTCGTTGAGTGTTTTGAAGCCCGCTTCTTCGAGCACCGCCACGGTGGCCGGCGGCAACTCGGCGATTTCACTCAACGGCAGATCTTCTTCGCCCTCACCCTCTTCCGGCAGCGGCGCGAAGAGCGGCATGTCACCGCCCTTCTCCAACCACTCGCGGCTTGAGTAGAGATCGATCTTCCATCCCGTCAGCTCCGAGGCGAGGCGCACGTTCTGTCCGCTTCGCCCGATGGCCAGCGACAACTGATCCTCGTCGACGACCGCCTGGATGGTGCGTGTCATCGGATCGCTGAACACGCGCGCCACACGGGCCGGTGCCAGCGCCAGCTTGGCGAAGCGTTCCGGCTCTTCCGACCAGGGAACGATGTCGATGCGCTCGCCGCCCAACTCGTTGACCACGGCCTGCACTCGCGCTCCCTTGAGACCGACGCACGCGCCGACGGGATCGACGGCCGCATCGCGCGACATCACGGCGATCTTGGTGCGGCTGCCGACTTCCCGAGCGGCCGCCTTGATCTCCACGATGCCCTGCTGAATCTCCGGCACTTCGAGCTTGAACAACGCGGTGACAAACATCGCGTCGCTGCGGCTGAGAATCAGACGGGGGCCCTTGGGCGTGTCCTCCACGCGCTTGAGCACCGCGCGAATGGTCTCACCCTGATGCGCACGATCGCGGTGATTCTGCTCGCGGTAGGGGATGATGGCCTCGGCCTCCCGAAACTTGTTGAGCATGATCACCAGCTTGCCGCGCTCGATCTGCTGGACTTCGCCCGACAGCAGTTCGCCCACACGCTCGCTGAATTCATCTTTGATGCGCGTGCGCTCGCCTTCCCGCACGCGCTGGAGAATGCGCTGTTTGGCGGCCTGCACCGCGGTGCGACCGAATTCGTTGAAGTCGACGTTCTGCTCCATGACATCGCCGAGCTGGAACTCCGGATCTTCGAAGCGTGCGTCCTCAAGCAGGACTTCACGCGCCGGATCGGTGACTTCGTCAACGACTGTTTTGAGGAGCACAATCCGGATGGCCCCTTTGTCCTCGTCAATCTCGATCTCGGCCTGCACGGTTGCTCCATGCTTTTTGGCCAGGGCGGCATGAATGCCGTCCTGGAGCAAATCGTGCAGTTCCGTGCGATCGAGCTGCTTCGAGTTTGACAACTCGCGAATCGCAGCAAGAATCTCGGCGGACCCGACCATCCGTGACACCCCTTATCGTTTCCAGTGAAACGCGAGTCGCGCCTGCGTGATGGTGTCGAGCGGGAGTTGGTACTCCACGCCCTTGCCGTCGCGCACGACCGCGCCTGCCGCGCCATCCTCGCCCTCAACCCCGAGGATCTCAACTTCCTGACGTCCCCCGGGCAGCGCGCCACAGGTGACGGTGGCGCGGCGCCCGACAAAGCGTCGCCATTCTTCAGCCGTGCGTAGCGGTCGGTCGGCGCCAGGCGACGACACCTCGAGCACATACTGCTCAGGCATTGACTCCATGGCGTCAAACCGGGCCTCCAGCTCCCGACTCACTCGCGTGCAATCTTCCAGCGAAACCTTCTCGCGATCCCGCCGCTCAACTCGAATCTCAAGGACCTGACGCGCTTTGGAACCACCCCGCCGCAGTTCGACCAAGTCAAACTCCAGGGCGTGCAGCACATCGGTAATGATTGGTTGCAGCGGATCGCCTGCGTGCCCGGCCACAAGAAACTCCAGAGAACAAAAAAGTGTGGGGGCCATCCCCACACTTCACAACGCCCGGCGCGCTCGAGCTGAGCGTCCGGGCGTAGTCAGGTAACGTACGAAGTGGAACGCGGAAGGTCAAGTCATTGCATCATTTGGAGCATCCACATCCGGACCGAGAATCACGGCCAACTGGCGACCCGCATCACCAACGCGATGGCTGTAGAGCCGGTCATTGTGACACTTCGTGCACCAGTCGCTGATCCGAACCTGCCGTACGCCCGCCCGCCTCGCACGACCGGCCAGGTTGGCACGCAGGTCGAGGAGCCGCGGACCAGACGCGCGCTCCCCAGTCACTGCCGCAAGCACCTCGGGGCCCACCTCGTAGCATTGGCCGCAGATGGCCGGTCCAAAATGCACCAGCAGCTCGTCGGCCGGCGCACCGAGCAGACGCATTCGCTCCACACCGCGCTCCATCATGCCAGCCGCTACGCCGCGCCAGCCAGCGTGCAGCACGCCGATCGCACCGCCGGGGTGGGCCAGAAACACCGGCGTACAATCGGCTATCGTTACCGCCATCGCAACCCCGCGCTGTGCCGTCACGTGCCCGTCGCGGTCCTTCCCGCGCAGCCACCCCCGCCAGCCCGCGCCGTGCACTTCCACCGCCGCGCCATGCACTTGGCCAGCAGACGCCAGCGCTTGCGCCCCGTGCGCCCGGCAGTCGTCCATCAGCCTGCTCCACCGTCCCATCACATCGGCGACGGGTTCGGTCGAGCCCAAGCCGAAGCTGCCGGCCGCACGCGTGGTGGTGAACGCCACGACCCCGATCGCTGCGAACTCGTCGACCAGCAGGCCGGTCGACAGTGAGCCCCCGTCAGTGGCCGTCACGCTCCACCCGCTCGATCACCGCGCCAAGCGCCCCGAGACGCTCGTGAATGCGCTCGTAGCCGCGCTCAATCTGGCCGGCGTTGTTGATGGTACTCGTACCCTCGGCACAGCAGGCGGCCAAGAGCATGGCCATGCCAGCGCGGATGTCTGGCGAATCGACCGTTTGCGCCCGCAACCGGCTGGGGCCTGCCACCAGCGCCCGATGCGGGTCGCACAGCACAATGCGCGCGCCCATACCCACCAACTTGTCCACGAAGAACAGCCGCGACTCAAACATCTTCTCGTGCATCAGGATCAGCCCCTCACACTGCGTGGCCGTGACGATCGCAATCGACATCAGGTCGGCTGGAAAGGCTGGCCAGGGCTGATCCTCGAGCTTCGGCACGTGCCCGCCAAGGTCGGGTTCAATCTGCAGCGTCTGCTCAGCCGGCACGATAAGATTGTCGCCCTCAATACGGCAGCGCACACCGAGCCGCTCGAATCCCATGAGGGTGGAGCGCAGATGCGCCGTACCGGCGGCCTCAATCGTAATTTCGGAGCGCGTGACCGCCGCCAGACCAATGAAGGAGCCCACTTCGATATGGTCAGGGCCAATGCGATAGGTCGCGCTGCCGAGCGTCGCGCCGCCATAAACGGTGACCGTGTTCGTACCGATACCCTCGATCCGAGCGCCCAGCGCTACGAGGAATCGCGCCAGGTCCTGCACATGCGGCTCGCTGGCGCAGTTCCGAAGAATCGTGGTGCCGGTGGCGGCGACGGCTGCCATGAGGGCGTTCTCGGTCGCCGTGACGCTGGGCTCGTCGAGAAACACGTCAGCGCCGGTGAGCCTGGATGCACGGAACGTGAAGGTATCCGAGAGCTCGTACGAGGCGCCCAACTGCTGTAACACGTGAAAGTGCGTGTCGAGGCGGCGCCGTCCGATCACATCACCGCCGGGTGGCGACAGCGTTACCTCGCCACATCGCGCCAACAGTGGCGCCGCGAGCAGAATCGAGGCGCGAATCCGGATGCTCAACTCCGGATCGAGGCGCCCGGCGTGCACCTGTTTGGCGTGAATCTCGAGTACATCGGGACCTGTCCACTCGCAGCTGGCGCCGACGCTGCGCACCAACGACACCAGCGTCTCGATATCGCGAATGCGCGGCACGTTTTCGAGGCGCACCGGGTGCTCCGTGAGCAGCGCCGCGGCAACGATCGGCAATGCGGCGTTCTTGTTGCCGGCGGGCCGAATCGTCCCGCTCAGGCGATGACCGCCTTCGACCAGAAAACGAACTGACGACATGGCGCGTGTGGGTGAGAGGACAAGCCGAGGCGGTGGCACTCAGAGCGTGACACACAGTGCACCATACGATCCGTGAGAATAATCCTACGCGCAACCGCTCGCACTGTGGCGTACGCTTCCCTCCGGCTTGCTTGACCCTGTGGGCGGGGACGGGTACGATCAACACATGGTCCTTTCTTTCGGCTTCATGCAGCTCCTGCAGGCGGGTGTGATACGCGACACAATCGTGACGCTCACCATGCCAGCCCAGCGAACAGCGTTTGACTACGCCAGTGGCACCCTGCAAATCCTGGTGCTGGTGGTCGGGTTGGTTGCGCTCGCCTCAATGGCACTCATGCTACTCACGTTTCGCAAGGCCATTGTGTCGTTGCAGGGCACGGTAGACCGATTGTCGGCCGATGCCAAGCCACTGATCAGCCAGGCGACGCGCGTGGCCGAAGAGGCACGCGAGGTGATGAAGCGGGTGCGTGGTGAAGTCGACGGCATTGCCGATGCGACGGCCGAGGTGAGCGCGCGATTGCTTGACATCGCCGATGCCGCCGAGGCGCGAATCGATGAGGTAAACGCGCTGCTCGATGTATTACAGGATGAGGTGCAGGATACGGCGCTCTCCGCCGCAGCGGCCGTGCGTGGTGCACGCGTTGGTGCAGTCGCGCTGGGCGCGGCGCTGGGTATGCGCAATCGGTCGCCAAAATCCGTGAACGCTGACGCACGCGAAGCGTCATACCTCAAAGAAGGCGCCGACGCCGAGCGCGACGACGACGATGACGACGGCGATGACGATTTCGACGACACGCCCGTCGACGCGCTGCCGCCCGACGAACGTCCGTATCTTGAGGAGCTCGACAACGAACTCGTGGAGCAGTTTGAAATCCTCGACGACGACGAACCCGATGCCGACCCGCGTAGTGAACGTCCGCGCACATCGACGAAGCATCGGCGATGAGCCGGTTCGCCACGTTCGCGCTCTTCGCCGTCGTGGCGATCGTGTTGTTGCCCTCCGAAGCCTGGGCGTGGACGCCGGGCACGCATGTTTTTCTCGGGGATGCAGTGCTTCGACACCTGCATTTCCTCCCGCCCCGCATCGCTGAGTTGCTGGCCGCGTTTCCCGCTGATTTTTTGTACGGCTCCATCGCGGCGGATACGAGCATTGCCAAGAAGTACGCGGCCGTGGGCCGCCACTGTCACGCCTGGCATGTCGGCCTCGAGATTCACGATGAAGCGCCGGACGGCGCGTTGCGTGCGTTCAGCCTGGGTTATCTCGCGCATCTCGCCGCTGATGTCGTGGCGCACAACTTCTACGTGCCGCGCCAGTTGGCGGTTACCTCGAGTACCGCCGCGCTCGGCCACAGCTACTGGGAGAGTCGTGTCGATACGCACATCGGCGATGCGTGGCCAAGGCGGGCTCGTGAGTTGTTGTTCATGGATCATTCGCGCGCCGATCAGCTGCTCGATCGAATTCTTGCCCCGACGATTTTCGGCACGCCCACCAATCGGCGCATCTTCCGCGGCATGGTGCAGGTGACCGACTCAGATTCGTGGCAGCGTATTTTCAAGCTGATCTCCGAGAACAGTCGATGGGATCTCACCGATGCTGACGTCGGCCGCTATCTCACGCGCTCGTTCAACTTCGTGATGGATATGCTGGCGCGCTGGGATGCGAGCGAGCCCTACACGTATGATCCCAGCGGTGACGAACCGCTGCGCAACGCCAAGAAGCTTCGCCGCCTCGCACGTCGGCAGGGCGGTGATGTGCGCGCCGCGCTCGAAGCTGATCGTACGTTCGGGATGCCGGCCACGACGCTCGACTTTTCAGAGCGGATGAACGGACCGCTGCTTCCGTGGCGAAAGGAACCGCTGCGGTCGGCCTAGGATTGTCAGCAGAAGAGGCGGCCTTGCGCGCCCGTCAGGCTGCGACCTTATTCCGCCCTCATCAGTCGTAAAACCACCGCTCATTTGACTTCAGGGTGACCCATGTTCGCCGACGCGTCGCGTCGGAGCAGCGGGTGATCCTCCGCACCGAGCCGCGCGTACTGACCGCCGTCCCGCCTCGCGTGGCGGCGGTTGCCGCAGGAACCCTTCAGCCCTCACCAGAGGCCATCGTTTCATGAGCGAACGAGCAGACGCACCGCGCGGCATCCCGCTGCATACCAAGATTCTCGCCGGCTTGTTGATCGGTGCGGTTGTTGGTGTGGTGTGCAACCTGACGCTCGGCGGGACGCATCCCGTCGTTGTCAACACCAACAAATATGTGGCTGGTCCCATCGGTGCGATCTTCCTGAACCTGTTGTTCATGATCGTCGTGCCCCTGGTCTTCGCCTCGATCTCGCTCGGCGTCGCAGGTCTCGGCAATCTCCGCCGAGTCGGGCGCATCGGCGCCAAGACGCTCGGGTTCTTTCTGGTCACGACGGCGCTGTCGGTCAGCATCGGATTGTTTCTGGTGCAACTGCTGAAGCCGGGGGAAAGCATCACACCCGCCGTGCGTACGCAACTGCTGGAGACATACGCCGGCGACGCGGCCACGCGCATGCAGGCCGCTGAGCAAAGCACGTTCGGTATTCAGACGGTGGTGAACATCGTCACACGCAATCCGATCCGGTCGGCCGTTGATCTCGACCTGCTTGGCATCATCTTTTTCGGCATCATGTTCGGTGCGGCCATCACACTCATCACCGCCGATCGCGCCAAGATCATGATCGGCGTGCTTGAAGCGCTGAATGCGATCGTCCTCAAGATCGTGGACTTCGCCATGGTGATCGCGCCGTACGGTGTGGCCGGCCTGGTGTTCGGTGTCACCTCGCGCTTTGGTTTGGCGCTGCTGCAACCGCTCGCGATGTACGTGATCGTCGTGCTGGGCGCTCTGATTCTGCATCAGGTGGTGAGCTACAGTTTTTTGTTGCGACTGGTGGTGGGCATGTCTCCGCGCGCGTTCTTCGCACGCATTCGTGCACCGATGATCACGGCATTCTCCACCAGTTCAAGCAATGGCACACTGCCGACTTCGATCGCGTGTGCGGAGCAGCGACTCGGTGTGCCGCCGCAAATCGCGGGCTTCGTGCTTCCGCTCGGCGCGACGATGAACATGAATGGCACGTCGCTGTTCGAAGGGGTCACCGTACTCTTTCTCGCGCAGGTGTTTGGGGTGTCACTGACGCTGGGTGATCAGGCGATCGTGATGGTGATGTGTGTGGTCACGGCGATCGGTGCGGCGGGTGTGCCTGGCGGCTCGCTACCGCTGCTGATTGGCATTCTCGCGATGTTCGGCGTGCCGGGCGAAGGCATCGCACTCATTCTCGGCGTCGATCGTATCCTCGACATGTCGCGCACCGTCGTGAACGTGTCGGGCGACCTCGTGGCGACCACGTTTATTGCGAAGTCGGAAAAGGTGTGGGATCCGAAGGTGCTGCCGCCGGTGTGAGCAGGCAGGCCCGATCGTGACGGACGGGCGCGCTGTCAGGTCGCGTCCGCCAGCACGTCAAGAAACGCATCGCCGTATCGCTCGAGCTTTGCCTGCCCGACACCCGGCACCTGCAGCAGCTCGGTCAACGTCGAGGGCCGACGCGCGATCATCTCGAGCAGCACTTTGTCGCCGAATACGATGTAGGCCGGCACACCGGCATCGTCCGCCAGCTCTCTGCGTCTCGCACGGAGTGCATCGAACAGCGCGCGATCGTCGCCGTCCAGTTCACTCGCATCGAATCCGGAACGCGTTCGCTCCCGCGGTGCGCGCCATCGCGTCTCGGCGGCCACCTCAGGCTGACGCACAAGGCGTGACTCAACGCTTTGCCCAGTGCAGTGATCACAGGAGATCGCACAGCCATCGATGATTTCGTCGAAGTGCGCCACCAGCGCCTGGTGACGGCAGGCTGGACGCTCCACCAGCTCGAACAACCCGACGGTCGCGGCGTGCGTGCGGCGGCGCTGCACCTCGTCGTCAATCCGATCGAGAAAACGCTCGTGCAGCTTCACGTCGGCCCACGAGTAGAACAACACGCAGTCACTCGGCAAACCGTCGCGACCCGCACGGCCAATCTCCTGATACCACGACTCGATATCCTTGGGCATGTCGCGGTGAATCACAAATCGTACGTTCGACTTGTCGATACCCATGCCAAACGCAACAGTCGCCACGACCACATCGACATCGTCGCGCTGAAACGCATCCTGATTGCGCGCACGCTCCTCAGCATCGAGCCCGGCGTGATACGAGACGGCGCGCACGCCCTGCTGCACGAGAAAGTCGGTCGTCTGCTCAACGCCCTTGCGACTCTGGCAGTAGACAATGCCACTTTCGCCCGCGTGCGATCGCACGAGGGAGAGGATCTCGCGACGCGTGTCACCGCCCTGCCCCTTTTTCCGCACGCCGATGCGCAGATTGGGCCGAAAGAACGATCCCTTGAAGCCGGCGGGTTTTTTCATGCCAAGCTGGCGCAGAATATCCCGGGCCACCTCGCGCGTTGCCGTGGCCGTGAGCGCAAGCACGGGCACGTTCAGATCCTGTTTGAGCCCCTGCAGCCGGCGGTATGACGGACGGAAGTCGTGTCCCCATTGACTGATGCAGTGCGCTTCGTCAACCACCAGGAGCGCAATCGGACAGCCCAGCACGAACGCGCCGAGCGAACCATCGAGGGCCTCTGGCGCGAGAAACACCAGCTCGTACGCGCCGGCACGGAAGCCCTCGAGCCGCGCGCGACGCTCGTCAGGGTCAAGCGTCGAGTTGATGGCCGTGACCTTGAATCCGAGTGCGGCGACGGCGTCCACCTGATCTTTCATCAGCGAGATCAGCGGCGAGATCACCAGCACGGTGCCGTGCAGCAGTCGGGCAGGCAGCTGATACGTGAGCGATTTACCGGCACCGGTTGGCATGAGGGCAATGCAATCGCGACCATGGAGCACCGCATCGATCACTTCCCGTTGACCCGGGCGGAACGTGGTGTAGCCGAAGACGTCGCGCAGGACGTCATCAGGCGAGCGGGCGACGGAGTGATCGGGGGAGTTCGGCATGTTGCAGAGGAAGTCTAGCGGCCGTGAGAGGTCGGACAAACCGGTGCGGCGCTACCGGATTCCGCCGCGCGCACGAACTCGCGGTGCGCCAGGTGGCGCGGCCGCTTTGTGGTGGCAGGCCAGAATCCCAGCGGGGAGACGGCGCGCACGAAGGCCACCGTCGATTCCGGAGACGGCGTACGACCGAAC
>JBBRFQ010000051.1:0-20278 GCA_038224035.1 Gemmatimonadales bacterium
GCGCACCCACTTCGCCGCGCGCAGGCGATCGTAGAGGCGGATCGCTTCGTCGCGAACACCGATGGTTGTTGCGCCGGACGCCGTAATCCGGCACCCGACCACGCGCTGCTGCGAACGCCAGTCGTTCATCGTGTCGGGCTCGACGATCGCGGCCATCCGCTGCTCGTCGCGCAGAAACGCCGCCGCTTGCCTACAGTGGGTTGTATCGGCGGCGGGAGACGCGGTCGCCAGCAGCAGCACAAGAGAAACGAGCACGCGTCGCCGGCCTACGGACGACGCGGAGGTGCCGGCAGCGTGCCTTTGTTGGCGATCGCCTTCGCGATCGCCTCAACCGTGAACGTAGCGCGGAACTCTACGACCTCACGTGCCAGCGCCAGTGCGCGCGCACGATCGGCAATCGACACACCATCGATGGTGGCGAGGTTTGCCTTGACCCGTTCGTCGTAGCGAACCGACTTCGGATCGTCGATCAACATGTTGAGCGTGATCACGGGATCATCGTGCAGGCTGTCTGACGTTCCACTCGTGAGTCCGCGGCTCTTCATGTGCTCGGTGACTCTGGCGTAGTCGTAGTACTCCTGCACGTGCGCCACGACCGGTGCTCCCTTCCACAGCGCGGTCAGTGAGTCGGCAACCGCCCGCTGACCGTTCTGATTGCCCCCGCTGTCACCAATGAGAATAATGTTGGTGAAGCCGTGCGCCTTGAGGCTGTGCACGATATCGGTGAGCAGCGCACGAAAGGTGGATTCCTGCACGCTGATGGTGCCCGGGCTCGTCATGTGTCCAGACGGCGGAGTGATGCGCCCCTCTGGCACGAACTTGATGGTGGGTGCGCAGAGCGCGTTACCCAGCTTGCGCGCGATGGCATCGCAGTTGGTGTGCAGCACGTAGTTGTGCTTGCCCGTCACGAGCCAGGGTCCGTTCGGCTCCATGCCGCCCGTGGTGATGATCGCCGTGGTTTTGCCTGCCGCCAGCGCATCGCGCACATCCATCCACGTCATCTCTTCCATCCACACCGTGTTGGGTGCCGGGAGCGGATTGGGGGTGTCGGCGCAGTTGAAGCGATTGGCGGCACACTGACCACCGCCCATGTTGCGAGGCGCCGTCGGTGTTTGTGCATGCAGACCAGTGGACACGCTCACGGCCAGCACGCCTGCCGCGGCGAGCGATCGAGCGAGGAAGGGCGTAGCGAGCATCTCATTCTCCGAAGGCGGGATTGTCGTAGCACAGCCGAGCGACGACGTCATTCTGCAGTTACGCACGACTGAGCGCCAGAGTTGTGAGCTCGCAGACATTGCGCGTGGTAGTCACCGGAGTGAGACTTCCGATAGCTTCCCCTCCTGATCGCGCCGTTCGCAATCGCGGCTTCGCCGCCTCCGACCTCGCTCCGCGACGTATGCTCAGCTTTCGCCATCTCTCAGTGCTGTTCGCGCTCGGCCTCTCGACGCCTCTGCTCATGGTGCGCGCGCAACCGACGTCTCCCGTGCTCGCCAGACTCGGCGCACAAGATGTCCAGCGCCTCGCCGCTGTACACGTGGCGCTGCTCAAACTGCAGGACTCGCTGAACGCGGAGATGGCGCACCCGCGAAACAAGACAGCCGAGGGGCAGCAACGACTGCAGGAGCAGCTGCGAACCCAGGTCACGGGATTAGTCACGGCGGCTGGCATGAGCAACGACGAGTTCCAGCGTCGGCGGTTCGCCGTGAGCACCGACTCGAGTGCCCGGCAGCTGTTCGACGCCGAGATTGCGCGGCTCACGGGTGTACCTGCGCGAACGGTTGCCTCGACACCGACCGCCGCAGCGCCCATAACCCCCTCAACAGGCACCGCGGCATCGCCAACGTTGCCGGCGGGCGCGGTAGGCGCACACATCGCTCACGTGCTGACGAGCTTTGCCGACACGCCGGACAAACTCGGACTGTTGCCCACCGCCAAGGCAGAAGCGGGGATTGCCGCGCAGCATGCCGCCTTGGCCGCGCGCACGCCGAGCAATCTCGACGCGATGAAACTGCACGCCGGTCATGTGTTGCACGCGATCGATCCCAAGCTCGTAGCCTCCGGGCCCGGCAAGGGCTACGGGCTCAAAAAAGCGGCCAACGCCGTGGCCACCCACATTCAGATGGCGGCGGCCGCTGAGGGCGCGTCTGCGGGAGTACGCACCCACGCGGAACATGTCGCTGCGGCATCGCGCGGTGTTGTCGAACGAGCCGATCTGATCATCGCGCTTGCGCAGCGTATTCGTGAGGCGTCAGACGCGGTCACTGCGGCTGCGCTCGTCGGTCAACTCACGTCGCTGTGTGAACAGCTGGTAACCGGCGCCGATCTCGATGCCGACGGCCGAGTCAGCTGGGGTGGCGGGGAGGGCGGTTTACAGCAAGCCGAAGCGCATATGCAACTGTTGCTCAACAGCGCCTCGCCCGGCGCGTGAGCTAATCAGCAACTCACGCACCGGTGGCTGTTCTTCGCGCCGAGCGATTCAAGCAGCGTGATGGTTTCGGGGAACGGACGAAGGCGTTGTACGGGGCCGTTGGCCATATCAACGGTGGTTTGACCGCGACGCGAGACCGCGCGCACATCGGCGCCCTTGCTGACGAGATACTTGATCATAACGTTGTCACCGCGTGCCGCGGCGTGATGGAGCGGTGTGTGTCCGTTGTTGTCGCGGGCGTTCACATCGGCGCCGAGTTCTTCCACGAGATAGCGCATCGCGGGCATCCATCCGTCGGGCGCGTGACGGTGCGAGTTGCCGGCGAATCCGTTGCCGTACCCTACGCCTGCTGCAGCGTGAATCGGGTAGACACCGATGCCGGGCGGGACGGCGCGCGCAGCGGAATCGAGCTGGGCAGCGAGTCCGGGTTGTGCAGCGGCGCGTGCAGCGGCGGCGCGTTCCACGGCGCCGGCGTCAAGTCGCGCCACGTCAGCGCCGGTTTCACCGAGCTCCGAGGCGCCGCCCGTACTCGCTGCGGCGCCCGCAGTGGCGCCCGCAGTGGCGCCCGCGGTGGCGCTCGCAGTGGCGCTCGCAGTGCGAGTGCCTGTTGCCGCGGCCGCCTGCGTCATAGCGCCCGTTCCGGCGCCCGCCCGTGATGTATCGGCCGTGGCGCCGCTCGCGGCAGACGCCCTCGCCGCGCCACCCGCCGGCGCCGCCGCTTGGCGTGCGCCGCGCGCCGCCACCACGCGACGAGACGGAATCGTGTGATCCGCACCGCGCGACTTGAGCAATCGCATCGCTTCAACATCTACGGAGTACGTGGCACGCCAGAACGGCGTGGTGTTGTCGAGGAACTCAAGACCGCAGTTGGAATTGCCGCAGTTGTTGAACGCGAAGTACCAGAGATTCTTGCGGAGCCGAACGTTCACATCGGCGCCGGCGTCGAGCATTGCCGTCATCAGTTCGATGTGCGTGGACTTCTGCACCTGAATAGACTGCGGCTGCGGAAAGCGCGAGCGCGGCAACCACTGCGAGTTGATGGCCGCATAAAGCGGGGTGGCACCGGCCGTGCTGGCGAGCGTGACGTCTGCGCCACGCGCGATCAACTGCATCGCGAGATCGAAGTGTCCGTTGATCGTGGCGAGCAGGAGCGGTGACGTGCTGTCGGTTGCCGTGCGCTGATTGATGTCGGCACCGCCGTCGAGCAGCGCCAGTGTAGCCGCAACGTTTCCCTGTCGAATCGCGTGATGCAACGCCGAGAGACCCCCCATGCCGCCCACGGTACCTTCAAAGCCGGCGACTTGTCCGTCGGAGGTATCAGACTGCACCGGCCCGACGGACGCCGCAGCCGCGAGCAGCACCACGCGTCCCGAGTCGATCGCGATCTGGATTTCGTCGGCCGTGAGGCGCTCTGTGGGTGGAGCCGCAGTGCCAGCGCGATATACGAGCGGCGCCGGCGTCGCGACCGAGTCCGCGGGCTTCGGCGCGCCGTCAGAGGCCGCGCTGGCGCTCGAGGCCATGCTGCGCGCGGTGCGGGGCGTCGCTCCGGCACCCGCACCTGCACCCGCACCGCGTGGCACCGGCGCTTGCGCTTTGAGAATGGAATCTTTCTGCGCCTGCGGCAGATACGAGAACATCACTTCGTTGCGCTTGCGGGCCGCCGCCTGTTCACGCGAGGCGCGTGCGGTCAGATCGACGACGGCTGTGTGCAGCGACGGCGTCGCTCCACCGGCAATCAACACGCGAATCGCGTCGGCGCGATCGCTCGCGGCGGCAAACATGAGCGGCGTTTGTTGCCACTCCGATTCGAGCGCGTTCGGGTTGGCCTTCGCCGCGAGCAGCGCGCCGAGCGCCAGAGTGTCGCCTGCCGCTGCGGCGAGATGCAACGCGGTGGCGCCGCCAGTCGTGGGCGCATCCGGTGCCGCGCCGGCGCTGAGCAGCAAACGCACGACGGCACCATGTCCGTGACGACTCGCCACGTGCAGTGGCGTGTTCTCGCCGAGCCGTGTGATCACGGTCAATGACGCTTTGGCCTTGAGCAGCAGCGTCGCAAGTTCGGTATCGCCGCGGTACGCCGCCCAATGCAACGCCGTCATGCCATCACCGCTCGCCGAGTTCACATCAACCTTCTGCGACAGCAGCTTCCTGACGGTCGCGAGATCACCGGTGCGCGCGGCGTCGACCAACGGTGCCGGCGCAACCGAAGCGACTGCCGCCGCCGCCGGTGCCACCTCTGCCACCGGTGCCGCTGCCACCGCTGCCACCGCTGCCGCTTCGCGCGCAACAAATCCGCACGCCGCCAGTCCGCCAGCAATGAGCCACGTCAATCGAACCGAGCGCACACGCATCGCGCTCCTTTTCATGCGTAGAGGCCGAACGGCGCCGTGCTATCGCCGAAGCTGTGCATGTTGTCCACGCCGAACTTGTGCAGCAAGGCCAACATGACATCGGCCATCGGTGTCCCGTCGGGCGCCTTGAGGTGCACATCACCCGGCACCATGCCATTGCCGTGGCCGAGCAGCATGAGCGGGCAGCGGCGATGGTTGTGCAAGTTGCCGTCCGCCATCGGTGAGCCATACATGATGAGCGTGGAGTCGAGCAGGTTGCCGTCGCCGTCCTTCGTGTTCTTGAGCTTGTCGAGGAAGTACGGCAGCAGGCTCACATGAAACTTGTTGATGAGATTGAACTCGAGGATCGCGGCCTCGCGACCGCCGTGATGCGACGCAGGATGGAATCCCTTGTTGGTGCCGCTCTCGGGGTAGGTGCGGCTCGACGCATCGCGGCCCGTCTTGAACGAAAACACGCGCGTCATGTCCGATTCGAACGCGAGCACCTGAATGTCGAACATGAGCTGCATGTGTTCGGTAAAGGAATCGGGCACACCGGCCGGCGCTTCCGGCAGGGCGCGCTCTTCACCGGTGGAGTTCTTGGCTTCCACGGCCTGAATGCGACGCTCGAGTTCACGGATGTTCTCGAGATACTGATCGACACGTCGCTGATCGGCGGCGCCGAGGTCGCGGCGCAGCGAGGCCATTTCACCCACGATCCAATCCAGAATGCTGCTGTTTTCCTTGCGACGGGCTGCACGGTCGGCGTTGTTCGCGCCGGCGCCGAAGAGCAGATCGAACGCCGACCGCGGATTGCGAATCATCGGCAGCGGTTCACTCGGCGACGCCCAGCTGATCGTGTCGGTGTAGGCACAGGCGTAGTTGTAATAACAGCCGCCGGCCTGATCGAGATTCTCGATGCACAGCTGCATCGACGGGATCGGCGTGTCCTGCCCGATCTTGCGTGCCACGATCTGATCGAACGACGTGCCCACGTACAGATCGGAGCCCTGCGTTTGCTTGGGATGCGACTGCGTGAGAAACACCGCGCTTGAGCGAAAGTGATCGCCGCCGACTTCCGGTGCTTCGAACGCTTCGGCCATGCGCACGTCGGTGTTGCTGACAATCGTGAGATGCTTGCGCCACGGCTCAAGCGGCGCGAGGGCGCCGTCGGGATTGAGCGTGAAATCGCGGCCGATACCAGCCGGTGCCCACAGATGCTTGGACGCGCCCCACGCATTGCTGCCGGCCGCGCCGTGCACCGCTTCAATGCACACCAGCCGTGTTTTACCGGCGGCGGCACCGCCGCGCCCGCCGAACTTGCGGAACGCGCGGCCGGCCGGCTCCATCGCATCGAGATATGGCAGCGCGACCGCGGCACTGAGGCCTCTCAGGAACGTGCGGCGATGCAGGTGCTTCTGGGTCAGAATATGCATGGGACTCGTCGGTTCGTGGGAGAGGAAACGGTCAGTGCTGCGCGGCGTCGGCCGAGATGGCTTCAACACGTTTGGTACGGAAGGCTTGGCTGGTCACAACGCCCATCACAAACGCCGAGATGCGGTAATCCCTGGCGGCGGCATCACGCGCGATGATGCGCACGGCCGGTTGGTCGAAGTCTTCCACGCGGCGACCGATCGCGTAGGCCATGAGATTCTCGGTGAACGAGCGGACCAGCGGAAGTGGACGCGACAACAGCGATCGCGTGAGGTCGGCCGGCGTGCTCACCTGCATGCCATCGTACATCTCACCGCGCGTATCGAGCGGCGCGCCGTTTTCGCGATAACGCAGTCGGCCCGTGACATCGAAGTTGTCGAGCGCCAGCCCGATGGGATCCATGTACTGGTGGCAGGTTTTGCACGTGGGATTTTCCCGGTGCATCTCCATGCGCTGCCGAGTGGTGAGCGGCTTGCCGTCTTTACTGTCCTGCGTCTGCTCGAGGTCCGGAATGTCGGGCGGCGGTGGCGGCGGTGGCATGCCAATGAGTACTTCCATGACCCACTTGCCGCGCAACACCGGCGACGTGCGATTGCCCAGTGACGTTTGCACGAGCACGCTGCCATGGCCGAGAATGCCACGACGATCGGGCTCGGTGTAGGCGACCTGTCGGAACGTGGGCCCCGTGACATTCGCAATACCGTAGTGACGCGCCAGGCGTTCGTTCACAAAGGTATAGTCCGCCGTAAACAGCTCGAGCAGACTCTTGTCGACGCGCACGAGATGCTGAAAGAAGAGCTCCGTCTCGCGCTGCATGGATGCGGCGAGTTGCAGATCATAGTCCGGGAACAGGAACGCGTCCGGGTGCACCTTCTCGAGATCCTGCAGACGCAACCACTGCGCAGCGAACCGCGTGGAGAGTGCCTCGGCGCGCGGATCAGCGAGCATGCGCCTCACCTCGGCGGCCAGCGTTTTCTCCTGTGACAGTCGACCACGTTCGGCGAGCGACATCAGTCGCGCGTCAGGAATCGTGCCCCACAGGAAGAACGACAAGCGCGACGCCAGCTCGACGTCGCCGATGGCGACGTCTGTGCCAGCCGTCGCATTCGCCGGCGTGTTTTCAAATCGGAAGATGAAATGCGGACTGGCGAGCATCGCCTGCACGGCGGTGCGTACGCCATCTTCGAAGCCGTGCTCGGCATCCGTCGCCGCAGCGTCGTAGAACTGCAGCAGACTCGTGCGATCACGCGCCGTGAGCGGGCGACGGTAGGCGCGCGTCGCGAGCCGGGTGATGATCTGTTCCGCACACTGGCGCTGCGCCGCGGTCTCCGTCGGGCGGCACGTGAACAGCTGCCGACGACTCGGCGAATCTGACACGCCGGTGACGCGATACGGACCGGAAATCATGACGTCCATGAGCGGCGGCGACTCCGTGGTACCCGAGGCGCCCGTACCGCCGGAGGCGCGCGACCAATCGTGCGGACGAATGAGATCTTCGTATGGCCCTTCGGTGCGACGCACAAAGGCGACGGAGACGCTGCGCTGTCCGGCGCGCACCGTGATGGGCGCGCTGCGCACATAATCGGCGCCCGCGGGAGCGTCGGCTGAGAGGTTGTTGCGCGCGATGCCTTTGTCGTAGCGCAACAGCGCGACCTGTTCCCCATCAATCGAAATGTCGAGATCTTCGAGTTTCGTGCCCACGCCGCCGCCCACGTTGAGGCGGAACTCGTACTCACCATCGGCGGGGAACGTGTGCGTCATGACCAGCCCGCCGCGCGAGCCGTAGGGTGTGCCGTCGATGTGATCCCACGGGTGCTGCGACGTGAATGGCGAGATGCGATACGTGGTCTGCGAGGCCGCCGCGCTGCGGTCGCCCACGGCCATGCGACTGACCGCCGCGGCCGCGTTCAGATACGCGTCGAGCAGTGTGGGTGAGAGCGCCTGCGCATCGGCGATGTTGTCGAAGTTCGCGCTCTTGGTATCGAGCGGCAGATAGTCGGCGGCGTTCACCCGCACGCCGAGCAAATCCGAGACCACGCGCTCGTACTCGGGGCGATTGAGGCGTTGAAAGACCCGAGCGCCCGGGTTGATCGGACCGGCGTTGTCGATCAGCGATTCCATCGTCTCCACCAGCGCGAGCAACGTGTCGCCCGTGGGCCGACGCGAGCCGGGCGGTGGCATCATATCGGCGCGCAGCTTGCGGATCATTTTTTCCGACAGCGCGAGATTCGACGTCAGCGTGTCGAGCGAGTAGCCGCGCAAGACCAGATTGCCGCGCTTCATGGTGGGGTTGTGGCACTGTCCGCAGTAGCGGTTGATCACCCCATCGAGCTCTGCGACGGAGATCCCGCGCGCGCCCATGGCCGGCCGTCCGTGTGCCGACGTCGGGCGCGCACGCAGTTCGGTGCGCATCGTTGCGCTGGTGGGATGCAGCAGCACACGTTCCACCACGGGCGCTGGACGCGCGGGGACGGGCTCTTCGAGCCAGCGAACGTCAGCGGCCGGTCGTCCGCTGGTGACAGACACCATGGAGACGACAAGCGTGATCGCGACAACTGCGCCTGCGGCAAGCACCTTCATGCAACGCACTCCGGCGTACGGGGCTTCTGTGCACGCCCACGAACGCTGTTTGGCTCGTGGCGCGCACATCACAGCCAGCGCCCCACAGGAAGGGTGGCGGAACGCGGGCGATAAGGGCAACTCGGGTGGGAAATCCTCCGTCAAACATCCGGTCCGGCGAACCAAGCGCAAGGGTCGCCAGCGCGGGACTTGACCAGCTGAGGGTTTTACGCGAGCATCGGCCGCACCGTTGCCGTCGCGCTTGCCGAAGGTGCCGCCCGGTCGTCCACGCCCCCTTCTGATCTACCCCCGGAGTCTTCATGGATAAACGTTCGCTCCCCAGCCGCCACGCCACCGAAGGCCCCGAGCGCGCGCCACACCGCTCGTTTTTCTACGCCATGGGGCTGGACGAGCGCGACTTCGGCAACCCGCTGGTCGGGGTGGTGTCCAGCTGGAACGAGGCGGCACCGTGCAACATCGGGCTGAAGTGGCAGGCCGAGCGCGCCAAGGCAGCGGTGAAAGCCGCCGGGGGCACACCGCGGGAGTTCACCACGATCACAGTGACGGACGTGACCGCGATGGGGCACCGCGGCATGAAGGCATCGCTGGTGAGCCGGGAGATCATTGCCGACTCGGTGGAGCTCACGGTGCGCGGCCACTGCTATGACGCGTTGATCGGGATCGCTGGGTGTGACAAAACATTGCCGGGGATGATGATGGCGATGCTTCGGCTCGATGTGGCGTCAGTATTTCTTTATGGTGGCTCGATAATGCCCGGAAAACACCACGGTAAAGACGTGTCCGTTCTTGACGTGTTCGAAGCGGTCGGCGCACACGCGGCCGGACGACTCTCCACCGAAGAGCTCACCAGTCTCGAAAAAGTCGCCTGCCCGGGATCGGGCGCGTGCGGTGGACACTACACCGCGAACACCATGGCCTACGTCGCCGAGGCGATCGGGCTGGCGCTGCCGGGCTCCTCGAGCCCGCCCAACACCCACGCCGACCGGGGCGCCTGGGCGGACGCCGTCGGGGCCGCTGTCATGCGGCTCGTGCGCGACGGTCCTCGGCCGCGCGAAATCGTCACCCGCCAGGCGCTTGAAAACGCCGCCGCCATCGTGGCCGCGACCGGCGGCTCCACCAACGCCGCGCTGCATCTGCCGTCGCTCGCCAACGAGGCGGGGATCCGCTTTGACCTCTTCGACGTGGACGACGTCTTCCGGCGCACCCCGCTCATCGCCGATCTCAAGCCGGGCGGCCAGTACCTCGCCAGCGACGTGCACAACATCGGCGGCGTGCCGGTGATCCTCAAGGCGTTGCTCGATGGCGGGTTCCTGCACGGGGACTGCCTGACGGTCACGGGCCGGACGATGGCGGAGAATCTGGCCGACGTGGTCGTGCCGAGCGATCAGGACGTGGTGCGCTCCGTCCACCAGCCGTTGTCGCCAACGGGCGGATTGGTCGCGCTGCGTGGTTCGCTGGCGCCCGACGGCGCGATTGTCAAAGTGGCCGGCTGCAAACTGCGCGCATTCAGCGGACCGGCGCTGGTCTTCGAGAGCGAAGAAGACTGCATGGCCGCCGTCATGGCCAGGCGATACACACCGGGCGACGTGCTGGTGATCCGAAACGAAGGGCCCGCCGGTGGCCCGGGGATGCGCGAGATGCTCTCGACCACCTCGGCGATCTACGGGCAGGGCATGGGCGAAGCCGTGGCGCTCGTAACCGACGGCCGGTTCTCCGGCGCCACCCGTGGACTGTGCGTGGGACATGTGGGTCCGGAGGCCGTGCTCGGCGGTCCGATTGCCCTGTTGCGCGACGGCGATGTCATCACGATTGACGCGGACGCCGGCACGATTGATGTGGCGCTCAGCGAGGAGGAGCTGGCCGAGCGTCGGGCGCATTACATCCCGCGGCAGCATGATTTTCAGAGCGGCGCGATTTGGCGGTATGCGCAGACGGTGGGGCCGGCGCGTTATGGCGCGGTGGTGCACCCCGGTGCCGCGGCGGAGACGCATGTGTACGCGACTGCATGATCGGCGCTGCTGATTGTTATCTATACAGCCTGTATTTCCATGCCGCGCCAATCCGGCCGTGCATACGATGATACACGTACCACCGCGTGCGAGGGATCTCTGATGCCAACGTTTGACTTTGCCTGCCGCAGCTGCGAGCACACATTCGAGCGGCTGGTACGCTCCGGCGACATCGTGCAGTGCGGGGCGTGCGGCTCGGCTGAGGTCCAGAAACTCTTGTCGCTCCCCTCGCTTAAGACGTCAAGTACGAGCGGTCTCGCGATGCAGGCCGCGAAGCGACGCGACAAGGCGCAGGCAACGGATCGCATGGTGGAGCAGGCAAAGTACGAAGCCAGTCACGACGACTGAGCAGGCGGTCGCGCGCGATGGCGCGACGCCGACTCCGTGTTCAGCAGGACATGCACTTGTTGCTGTTCTTCGATCCGAGCTTTACGAGCAGTTCCACGGTTTCGAGGAATGGGGGGACGCGCTGTACCGGTCCGTTGGCCATGTCGGCGGTGGTCTGGCCACGTCGGCTGAGCGCGGTGACATCGGCGCCCTTGCTCACGAGGTATTCGATGAGTGCGTTGTCGCCGCGCGCCGCGGCGTGATGTACCGCGTTGTGGCCGTTCATATCGCGCATGTTCACGTCGATTCCGAGCTCTTCGACGAGGTACTTCATGGCGGGAATCCAGGAGTCGGGCGCGTACCGGTGTGAGTTGGCGGCGAACCCGTCGCCGTAGCCCACACCGGAGGCGGCGTGCAGCGGATACACGCCCGGGCCACCAACGGGCACCGGTGCCAAGCCTGACGGATCGGCGCCTCGCGGCGCGGCCGACTCCGACGGTGCGTCTTCGGTGCGAATTCGTCCGGCCGGCTTAAGCGTGGGAATCGTGTGATCAGCACCATATTGCTTGAGCAGGCGCATCGCCGGGACGTCGAGCCCGTAGGCGGCGCGCCAGAACGGCGTCGCACCGATCGTGTTCACGCCGAGCAGATCAAAGTTGTAGGACATGTACCAAAGGTGCTTGGCGAGCCGTGCGTTGACGTCGGCCCCGGCGTCGAGCAGCGCCTTCATGAGTTCGAGATGCGTCGTCTGCTGCTGCTGTTGCGCTGTGGGCTGCGGATACAACGTCTTCGGCGCCCACTGAATGCTGATCGTGGCGTAGAGTGGTGTGTCGCCGGCGTCGGAAGCCAGCTTTGGGTCGGCGCCAGCAGCCAGGAGGCGCATGGCGAGATCGAAACGACCATTAATCGTGGCCATCAGCAGCGGGCTCGTCTTGTCGCCGGTGCTCACAAGATTCACATTGGCGCCGGCCTCGAGCAGCGTGCTGACCGCGCGGTCGTGGCCATCGCGCACGGCGAAGAGCAGCGGGGTAAGGCCGCCCTTTCCGCCGACGAGTTCGCCGTAGGTGAGCGCTCGTCCTTCGGCGGCGCGTGCGACGGAATCGGCGCGTGCGGCCGAATCGGAGCGTGCGGGCTCGGCGGGTCGAGCGGTGGCCGGTGACGATGACTGCGCCGCCCCCCCCGCGGCGGTAGCGGCGGTGGCTGTCGCGGTTGTCGATGCACCGGCTCCGGCTGCACCCGCTGTTGCACCAGCAGTCGCAGCCGCAGTCGCCGTCGCAGCCGCAGTCGCAGTCGCAGCCGCAGTCGCACCGGCTGCAGCACGCGCCGCGACCACCGGCTGCGCCGCCGCCTTAAGCGCAGCCACGCGGCGCGCGCGCTGCGTGAGTTCGGCGCGATCGGCGCGTTCACGCGCCGCAATGTCCTCGACCTTCGACGTGGCCGAGATATTCGCGGCGGCGGCCAGCAACACCCGAATCGCCGTCACACGATCATAGGCGGACGCCCACATCAGGGGCGTCTGCTCGTACGCCTCATCGCGGGCGTCGACCATCGCGCCGGCGCCCAGCAGCACGGCCACGGTGAGAGAGTCGCCATTACCGGCCGCGAAGTGCAGGGCTGTGGCGCCACCGGAGCTGGTGGCCGCCTTCACATCGGCGCCGCCGCCGAGCAGAGCACGCACTGCGTGTCCGCGACCGGATCGCGCCGCCATATGCAGCGGTGTGTAGTTGCCGTTCCGCGTGACCGCCGCGGTGCGAGCACCGGCGAACAGCAGCATGCGCACCGACCCCACATCCCCGCGCGATGCGGCCCAATGCAGTGCGGTCATGCCGTCGGCGTGCGCGGCGTTCACGTCGAGACCTTCACGCAGCAGCGAGCGCACGCGTGCGCTGTCGCCACGCATCGCAGCGTCGGCGATCGGTGCATCCGTGATCGACACAATCACGCCTGGCGCACCAGCGATCCGCGAATCCGCCAAAGGAGCAGCGGCAGTGTGCGAAGATGCGCGCGCGGGTCCGAGCGCCGATTCGGTGTGCGGTCGTGTCGAATGCGCATCGCCCGCGACAGGCCGCGCGACAAGGAGGAGCGCCAACATCGCCGCCATGCCGCAGGCGCCCATGAACACGCGCCCCGCTGTCACCGTCGACACGTGTGGCACGTCAGTCCGCGGCTGCGGTGAGATTGAGCGCATCGGTGCTGTCTCCAAACGATGAGACGTCGTTCATGCCCAGCGTATGCATCATGCTGAGCATCGCATTGGCCATGGGCGTGCCGTCGGGCGCCTTGAGGTGCAGGTTGCCGGCGAGTCGACCGTTGGCCTTGCCGAGCACCACGAGCGGGCAGCGGCGGTGATTGTGCAGATTCGAATCGCCCATCGGCGATCCGTAGATGATCATCGTCTTGTCGAGCATCGTGCTGTCGCCTTCCTGCAGGTTCTTCAGCTTCTCAAGGAAGTACGGCAGCATCGACACGTGATACTTGTTGATCGTCTGGAAATCCTTGACGCCGCGTTCCGTGCCGCCGTGATGCGACGCGGGATGGAACGGCTTGTCGGTACCGCTCTCCGGATACGTGCGGCTCGATCCATCACGTCCCATCTTGAACGAGAACACGCGCGTGACATCGGCCGCAAACGCGAGCGCCTGAATGTCGAACATCAACTGCACATGTTCGGCGAACGAGTCCGGCACGCCAGCCGGCGCCTCGGGGAGTTCGCGCGGATCGCCGCTCATGTTACGCGCTTCCACGCGCTGAATGCGACGTTCGACTTCCCGGATATCCTCGAGATAGCGTCCCAGCCGATGTTTGTCTTCGGGGCCGAGTTCCGCGCGCAGCGACGACATTTCTCCGGTCATGAAATCGAGGATGCTGCGGCGCGACCGGCGACGTTCTGCCCGCTCGGCTGAACTGCCACCGACGCCAAACAGCTTCTCAAACGCGACGCGCGGATCGCGAATGACCGGCAGTGGATCGGTGGGTGACGCCCAGCTGATGGAATCGGTGTACACGCAAGCGTAGCCGTACGCACAACCGCCTGCCTGATCCACATTCTCGATGCACAGCTGCAGCGACGGGATTGGCGTGTCCTGTCCGAAGCGCGTGGCATACATCTGATCGAGCGAGGTTCCCACCAGCACGTCCGAGCCTTCCGTCTGCCGGGGATGCATCTGCGTGAGATACGTCGCGCTCGAACGGAAGTGATCGCCGCCGATTTCCATGGGCGACGTGGGCTCCGCCGCGCGCACATCGGTGTTGCTGATGATCGTGAGGTACTCGCGCCACGGATCGAGCGACTGCAGCGCCGTAGGCGAGAGATCAAAGCCGCGACCCACGCTGGCGGGCGACCACATGTTGAGTGACGCGCCGAGCTCGTTACAGCCGGCCGCACCATGCACCATTTCAATGGCCACGAGGCGGGGTGCGTCCATGGCGTGTCGCCAAGCGCCCCGCCCGCTGGGCAACATCGCGTCGAGATACGGCAGCGCAATGGTGGCGCTCATACTCTGCAGAAAACGGCGACGCGGGATGGCTTTGCCGGTCAGGAATTCCATGATGGTCTGGCTCCGGTGAAGTGCGGGGCAGCGGGCTTAGCGGCCACGCGTTGACGAGGCGTCGGCCGTGCCCTGCTCGGCCTGCGAAAGCGGCACGAGGCGCCGCCGGAACGGATCACTCTTGATGACGCCGACAATAAACTCGTTGATACGGTTGTCTTTCGCGCGCGCCGACGCTTCGATCCGGCGAATCGCCGGCTGGTCGTAGAACTCCACACGTCGTCCGATGGCGTAGGCCATCAGGTTCTGCGTGAACGAACGCACGATGGGCGTGGGACGCTTCAGCAGCACACGCTGCAACTCGGCCGGACTGGCGATGCTCGTCCCGTCGTAGAAGTCACCGCGCGTGTCGAGCGCGGCCCCATTCTCGCGAATGCGCCAGCGTCCCGTCACGTCAAAGTTGTCGAGCGCGAGGCCGATCGGGTCGATGAACTGGTGGCACGACCGGCACGACGCATTGTCGCGATGCATTTCCATCCGCTCGCGCGTCGTGAGCATGCGGCCGTCCGTCGACGCCTCTGTCTTCTCGAGGTCCGGCACATCGGGTGGCGGTGGCGGTGGCGGCGATCCCATGAGCACTTCCATCACCCACTTGCCGCGCAGCACCGGCGAGGTGCGATTGGCGTGCGACGTCAGCGTGAGGACACTGGCGTGTCCAAGCAGGCCACTGCGCGTTTCATCCGCATACAGCACACGACGGAACGCCGGCCCCACCACACCGCGCATCCCGTAGTGACTGGCCAGCGCTTCGTTTACGTAGGTGTAGTTCGCATTGAGAATTTCGAGCAGGCTGCGATTCTCGCGCACCAGACCCCAGAAGAACAACTCTGTTTCGCGGCGCATTGCGTCGCCGAGTTGTCCGTGAAAATCGGGATACTGCAGCGCATCCGGGTGTACCTTCTCCACGTCCTGCAGCCGAAGCCACTGCGCTGCGAATCGTGTGGCGAGCGCTTCGGCGCGCGGATCGCGCAACATGCGGCGTGCCTCGCGCTCGAGTACGAGCGTGTCGGCCAGCGCACCGCCTTGGGCGAGCCGCAGCAGCGCTGCGTCCGGCGGCGCACCCCAGAGGAAGAACGAGAGCCGGGTCGCGAGATCGCCCTGGTCAATGGCGACCGCTGATCCGGGACGCGTGCCGGGTGCGACGCGTTCGATACGAAAGATGAAATGCGGGCTGGCGAGCACGGCTTCGAGCGCCGCGCGAACACCGATCTCGAATCCACTTTCCCCGGCCGCGTCGTCGTAGAACTGCATGAGCGTCGCGACGTCGGAGGCCGTGGCGGTGCGTCGGTAGGCCGCTGACGCGAGCTGTGTCACGACACGCTGCGCACAGGGACGAGCTTCTTCCGTGGTGGTGGGACGACAGGTGAAAATCTTGCGACGCACCGGCGTGTCGGACACACCGGTCGGGTTGTACGGGCCCGTCACAATGAAGCTCTGCAGGTGCGGCAGAATAGTGATGCCGTGCTGCAGGCCGATTTGTGTATCGGCAATGCTGTGGCCGATCGGCGAGATCACATCGTTCACCGGGCCTTCAAACTGACGCACGAACGTTGCGGTGACGCGCTGTGGACCCGCACGCACCGGAATCGGCGGTGTGCGAACGTCCATACCGTTCGGATCGGCCTGCGACATACCGCGATCAATGTCGATGAGCGCGACGCGATCGCCATTCACCGACACCTCAACCTGTTCATCGAACGGCGCGGACGAGCCGTACAGCTGTCCAGTGGGCGAGGCGTGCAACGTGATGGTGAACACGTATTCGCCGTCGGCGGGAAAGGCGTGCGATACCGAAACACCGCCGCGCGTGCCACGAGGCGCGCCTTCCAGCGGTTCAAGCTGTGAGGCCAGTCGCGGCACGCGATACGCCGATGAGGTCGGACTGGCGTTCGGATCGCCGACGGCGAGGCGACTGATTTCGCTGGCCGCGTCGAGATAGGCGTCGAGCACCGTCGCCGATGGCGTCTGCGCATCGGCGATGTTGTCAAAGTTCGCGCTGCGCGTGTCGAGGGGAAGCCACGACCCCGCGTTCACCGCGAGGCCGAGCAGTTCGTGTACGGAGCGCTCGTACTCGGCGCGGTTGAGCCGCTGAAACGCGCGGCTCCCAGGATTCGGCTCGGCTTTTGCCCGGGCGTCCATGACGCGCTCGAGCGACTGCGCGAGCACATCGAGCGTGTCTCCTGCAGGGCGACGGCGTCCCGGAGGGGGCATCATGCCGGCGCGCAGCTTGCCGATCATCTTTTCGGCGACCTCGGGTCGGGCCTGCGCGACGGTGGCAAAATTGAAGTCCGCGAGCGACAAGTTGCCTTGCTTGCGGGTGTCGCTGTGACAGGTGACACAGGTGCGCTTGACGACGCCGGTGAGTTCGTCGTTGGAGAGCGCACTCGCGGGCGCGCTGATCGGCGCGTGCACGCCCAGCGGCACCGATGGCGCGGGGCGATGTACACCGAGCGGCACGGGCGACGAGGAGGCGCTCGATCGCGCCGAGGTGGCAGCGAACGTCAGGTCGGCCACGGTGTGATCGGAGTCGTCGATCGACGACGCGACACCTTCAGGCGACAGCGCCGCGAGCACAACCAGCGTAATGGCAGCGGAGGCCGCAGCCAGCGATTTCATCCCCATGGGCTCGGTGGCAGGGCGGGAGGGAAGGATGGGGCGGAGCGGACGACCGGTCCGACTGTCAAGCTTGGGGTACCTGATGCCGACTCGCAAGGGCGCGCTACGCGTTTGCCGTCGCACTGGGCCCTTGCCGCACGCGCGTTCACCGTCTCTCTTGCTGTGGCATGATTACGACCATATGGAACATCACCTGCTCGACCGAGAGGAAACTGACCGATGCACAAGACCTGTATGTTGACGGCTTCCGTGGCGATGGCGTTGAGCCTTGGCCCTCCGCCGGCCGTGGCGCAGTCGCGGCTCAACCCCGTGATCTCGCTACTCGAGGCCCGACAGCCGGTGTTCGGGCTGTACGCGCCGGCCAATCGCCGCGCACGCCCGGGCGCGGCGGCGGCTCCCGCTGACTCCGTGAAGTCGGCCGACCAGCTCGCCGCAGATGCGCTCGCGTACCGCCAGAGCGACTACATCTTTGACGGCACGATGGAAGGGAACTTCGACAGTGGGTACAGTTTCTTCACCGGCTTTGCCTCCGGCGTCAGCCGGGCGCGGGCGCAGGTCGGTGCGACGGGCGCGTCGTTGGTGGCACCGCTTTTTGTGAAGACTCCGGGCATCGCCGAAAATCCCGCGCTCGCGAAGGAACGCATTGGCAAGCAGCTGGATCTGGGCGTGAGCGGCATCGTCTTTGTCGACGTGGAGTCGGCTGACGAGCTGCGCACGGGCATCGCGGCCATGCGTTTTGCCTCCAACGGAGGTACGCGCACGGAGTCGATGGGAGACGCACCGGCGCGCTGGGGACTGAGCGCCGCCGACTACCGGCAGAAGGCCGATGTGTGGCCGCTCAACAAGCACGGCGAATTGCTGAACTTCGCGATTGTGGAGAGCAGGGAGGGCCTCAAGAACGTTCGTGAGATCGCTGCGGTGCCGGGTATTGGTGTGCTGTTCCCAGGCGCGGGGACGCTCCGTGGCGTCTTCACCAACACCGATGCGAGCGGTCAGCGAGTGTTCGACGAGAACGCGTGGGAGGCGTCGATCCAGCAAGTGCTCGCGGCGTGCAAGGAGTTCAACGTGCCGTGCGGCTATCCGGCCGGTGCGGCGGATATCGAAATGCGCATGGCGCAGGGATTCAGCGTGTTCGTGATTGGTTGGGGCGAGCCGGGCTTCAAGGCGGTTGAACTTGGTCGCGCCAAGGCGGGTCGCTGATCGTCGGGCTGCGTTGAGGCACGTGGCGCTGAGACGGACAAAGGGGCACCGCGCGCACGCGGTGCCCCTTTGTCGTTCCTGAAGACGCTCCGGTGTTATGCGCCCCGGTTGATGCAGCCGGTGAACTGCGGATTGTTCGCTTCATCGCGCGGGATGATGAAGTTTACATCATCGCCGTACGTGTTGGCCGATACGCCGGGCGGTGTCGGTCCCGTGGGGAAGACCGAATTTGCCGAGCGGTTGTACTGACGAATCAGCCGACGCAAGTCGCCGAGCCGATGACCGGTCAGCCACATCCAGTAACCGCGCTCCTGGAAGAGCAGGTCGACGGCGGCATTCTGCGTCGTTGGCGCCGTTCCGATCGCGGGAACGGCCGGCGTGATGGCCGTCGCGCGCAAGTTGTTGAGACCGGCAAAGACAGCGTCGCGCGCCGCTTGTGTGTTGGCCTGCAGCTGCGCTTCGAGCTCGATCAGCCGCGCTTCGATACCATCGGCCACGGTCACGGCTGTACCACGATCATGTTTGAGTTGCGTGGGGAGCTGCAGGGCCGTGCCATTGAATCCGGTGCGGCTGGACGCGAGCCACGGCATGCGTGGATCGACCGGAGTCTGCAACCACACCATCGGGGAGCCGCCCTCGTTGTTGCGCACAGCGTACCGCGACGCGTTCACTGTGAGCGCTTGCCAGATACCGTTGTTCTGCCGGCCGGTCGCGACGGAGTGAAACACCTGGAACCGGAAGGAGGTGGGCACGCCACTCACCGCCGCTGCCGCGTCGGCGAAGCGGCCCATGTTCAGTAACGCGCGCGCGCGTCCGAGTCGCGCCATGTTGCCGACGCGGGCGTCTGTGCCGGCTGCCATGAGTGCGGAGTCGAAGCTGGCAAGGGCTCGATCGAGAACCTGTGCCGTCGTCTGCGGCGGTCCGAACGAGTTGGTGATGCCGTCTTCTTCGCTGAACGGAACGCCGGAGCAGTACATCTCGGCGAAAAAGATTTCCGTGTACCCGCGAATCGCGTACACCTCACCGATATTCGCCGTGGGCGTCGGCGCGAACTCCTGCAGCACGCGGATGGTGCGTGACGCACCGGATCGCGCGAGATGAAGGTTTCGGTAGGTGCCGTCGAGTGCCGGCAAATTTTCGTTGGTGCGACGCGCGTTGGGAAGCAATCGATCGTCGAAGGTATCGGTAGAATACACCTCGTCGGCCAAGTTGCCGGACATCACGACGACGCCGTCCTGCGTCCCGGAAAACGCGACCGTGAAATCCTGAATCACGCCCAGCCGAAGCGGATTTGCGCCGGCGGGACTATTGAAGTCGCCCACGTTGAGCACGTCCGGGTCTGTCACATCGAGCACAGAATCGAGGCTGCAAGCGCCGATGAATCCGGCCGCAAACATCGTCAGGAATAGCTGGGCTCCGCGCATGTAGGTGTTGGCCATGAAGTCCAGTCCTCAGAAAGTGAAGTTCGTGCGGAAAGTCCACGTACGCATGGGGGGTGTGGAGAAGAACTCTTCGTTGCCGCGCGTATCGCTGCTGCCCACGGTGGTTTCCGGGTCGAGGCCACCAAACGGCGTCCAGACCGCGAGGTTGCGACCGGTGAGCACAATGTTCCAGCGGTTGGCACGCAGCGCGCGGGCCCAGCGCGTGGGCATCGTGTACGCCACCGAGAGCTCGCGGAATCGTGTGAACGAGCCGTCTTCGTAGAAGCCGGTGAAAATGCCTTGCGGTCCCGAAGCCGCGATCGTGCGTGCCTGCTCATCGAGCGAGGCTGACTGATCGTACAGTCCGCGGCACGACTGGCCGCCCTGA
>JBBRFQ010000052.1:0-20204 GCA_038224035.1 Gemmatimonadales bacterium
GGGTCGTAAGCGGGTGCGAGATGATCACGCGGACAGCTTCATGAGTCGGGTCGCGGCGGAGCGACTGACGGACCACCTGCAGCAGAGCGGGTTCGTGGTGATGAAGAAGCCACCGGCGCCGGCGCCGAGCACAACGCGGCACATGCCGCCGCTCAAGGATTGAGACGGGGCGCTTGTTGGGCCGGGAAGAAGGCACTGGCCCGCTGAAGAAGTAGCGCCACGGCGTTATGACGCCATCGCGTCATGACTTGCTGACGTTCTCACGCCGTGCAATCATGGCGCCATGAAGGTTCTCGCGTTCCTCAGCCAGAAGGGCGGCGCCGGCAAGACCACGCTGGCAGTCCATACCGCCGTCGCCGCCCACGAGGCGGATCAGGACGTCGTGCTGATCGACACCGATCCGCAGCGGTCCGCCAGCGTGTGGGGCGACGCCCGGCAGAACGCCGCGCCGATCGTGGCCACCGCCAGCGTTTCCGAGCTGGACCGCGTGCTCAAGGCCGCGCGCGACGAGGGGATGGACCTGGCCATAGTGGACGCCGCCCCGCACGCAGCACCCGAGGCGGCCAGGATCGCCCGGGCGGCCGACCTGGTTGCGATCCCCTGCCGGCCAACTGCCTTCGACCTGGCAGCCGCAGAGGGCGCGGTGCGGATCGTGAAGGCGGCTGGGGCGCGGGCGGTGTTCGTCCTCTCGGCGTGTCCATTCCGGGCGCCAGAGATCGCAGAGACGCGCGAGGCGCTCGGCGAGCATGGCTTGCCCGTCGCACCGATGGAGATCACCGAGCGCCGCGCCTTCGCGCGAGCCGTCGCGACCGGGCGGGCTGTCACCGAGTTCGAGGGGGACGGCAAGGCCGCGGCCGAGATACGCGCCCTCTACGCATGGCTACAGGAGCAGATGGCATGAGTGCGAAGCGGACCGGACTGGCAGCCTTCACGCGGAGCCGGGACACAGTGGCGGCCGGGGAAGCGGCGGCGCCGTCCGCCAAGCCCGCCCGCAAGCGCGCCCAGGGCGAGACGGTGGCGCTCACGATCCGCCTCTCCCGCGCCGATTGGGCACGGCTACACCAGCTCGCCGTGGCCGAGGGCGTCAGCCTGCAGGCGCTCGCGCTCAATGGCCTGTCCAAAATATTCGCCGAGCATGGGTTGCCGCCGATTGCGTCGTGACAGCATGGCGTGATGACGTCATGGCGCCGTGCCCTTACCGCGACCCGCCCGCCCGCTCGGCTGCCCGGGTAGCCCGCTGGTTGGCAGCCTCCTCCGCTTCATCGGCCGCGTCCATGGCGCCCTCGAGCCGGTCGGCCCGCGCCCGCGTGGCGCAGCGCTCCCGCA
The DNA here is from genome assembly GCA_038224035.1 of Gemmatimonadales bacterium. Taxonomy (GTDB): domain Bacteria; phylum Gemmatimonadota; class Gemmatimonadetes; order Gemmatimonadales; family Gemmatimonadaceae; genus JAABRT01. The sequence goes on from JBBRFQ010000052.1 coordinate 1,327, forward strand.
ACTCGTCCAGCTCCTCCTCCGTCAGGTGCTCGATGCCGATGTAGCGGTTCTGGGACGCGCTCGCCCGGATCAGCTCGTCGAGCTTAGCCTGGATCGCGTCGCCGTCCCGGTTCTGCGTGTTCTGGATCAGGAACACCATGAGGAACGTGACGATCGTGGTGCCCGTGTTGATCACCAGCTGCCAGGTGTCGCTGAACCCGAACAGCGGTCCGCTAACGACCCAGATCGCGATCACGCCAACCGCGAGCGCGAAGGTCCTCGGCCGACCGGTCTGCTGCGCGGTGAGGCGCGCCATCCTGGAGTACCAACTGATCTCAGACATTCAGCAGACTCGGCGTGGAGAGACGCGCGCGGAACCCGGGCCGACTATTTCAGTCCGGGTTTGTAGGTACGCTCGGTGCGCGCCGCGAGTTCGTCGGGATAGAAGTACACCTCCCGGAACTCACCGCGCGCGTAACGCTCCGCCTGATCAATGAAGTGCGGCGAAGAGGGATCGCCACTTTGTCCGCCCGCCACGATCGCCTTGGCACGCACACGCGGACCAAACTCCACGACGGCGACAAAACTGTTGCCTCGCGTGCCGTACAGTCGCTTCGTGCCGTTGAACGTCGCCGCACCGAACGCCGCCAACGATCCCCAACGCGATGACGCGAATGGCACCGCGACACTCGGCCCCACATCGGTGAACGGCTGCACGATGTCCCCCGTAATTCGCTGGAAACGATTGATCTCGCCCCAGGCGGTCTGCCACGTGCCAAAATGCGCCGCCAGCGTATCACTCGCCGCACTCAGTGCCTCGAGCCGCTGCGTCGGCGTGGCGCGCTGTTCCATGAATACATACGTGTTCACACGTGCACGCGCCGCCTCGGCGCTCACCGTGCGCCACAGGTTTTCGCCAAAGTACACGGCCAGCGATGTTTCGGTGCTCGTGAGCGAATACCGACGATCCCAGGCGCGCAGCGCGGCCACCTGCCCGGCAAGTTTCGCCTTGAGCGGACTCGCGGCGGGCAGCGCGTCGTAGTCGCGGAACAGCCCCGGCAACAAGGTCTCGAACGCGGTCAGCTCGTTGTCGTACGCGGCCGCAATGAGCGAATCGAGCGTCATGTTGGTGCGATTCTGCAGCACGCGCACGGCGTGAATACCGCGCGGATTCTCGCCGAAATAATCCATGTACTTCGGATAGTCGGTTGGCTTGGGGCTGCCCGTACCGATCACGGAGTAGGGCCAGTTATTCGTATTCTGCAGCCAGCCGTTGGCCGGATCCTTGATGAGTGGGCTTTCGTCCACCGTGTGAATGCCCTGCCACTCCGTGGCCGGATTGCTGCCGTCCACCGGACGTTCCCAATCGAAACTCGCATCACGCTTCGGGATGAAGTTCGCGTGGAAGTACGCGATGCTGCCGTTGGCGTCGGCGAACACCGTGTTGTTCGACGAGTTGGTGTACAGCTCCATCGTTTGCTTGAAGCCTGCGAAGTCGCGCTGCTTCGTACGCCAGTACGACTGCGTGAGCGCTTTCACCGGCTCTTCCATGAGCTTGATCGCGATCCACTTACCATCCGCCTCGCGCACGATCGGTCCGTGGTGCGTGCGATACACCGTGAATGTGCGGCTGGACATACCGCTATCGCCGCGGAACGGCACGTTGATCTGCCGCGCAGTCATGACGCGATCTTCAGCTCCGAACCTGTACGTGATGCCGCTCGCCGTTTCACTCACCGTTTCCGCGTATTCGTCCATCGCGTCCGCACCGGTGGAGGTGTGCATCCATCCGGTGCGTTCGTTGAAGCCCTGGTAGATGAAGAACTGCCCCCACGTCATCGCGCCGTACGCATTCAGTCCTTCATCGCTCGTCATCTGCGCTTCGGCGCGAAAGAAGAATGACGTGTGCGGATTGATCAGCAGCAACGCGTGACCCGATGCACTGCGTGACGGAGCAATGGCAAACCCGTTCGATCCGCCGGGTTCCTCGGCGCGCGGCGTGGGCAGTGGTTCCAGCTCAGCCAGCTGTCGCACGGCGGTACTCGGCGCACTCGCGGAGTTTGCGGCGCTGCGTGATTCGTAGAACGCCCGCAGGTCACGTAGCGAGATCGACTCGATGTCACCACCAATGCTGCCTTCGCTGAAACTGAGCGCCATCCACGGTTCAAAGCGCGTGATCACGCGCGGTTTGGTGTCCGGATTTGAATGCAGGTAGAAGTTGAGTCCATCCGCGAATGCGTTCATCAGCACCTTGAGCGAATCCGCGCTGGCGTCGTACTTCGCGCGCATGCTGTCGGGATCAATGAACATCTTCATGCGCAGATCCTGATAGATCGCCGACTCCCCGTCGGCCTCGGCGAGCCGCCCCATCGCGTTCAGGTAGTTCTGCTCGATGCGCGTGAAATCGTCTTCGGCCTGGGCGTACATCACACCAAACACCACATCCGGATCGGTCGCGGCGCGCACATGTGGCACACCCCAGTCGTCGCGCGTGATCGTGACGCGTTCGGCGGTGGCCTGCCAGCGCGCGAGATCGGGGTTGTCGGCTGACGCGTTTGAGGGCGCGGAGTCGGAACTGCAGGCGAGGAAGAGCACCACGCCGGCGAGGACGGGGGACCGGAGGGCGAACGGGCGCATAAGGGCGGGGCCGGGAGCGAGGGGGCGATCTACGGGTTCCTTCACCATGGGGAGGGAGCGGGGGTTGTGCAACGGGCGAAGTCCGTCTGGCGCGCAGCAGAAGCGGACCGATCGGATTCGAGTTCGACGCACTCAGCTCACGCTTTCGCTCCGCTCACTTCCCCATCAAAAACTCCAGCACATCAAACCGCGTCACAATCCCCTGCACCACGCCGCCCTTTTTCACCAGCACCGCGCGGTTCGCCTTCGACAACAGCTTCGCCACCTGCTCCACCGGCTGGTCGCCGTCAACCATCGGGAACGGCGCGTCCATGACATCGCCCACGGTCTGATCGAGCACCTTCGCGTTTGACAGTGAACGCGTCGTGAGCTGACTCTCGGCCACACTGCCCACGCACACCGTGCCCTCCATGACCGGCAGCTGCGACACGTCGTGGAGCGACATCAGGCCGAGGGCCTGTCGCACACTCATGCCCGGCCCAACGCTCACCACGAGTGGCGCGGACCCGCTCTTGTTGCCGAGCACCGCCTCGAGCGCGGTGCTGGGCGCGTCGAGCATCTGGTTTTCGCGCATCCACTCGTCGTTGTACAACTTGCTCAGATAACGCTCGCCCGTGTCGCACAGGAACGTCACCACGTACGCGTTCGGATCATCGAGTCGACGCGCCACGGTGAGCGCGGCGTGCGCAATGAGGCCGGCCGACCCGCCCACAAACAACCCTTCTTCGCGCGTGAGTCGGCGCGCCATGGCAAACGCATCCTTGTCACCCACGGTCATGAACTCGTCCACCACGCTCATGTCGAGCGTCAGCGGCACGCAGTCCTGCCCCACGCCTTCCACCTTGTATGGCGCGCCCGTAGGATGGCCTTCGCCGTGTGTGCGCCATAGCTCGGTGAGCACCGAGCCCGCAGGATCGGCGGCGATGATCTTGATGTCAGGATTCTTCTGCTTGAGAAACCGCCCCACGCCGCTCACCGTGCCGCCCGTGCCGGCTGACGCGACAAAGTGCGTGATCCGCCCTTCGGTCTGCTCCCACAACTCGGGACCCGTCGTGGCCATGTGCGCAGCCGGATTGGCCGGATTTTCGAACTGACCCGCCAGCACGGCGCCCGGCGTTTCGCGCACGAGTCGCTTGGCCCACTGCACATAATTCTGCGGATGATCCGGCGGCACGGCGGTGGGCGTGATGATCACTTCCGCGCCAAACGCCTTCATGAGTCGCACCTTTTCCTGCGACATCTTGTCGGGCATCGTGAAGATGCACTTGTAGCCCTTGATCGCCGCCGCCAGCGCCAGCCCAACGCCCGTATTGCCACTCGTTGCTTCGATGATGGTGCCGCCGGGCTTCAGATGTCCTGACGCCTCGAGCGCTTCAATCATCGGCAGGCCGATGCGATCCTTGACCGATCCGCCGGGATTGAAGAAGTCCGCTTTGCCGTACACCGGCGTGCGCATGCCTCGCGTAACGCGCGAGAGTCGGATGAGGGGCGTCCAGCCAATGGTGTCGAGCACCGTCTCGTACGGACGGCGGTGACGCACGTGGTCGGTCGTGGACGGATCGGAGGTCTGCAGCGTCGCCATGGCGGGGGAGCGTCGGAGGTGACGAGGGTGATCAGGACGGGAAATCGCGCAGGGTATCGCCGGGAAACGGCGGCCCGTCCGGATGACGAAAATGCACGGGAAAGAGCAAACTGACACCGAGCGGCGAGCCGTTTTGGCGCGCGGGACGAAACCGCAACTTGAGCGAACCCTCGAGGGCCGCCGAATCGAGCGATGGGACGCCCGACGTACGCGACACCGTGGTGGAGTCACGCAGCGCGCGACCTGACGGATCCACGTGCAACCGCAAAATCACATTGCCTTGAATGCGCTGACTCCAGGCCGACTCGGGATAGTAAAAGGGCGAACTCTCATTCAGCATCAGTGGCAGCTCGTCGGCCGACACCGCGCTGGGGACAAGCGCCTCGGCGCTCTGCCGGATCGAACGCGCCGGCTCGCCGACACAGGCCGAGAGCAGCGCGAGCAGAAGCAACAGCGCAAGCGTACTGACACCGACCCAGGGAGCGCGTGGGCGATCGGGAACTCTTCCTGCATACATAGGGTGAAATCTACCACACCCGAGCTCGACGGGCGTTAGAATCCCGATCACGCTCAGGTTGTTCGTCCTTTCCAACTGCTCCCGGCACCGAGCGCCGGATGCGTCTCACCGGCCCCAGGATATGCCCGGACCTCGCCGTTTGCTTTCGCTCATATTCCCTCGCGTTCGCATCGCGCGCTCCGCACGGCTGAGCGCGGCGCTGCTTGTCCTCAGCGCGTGTGGTGGCGAGAACGTCTCCGGGCCGCCGGCCACACCGGCCTCGCTGCGGGTGGACAGCGGCAACGCGCAAGAGGGAGTAGTCGGACAGGCGCTTCCGAATCCGGTGGCCATCACGGTCCTCGATGTTGGCGGCCGACCGATCCAAGACGCCCGCGTTACGTTCAGCGTCGCACCAGGCGGTGGAACGCTGACCCCGTCGAGCATGCAAACGAACAGCAACGGGCAAGCGCAAGCACAGTGGACCCTGGGTACGCAGACGGGCACCGTGGTCGCGACGGCCAACGTGACGGGCGTGACGTCCGCGACGTTCACCGCCACCGTACGTCCCGGGCCGGCCGCACAGGTGGTCGCCTCGCCGAGCACGCTGGCCCTCGGCCTCGGGGACACACTCCGCTTGCAGGCCAGTGCACGGGATCGGTTTGGTAACACGGTGGAGCAGCTTGCACTGGCGTGGAGCACGCTCGATCCGGCCGTGATTTCCGTGACCGGCGGGCTTGTGACAGCGCTTTCGCAAGGTACCGCGCGCGCCGTGGTCAGCACGAGCGGCCCCAGTGGCCAGATCGCTGATACGGTGAGCATCTCCGTCGGACCCGCGGGTTCTTCCTTCTGCGGCGGACGTGAGCCGGTGGTACCCGCGATCGGAGCCGTGGTGCTGCTCACTAACACGGCCGGCGGTGCTGAACGGTGTGTGGGCGCCAACGTGGCCGGCGCCGAGTACGCGCTGGTGCTGCTCAATGCCAATCCAAGCTTCACCGCCACCGCCGCGCTCGATGCGCTCGCGCTTGGCGTGGGAACGGCGCCCGCCGCCACGGTCACGTCGGCGTTCAGCTTGAATGTGGGTGCCCCGGTCGTCGCCGCCGATTTTGCGCCGACACTGATCACGAGTGAACGCGACGGCGGGTTTGAGCGTCGTTTGCGAACCCGTGAGCGCACCGAACTCGCGCCACTCGTTGACGCGGCGCGGGCGCGATTCGGCAGCAGCGCGCGCAGTGCCGGCGCACCAGGGCTGTACGCGCAGGTCACACCACCCGCCGTGGGGTCGTTGCTCACCCTGAACGCGCAGGCGCTGTCGGCGTGTACCCAGGCGAACAATCGCACCGGACGCGTGGTGGCCGTCTCACAGCGCGCGGTCATCGTCGCCGACACGGCGAATCCGACCGGTGGTTACACCGACGCCGAGTATCAGGACATTGCCGCCGCGTTTGATACCGTGACCTATCCGCTCGACGTGGAGTACTTCGGCGAGCCCACCAACGTCAGCGGATTCAATCGCATCATCCTGTTCTACAGCCGTGTCGTGAATCAGCTCACACCGCAGGGCGCGAACTTCATTGTCGGTGGGTTCTTCTTCTCGCGCGATTTATTCCCCAGAGCGGCCGCTAACGGCTTACCGGGCTGCGCCGCCAGCAACGAAAAAGAGATGATGTATCTGCTGGTGGCCGATCCCAACGGCGCCATCAACGGCAATCGTCGCAGCAAGGCCGATGTCACGCGGCTCAATCGCACCACGGTCGCGCACGAGCTGCAGCATCTGATTAACTCGGGTCGTCGCCTGTACGTGACGCCGAACGCGACCGCGAACGAAGCCGTGTGGCTCGATGAAGGACTCGCGCACACGGCCGAGGAGCTGCTCTATTTCCGCCTGGCCGGCTTCACCTCCCGACAGAACCTGTCACTCGCCGATGTCGCGCCGAACGAAACCGCCGCGCAGTTGTTCTCCGACTACGCTGCCCAGAACTTTGCGCGATGGACCGGTTACCTGCGCGCCCCGGAGTCGAACTCGCCATATGCGCCCAACGATTCGCTCGCCACGCGCGGCGCGGCGTGGCACTTCCTGCGCTACGCAGCGGGCCGACAGCCGCAGAATGAAGCGGCCTTCTACCGGCAACTGGTCAGCGGACCGCGCACCGGCGTGGACAACCTCGCGAATGCGATTCCTGGCAACGCACTTACCGAGTGGTTGCGCGATTGGGCCGTGGCCAACTTCGCCGACGATCTCGCCACCGGACTCGCGGCGCAGTACACGGTACCGGCGTGGAACTTCCGGTCGATTCTCCCCGCGCTGCGCGTGGGCGGCACACCACTCGGCGCCTATCCGCTGGCCACCCGCTCACTGCCATCGAACACGGCGCGCCGCGTGACGCTCGCCGGTGGTGGCAGCGGCTATCTGCGCTTCACGGTCCCCGCAACGCGGCGGGCGCTGCTGGCGGTGACGTTCAACGGTCAGGCACCGCCGACAAATGTGCAACTCGCCATCGTTCGCTATCGCTGACGGCGCGCTGCGGTTCGCGCGCGATTACTGCGGCGGCCGCAGCGAAATTTCATAGAGCCGCGCCCAGCGTTTGCCGGTGACAAATATCCGGTCGCCGGCCGCGTCGTACGCCACGCCATTCATCACGTCTTCGCGTCCGGTGCGCACGGCTTGCGGCAACAACCCGGTCAGGTTGATGTAGCCGAGCACCGCGCCACTTTGCGGATCGATGCGCGCGATTTTGTCGCTGAGCCAGACGTTCGCCCACACTTCGCCCTTCACCCACTCGAGTTCATTGAGGTTGCTGACGGGCGTGCCATTCTCGGTCACGGTCACGCGACGCGTCACCGTGAAGTCTGCGGGATTCACGTAGCGCAGAATCGGCGTGCCGTCACTCATGATGAGCTGCGTGCCATCCGTGGTGAGTCCCCAGCCTTCGCCATCGTACGTGAACTCACCACGCGGCGCGAAACTCTTCAGGTCGTACACAAACGCCGAGCCGGTTTTCCAGGTCAACTGAAACATCTTGTCCCCCAGAATCGCGATGCCTTCGCCAAAGTGCGGCGGCGGCAGATCGCGTTTTTGCAGCACTTCGCCGGTCTCGAGCTTCACGCGCCGAATACCCGACGTGCCCACCTCACCGGTGCTCTCGTACATCTGCCCATCATGCCAGATCAGTCCCTGCGTGAAAGCTGCCGTGTCGTGCGGATACTCGCGGGTGACATCGGCGCGGTATTCGGGCGCGCGTTTGCGCAGCGTCAGCGGCGATGCACCACGCGTGCCTTCGTCAGCGGCGGGCGCATCGGTGCTGCACGAGACACACAACAGCGCGAACGCGGAAAGCGCGGAACGTCGAAACAGATCGAGACACGACATGGCAACCGTTCCCTGGAGAATCCGAGAGGTGAGCACTGATCAAATCACACGCGTACTTGTTCACGAAGCAACTGCGGCCCGTACCTCGGAGAACAGCGCGGTGAGCGCGCCGCGCTGGTAGTTGGCGTTGAGCCCCGATGGATTGGGCAGCACCCATACCCGGGTGGTACCAAGCACCGTGTCCTGCGGTCCAACCGCTGCGCCGCGCACGCCGAACGCGGTGCGATACGCGCCCACACCGAGCACGGCAAGCACGCGTGGTGTGAATTCTGCCACTTTCGCCGCGAGGATGCGACCGCCAACCACTATTTCGTCGTTCGACAGCTCGGCAGCCGTCGCCGTCGTCCGCGCCACCACGTTCGTGATGCCGTAGCCGAGTGGCAACAGCTCCTGTTCGTCCCAAGGGGCGAACAGCCGAGGGGTGAAGCCGGCGTCATGGAGGACCGGCCAGAACCGATTACCCGGTCGGCCGAAATGATGCCCGATCGCGGCCGTATACAGCCCGGGATTGATCCCGCAGAACAACACGCGCAAGCCGGGGGCGATCACATCGGGTACCGTCCGCGCCGTCGCCGCCGCAAGCGCAACGCGTGTAGGCTTCCGCACGACCGTCGTCACGACGTTGACGTTCCGATCGCGATCGCCTGCGCACGGAGCGCCGCGACCAGTTGCAACGCGTCCATCGGTGTGAGCAAATCGGGGTTTGTGGCGAGCAGCCGCTGCGCCAGTGCCTGCAGCGCGGGATCGGCGCGCACTTCCACGCGCACCGTCTCGCCGAAGAATCCAAGTTGCGCGCTGACATCCGTGAGCTGCGCGCCGCGGTGCGTGTGCGGACCGCTCGTGCGTGCACCGCTCGGCGCGTGCAGTCCTTCTGCAGTGAGCCGCGCGGCCATCTGGGCGCCGTCGCCTTCGAGCAGGGCGAGCACTTCTTTCGCGCGACCGATCACTGGCGCCGGCAAGCCGGCGAGGCGCCCAACTTCAATGCCGTACGAGCGATCCGCGCCACCGGGAATCAGGCGGTGCAGAAAGAGGATCTGTTCGCCCACCTCGCGTACCGCGACCGTGAAGTTGCGTACGGACGAGAGCTCGTCGGCAAGCTGCGTGAGCTCATGATAATGTGTCGCGAAGACCGTCTTGCACCCGATCGCATCATGCAGGTGCTCGCTCACGCTCCACGCAATTGACACCCCATCATACGTAGCCGTGCCACGACCGATTTCGTCGAGCAAGACGAGCGAGCGTGGCGTCGCCGTGTGCAGAATCGCACTCGTCTCGCTCATTTCCACCATGAACGTGCTCTGGCCTCGCACCAGATTATCGCTCGCGCCAACGCGTGTGAAAAGGCGATCGGCGACGGGCAATCGCGCCGATCGCGCGGGCACAAAGCTGCCCACTTGCGCCAACAACTGAATGAGGCCGATCTGCCGCAGAATCGTGCTCTTGCCGGCCATGTTCGGGCCGGTGAGAATGATCAGCCGTGCGTCCTCGGTGAGCGAGAGATCATTGGGAATGAATTTCTCGCGCGCCATCATGCGCTCCACCACCGGATGTCGTCCAGCGGCAATTTGCAGCTCGAAGCCGTCGTGCAACGCGGGACGCACGTACTGCTCACGTTCCGCGACGTCGGCGAGGGTGGCGAGCACGTCGAGCGTGGCCACGCGTCGCGCCACCGCCTGCAGGCGCACAATTTCACGCCCCGCGTGTGCGCGCAGTGCCTCGAAGAGTTCACGCTCGCGCGATTCAATGCGATCGGACGCGCCGAGGACTTTCTCTTCGTATTCTTTCAGCGCTGGTGTGACGTAACGCTCCGCGCCGGTGAGCGTTTGACGACGCTGATAGTCGGCCGGTACGTGCTGTCGGTTGGCGTTCGAGATCTCGATGAAATACCCGAACACCCGGTTGAATCCGACCTTGAGCGAGTGAATGCCGGTGCGGGCGCGCTCTTCCGCTTGAATCGTGGCGATCGAGTCCTTGCCGCCGTCGCGGATGGTGCGCAGTTCGTCGAGCGACGCATCCACACCTGGTGCGATGGTGGGATCTTCGCCGAGTGTGAGTGGCGGACGCGGCACGAGCACACGCTGCACTTCATGCGCCAGTGGAGCCAGATCGTCCCACGCGTCGAGCAGCACGGCGAGCACGCCACTCGCGCGCTGAGCCCGCGCGGTCTCACCCACGATCTCCTCACCGATCTCACGCACCGTGGGCAGGCGCGCGAGTGAATCACCGAGCGCACGCAGTTCACGCGGTGTGGCGCGGGACGCCGCGGCTTTGCTGGCGAGTCGTTCCACATCGCGCACACCGTCGAGCGCCTCACGTAGCGTGGCGCGTTGCACCGGCGCTTTGGCCAGTGACTCCACCGCATCGAGTCGCGATTCAATCGCGGCGCGGTCGACGAGCGGCGCCAATACCCACTGTCGCAGCAATCGCGCACCCATGGGGGTCGCCGTATGATCGAGCACGGAGAGCAACGTCCCGTCGGTCCCGCCGCGCAGCGATTCCACCAACTCGAGATTGCGGCGCGTCATTTCGTCGAGCGGCATGGTGACGCCCGCGTGTTCCATGACGGGGCGCGCGAGGTGCGGCAGTCCGCCGGGCTGCAACACGCGCAGATACCGCACCAGCGCGCCGAGCGCACCAACCGCTTCGGTGTCGGTAGCACCGAAGCCGAAGCCTTCGAGGGACGCGACGTCGAACTGTCGCGGCAACTCCTCGTGTGCCAGATCGCCGTCAAACTCCCACGCGTCACGTTCCGTGCGCAAAATGCCGTCCACCGATCGTAGCACGCGCGTGAGCGCACCACCATTGGGACCGATCTCCGCACCGCGGGCGAGCACGAGCTCGCGGGGCGCGAGTCGCGCCAGATGCGCCGGTGCATCGGCTGCCGACACGCGCGTCACGCGCAGCTCGCCGGTTGACAGATCGGCGGCCGCAATCCCGATGCTGATCGTGTCATCGGCACGCGGCACTACCGACGACGACTGCGGTGCCACGTGCAGTGCCACCACATAGTTCGCCCGGTTGCCGTCGAGCATATCGTCCGCAAACACAGCGCCCGGCGTGATCGTCTCAATCACTTCGCGCTTGACGAGACCCTTGGCGAGTTTGGGATCTTCCACCTGCTCGCACACCGCCACGCGAAAACCCTGCTGAACCAGTTTGCGCAGGTAGTCGGCGGCAGCCTTGACCGGAATGCCCGCCAGCGGCACCTCGGCGGCGCCGCCGTTGTTGCGCGCGGTGAGCGTGAGCCCCAGCGCGCGCGACGCCGTTTGCGCGTCTTCGTAGAACATCTCGTAAAAATCACCCATCCGGAAGAACAGAATCGCGTCCTCATGTCGCGCCTTGATCTCCCGGTACTGCTGCATCAACGGGGTACTCGCTCCGCTCACGGGGTGCGCTCCGCCACGAATCCGTCGTGCCCTTGTGACTTGAGTTCAGCGAGTCGTGCCGCGGCTTGTGCGCGCGTGACGAAGTACCCGGTCCGCACGCGGAAAGGGGCGACCGTGCCGTCGACGCGTGCGTCGATGTTGCGCGTCACCAGTTGCCGCACTAGCTGCTGCGCCTGATCGAGTCGCTGATACGCGGCCAGCTGCACGCTGTAGCGGGCGTTCGCCGGTATCGTGGTGCTCGCGGGAGACGTGGCGACGGGTGGTGCGGGTGCGGGCGTTGGTCTCGGTGTTGGCGCGACCGCCGCCGCCGCACGCCGCACCGAATCGGCCCGTGCCGCCGTCGCCGCCGCCACCGCGGAGTCCGTCCGTGCTGCATTCACCGCTTCCAGTGAGTCTGCCGTGATGCGCTGGGCCTGCCGCCGCAGCATGTCGGCGCGTGCGGTGTCGGCGAGCTGTTGATCGGTACTCACCGGCGCAGCCACTCGCGCACTCGCCACTGGCGCACTCGCTACTGGCGCACCTACGGCCGGCACCGACGCCACCACGATCGGCGCCACCGCGGTCACACCCGCACACCGCTTGCGCAGATCGTCCATCTGCGTCCGTAGCTCCACCGCATTCGACGGCGCGTCACGCCGCGCGATGTCGAGCGCGCCACAGGCGCGCGCGCGATCGTTCTCGTCAAAGAACGCCTTGGCCAACCAGAAGTGCGCACGCGCCTGACTCGAGGGTTCACTGTAGTCGCGCGCCATGCGCTCCAGCAGTGCGCGCGACGCGGCGGGACGCCCGCGCAACTGTTCGAGCTGCGCCAGGCGAAGCAGCGCATCTTCGGCGCGCGGCGACATGGGGACTTCGAGCAGCAAACGGCGCCAATCGCGTTCAGCCTCAGTACCGGATTCCGACAACAATCCGCGCCAGTAGAGCAGCTCACCCAGCGCCGGTGTACCAACCGGCGTGCGCTGCACCAGGGAGTCGAGTACCAGGCGCCCGGCGCGCCCGTTCCCGGCCTCCACCAACGCCCGCGCGCGGCCAATGGCCTGATCGAGATTCACGATATCCTGCGCGCGTGCGGGTGTCGCCGCGCTGACGCTCAGCAGTACCGCGATCGCCAGGCGCAGGCGCCAAGCCTGAGGAATCAGTGTGCGCAACGTCTTCATGACATTCAGTAAGTGTTGATGCATCGTGGACCGTCCGCTCATGCGGCCCGTCCACGCGCCGACTTGGACAGCGCGAGCACCAGCGTGAGCATGATCTGTTCTTCGTTCGACACTTTCGTGTCTTTCAGCGCAATATCAGCGTCGAGCAACAACCGCACCGCGTGACGCAGTTCGTCGGCGCTCCAGTGCTCCACGGCGCGGGTCCAGGCACCCGTTGCTTCGCCCCACGGACGCCCCACCATGCCGCCCACTTGCTTGAGATAGCTCATGTATTCCCGCGCAAGCTGTCCCGACGACCAGCCGCTGTCGCGCTTGGCGCGCCCCCAGGCGATCGCCAGCATCTGCGTGCCGAGCATCATGACGATCGCCACGGCCGTGACCTTGGGCTGCGACAGCACAAACGGCGTGAGCGAGAGCGCGCGCGACGAGTTGCGCATGGCAATCGCGTCGAGCAGGTCGACGACGGTTTCGCCGCGCTTGACACCCACCACCGCGCTCACGGCCGCATCATCCACGATGACCACCGGGGCGTCGAGCGTGATGTGAGTAGGTGTGAGACCGGCCGCCCCGCGCGCATAGCTCGCGCATTTATCGAGCTCCGAGGCGAGCTGCTGCAGATCGTTGCCCACCGACTGCTGCAGCAAGGCCGCCGCTTCCGTCGTGACCGTCACCGCCAACGTGGTGGTGGCATGATGCGCAATCCACTTGCGCACGCGTTCCGGCGTGAGCGGATCAAACACACAGGCCGTCGCCTGCGTGGCGAGCCCCGCGTCAGCGGCTTGACCCGCTGGCGCGACGAACACCGCCAGTGTGTCGGACGCGGGGCGCGCGAGGTATCGATCGAGCTCGGCACGCACCGCCTTTTTCAGCAGATGCACGTCGCGCACCACCACCGCGCGGCGCTCCGCGAGCATCGGGGGCGTGCCAAGCAGACTGCCGAGTGTTTCCGCGTCGAGTTCAGCGCCGTAGCGGATTTCGCAGTTGAAGTCACGCGTGGATGCATCGATCGCCGCGTCAAGCAGGGACTGCAGCGATGCATCCTTGAGAAAGTCGTCGTCGCCGTGGAGGTAATACACAGGCGCGAAGCGCCGCGCGTCGATGGCCGCGCGCAGCGTCTTGTATCCATCGGCAGACGGTGGCGCAGCCACGCGTGCGGTAGTCGCGCCGCGGGCGCGCGAAGGGGGGCGCAACGACATACCGGTAAACTAACGGCCCTCGCGAGCGATGGTCGCGAGGGCCGGGTGATGTATCAGGCTGCGGTGTGCACCGGAGCGTCAGCGCTCGAACGACGCTGCCTCGAACAGGCCGGCGGCCGACAGAAAATGCGCTGGCGCATCTTCGACAAGCACGGCCATGGACCACATCGGATTGCCCGTGGCCATCGCTTTCACCAACTCCGCCGACACCATGGGCGGGAGGGTTGGGGGGAGGGCCGGCGCCGAGGCCAGCACGGGCGGCATCTCAAGTTCCGTGGCGCCAACGGTGTTGCTACGAAGGGCCACCGATCCGACCACGGTGACCCCAGCTGCCATTGCCAACCACATGCGCGAACCCCGCCATACCTGTAGTCCTCGCCGGTGTGACGGTTCGTCGAGGAACCCTTCAAGACACGAGTCGTCGTCGTCAAGCGCGCCGAATGGCGCCTGCTTGCATTGCGCCAGCCGCTCCGCAAGGCGCGCGCTGAAGGCGTCGGATGGCTCGATTGACGGAAGATTGCGCACAAGCATCAGCGACCGTCGCACCAGGGTATCGTGCGACGCACAGGTGTCGCAGTGCATGAGGTGCAGCTGCGCGTGCGACATCACGTCACCCGACAGCGTGTCGTCGAGGTACGCGAGATGATGTTGGCGAAAGGTGCGGCAGTCCATCGAGCTACAATCCTTGCACGCGGGAAAACCCGCGGGGCACGTAAAGGGTCTGTCTCTCGATACCCATGCTTTACGGATCAGTTCCTCAAAAGGCCATTCCCCGTACGGATATCCCACACATTCTACTTGAGAGAGGTCCCGAACGCACGAAACCGGCATCCCGAACATCTGTTCGGAATGCCGGCTCGAGTGCCCAGCGGCTCCAAGGCTTACTGCACCAGCGGCTCGATGATCTCGGCGAACGCCGTACGCGCGCGATTGAGGCGCGATTTCACAGTGCCCAGGTTCACGCCGGTGATATCGGCGATCTCCTCGTACGACTTGCCCTCGAGCTCACGCAGCACGAACACCTCGCGGTGATGCGGCGGCAGCTCCGCCACCGTGCGCTCGACCATCTCCCGGAGATGCCGCTTCCGGAACAGATCATCGGGCTTGTACTGCGTGTCCTCAAACTGCAGCGGACGGTCTTCGTCTTCGAACTTGGCCCGGATGGCCTGAAAAAGCACGAGCGGATTGCGCGAACGGTTGCGCAGCTCGTTTTTCGCCAGATTCGACGCAATTGTGTAGATCCATGTGGAGAACTTCTTGGACCGGTCGAAGCGACCGATGTGCCGGTACACACGAATGAACACCTCCTGCACGAGGTCCTCGGCGCGATCACGATCGCCGATTGTGCGGTACACGAAGTTCAGCAGGCGACCCTGATATCGATCAACGAGCTCCTGGAAGGCACGCTCTTCACCACCCAGGAAGGCGCCCACGACACCCGAGTCATCAAGCGCGCGTAGCTGTTCGCGGACGCTCACCTGTTCGAGTGGTGCTTTCTGACGGGCGATTACAGCCATGGTGGTTCTCCTGTTCGAGTGTCGCCGCGCCTCGGGGCACAGCGCGGAACTCGTGAGCGCGAACGATGTCCGTGAAAGACATAGTCCGCCGACTCGCTGCCGGTTCCGTTGTTGGAACTCTTACAGTGCACGCCCCGTGCCGCGTTTGCAGCGACGAACGTCACAACGGCAACACATTGTTTTATATAGACTTAAGTAGTACTCGGTCATTGTGACCGACGTGTCGTTATGCCACGGTGTCCTGAACTGAGGTCTCAAGAATAGGACACGCTGACGTTCGGGCGGGGTTGCTGTCTCCTTTGGCAGAGCGAAGGCTACCCTGAGGTGCACCGCCTCAACCCAACCGGAAACCAGCCGTATATAGCAGCGCCAACGCCGTCTTGGCGTCCTGGATCTCCCCCTGCTCAATCATGGAGAGCGCGCGGGAGAGCTTCGTCGGCACCAGCTCCAGAAACTCGTCGGCTTCGCGTTGATGCGCACCGGCTTCGAGTCCGGTGGCCAGAAACAGATGGATCTTCTCATCGGTAAAGCCGGGCGTCGTGAACATCGTGAAGAGCGAGGTCAACGCAGCCGCCCGGTATCCCGTCTCCTCCAGCAGCTCCCGCCCGGCACACTCGGCGGGCGTCTCGCCAGGATCGAGACGGCCGGCCGGGATCTCATACAGATATTGTTCGGCCGCGTACCGGTACTGGCGAATGAGCACCAGCTCTGGGTCGGGGTCGTCGGGGGAGCCGAGCAGGGGGACCACGGCGCTGGCGCCCGGATGACGGATCATCTCGAGCGTGCCGATGGAACCGTCGGGAAAGCGCACCTCGTCGACGTCGAGCGAAATCACGCGGCCGGAGTACATCCGGGTGGAGGAGACCTGTCCGACGTCCTTTCCCGGATCCCGGATCATGTGGGCGCGCCCTTCGTGGGCAGCTTTTTCGCCGACTTCCTGGCGGACTTCCTGATCGACTTCTTGGTCGACTTCTTCGCAGCTTTCTCGGCGCCTTTCTTCATCGCGTTCTTCGCGGCTGACTTTTTGCGCGGCTTCCGCGGCTTGGGCACATCATTGCCGGCCAACCACTCGCGCGCCGTCTTGCGCAGGTATACGGGCACCCGGAGAATCGTCCCGCGACACTTGGCACTGCCGCAGCGGCAGGCGTAGTAGCGCACATCGTCGGGTTCGTAGGCGTCGTCCCATTCAAACCGGTAGTCGTACACCAGTTCCGTTTCCGGCGCGATCGGCGCGATGGACCGGATCCAGATGCGATCGTTGTCGATGACGGTTTCGCAGTTCGGCTCACACGAGTGATTGAAAAACCGTGCGTCATTGCCGCCGCGGCGCGCGTCGAGCACCGTCGTGTCATTCAGAACAAACAAGAACGTGTGATGCCGTCCGTTCGCATCGTCGTAGCGTCGATCGGCTTCTTCCGGCGTGATCGGCTCACCCACGTACTCGATGAGCTTCTTGCCTTTGCGAATCTGACTGATGGCGAAGATACCGCGTCCCTGAATCCGCGAGCGCCGCACTTCGAACGGGCGCGGCTTATCAGCGGTGGACTTCTTGGCGGCGGCAGCACGGGACGTCGTGACGACAGACTTGGACGAGGGCGACACAGTGGCGTGGTGGAGGGACGTCGATCGTCGACGGACTCTGCGTCCGTTGGCGCGTGTACCCGATCGCGGTCGCAATTGGGATGCCGGAAGTATGGCCGTTGCTCACGCGTGAGGCGAGGTCCGCGCGGGGATCAACTTGGTGTCACGTCCGTCATCCTGAGCCTCGGCTCCGCGAACGTGGCGGACGTCAAGGCGCGGCTCGCTGATGACCTCGCGCGCGCACCGTCGACACGCTTGCCGTTTGGTCGCTCACGAGAGATTATCCTTTTCCGACCCCCCAACCCCACGCCGAATGACCGACTCCCGACGCGATTTTCTGCGCACCAGCGCCATACTCGGCGCCGCGCTGGCGCTACGTCCCACGGAAGCGGCCGCGCTTGAACCTGCACCGCAGAGCGCCGTGCCATACACCAGCACGCCGCGCCCGGGCTCCGCGAAAAAACTGCTCATCCTCGGCGGCACCGGATTCATCGGGCCGAATACGGTCAAGTATGCGCTCGCCCGAGGCCACGAGGTCACCATCCTCACGCGCGGTCGCAGCGCGACCAAGGTTGACGGGGTCGAGCACATCATTGCCGACCGGGAAGGGGACCTCGGCATGCTCTCCGCACGAAAGTGGGATGCGGTGCTCGACAACAACGCCCGCGATTATCGCTGGGTCCAGCGCAGCACCGAGGCACTCAGGAACTCCACCGACCACTACCTCTTCGTCTCTTCCATTTCGGCGTATGCCACACCCGCCATGAGCTACGCCTCGGCTGGCGATGTGCGCATGCAGCCCGTGGGTGAGGGATACGAGCGATTCACTCCACCGGCCAGCTGGAAAGACGGCGACGAAGTCCCGTACGGTCTCACGAAGGCGATCTCCGAAAACATTGTGCACGCGGCCTTTCCCGGGCGTGCAACCGTGGTGCGTCCAGGGCTCATTGTTGGGCCCACCGATCCCACCGACCGCTGGACGTACTGGCCGGTGCGCGTGGACGAAGGAGGCGAGGTCCTTGCCCCCGGCAATCCGAACCATTCGTCGCAGGTGATTGATCAGCGTGACCTGACCGAATGGAGTGTCCGTCTGGCCGAATCGGGAACGCTCGGGGACTTCAACGCCACCGGACCAGCCACTCGGCTCACGTTTGCCGAGATGCTGGCCGGATGTCGTGCGGTCACGTCGTCACCCGTGCGCTTCACGTGGGTGTCGGAGGAGTTCCTCGCCGCGCAGAAGGCGGCGATCTGGAGCGAGGTCCCCGCGTGGGCCCCCGGCGACCCACTCATGTTTGTGGACGTTTCGCGCGCCGTCGCGGTCGGCCTCACGTATCGGCCGCTTGCCGACACCGCGCGCGACACCATCGAGTGGGACAAGGCTCGACCACCCGCCGAGCGGGCCAAACGGGCCGCCGGGATGTCGCGGGAACGTGAGAAGCAGTTGCTCACACTTTGGCATCAGCGGGGCGGCTAACGAACGCCACGCAGGTGAACCGTACGCTCTTGTGAGGCGGAGTAATCGGAGTTATTCACCGCGTACCCCGATTGGATTTTCTCTCCCCCCTGCCGGAACCACGATGTCGAACTGCAGCACCATACAGGCCGGCTACGCCGCGTTTGCGAACAACGATCCGTCAGTGCTGTTCGGCGCCATGTCGCCCGACATTCGTTGGCATGAAGCCCAGGGCAATCCGTTGTCCGATCGCAATCCGTATGTTGGTGCGCAAGCGATCGGTGAAGGGGTATTCGGTCGCCTGCTCGCCGCCATCGACAACTTTTCCGCCGTGCCCGATCGCTACGTGGACGGGGGTGACGACGTGATCGTGCTCGGACGGTACGGCGGCACCATGAAGCACAACGGTGCGACGTTGGACTCGCCGTTCTGTCATGTATACCATTTCGAGGGCGACCGCATCGTGTCGTTCCAGCAGTACACGGACACTGAGCAGTGGGCGCGGTTGATGCCGTAGCTGGCAGGCG
>JBBRFQ010000053.1:0-19685 GCA_038224035.1 Gemmatimonadales bacterium
AGCACGCACGCGTACCGTCAGCGGCATGCCACGCGGCATTTCGTCGCGCAGGCCGTCGAACGCCAGCGCCGGCAACAGCAAGCCGCGCCACGCGTTGATCGGATGCAACATTGCCGCAAACCCATCCTGCGCACGAAGCGACGACAGTACGAGGAGCGTCACCGCGAGCGCCGACGCCGCAGCGCCCATCATCACGGCACGCGACAGCTGCTGACGGCGACGTGGCATCAGGACGGCATCGTGGCCGAGCAGACGTTCGACATCGGCCGCCGCACGCGCGCCAAGGGCACCCTCGCCTGATACTTCGATCGCACCGCGAAGCGACCCTGGCCGCAATCCGCGCTCGGCTTCGATTCCGTGCGCGACGTCCTCGGCGCTCGACGGAGACGGCACGCGCTGCGATGCCAACCGGAAAGCGAGCACACCGGCAGTGCCTACTGCAGCCCATATCAGAAGCGGCACACCGCGCGGCCACGCCAGATACCGGCCGTTCGCCAGCAGCCACCCACCGATCGCAACGACCAACACCGCGATGGCAGCGGCCATCGTGAGGTGACTTGCGCGTGCGCGAGAACCGAGCGCACGCGACTCACGTGCGACGCGTTCGGCCAGCGCGGATTTCCCGACGTCACTCATGGCGTCACCCGACTTGTCACCGCGTACATGAAGAGATTCACGCCCATGCGTAGCGCACGTTCGTGCAGTTCGGGCGGATCGCCGGGATGCGTCCCCACGTCTTCCCATCCGTTGCCCAGATCACTCGACACGCTGTAGAAGAGTGCCAGGCGACCTCCGATGTAAATGCCAAGTCCCTGCGCCGGCTTGCCATCGTGCTCGTGTACTTTGGGCAATCCATCGGGGAAGTCGTATACCAGGTGATAGATCGGATGCGACGAGGGCACTTCAACGAGCGGGCGATCGGGAAACACGCGCGCGATCTCGCGACGGAATGTCTCATCGAGGCCGTAGTTGTCGTCGACGTGGAGAAATCCCCCTCGGGTGAGATACTGTCGCAGCGCGACCACCTCGGCATCCGTCAGCTTCATCTCGCCGTGGCCGGTGGCGTGAACAAACGGGAAGGATGCGAGCGACTCATCGGTGAGTCGCACCTTCGCTTCGGTGCGCTCGATCGGCAGTTGCGTTCGTGTCGCGATCGCCGCGATGAGATTCGGCAGGCTCGAGGGATTCGCGTACCAGTCGCCACCGCCGTCGTACTGCAGCCGCGCGATCGCCAGCCTCGGCGCGCTGACGGACGCCGCAACCGTCCACGCGGCAAGCGACGGCACACGCCCCGGTCCCGCGTCGAACGCGTCCAGCGCATCGCTGCGCCGATCGCTCGCCGTCCCCGCGCGAACGGTGGCGCCGATCAACAACACGACGATGCCGAATATGGACAGCGGCCACCAACGAACCACGCGATCACGTGTCATGCGCTAACCGGTAGGCAAGGTTTCGCGGCACGCCATCGCGCTCCATGAGCATGGTCATCACGGCGCGCGGGGCGAGCCCGTCGGCGAGGAGCTCGCGTGCGGTTTCGCGCAGCGTGTCTTCGGTGGGGGGAACTTCCTCGGGTGCAGCCGCGAGCACAATCACAATCTCGCCCCGAGGCGCGGTCTCGCTGTAATACGCGGCAAGTGTCCCGAGCGTTCCGCGGCGGAACTCCTCGAAGCGCTTGGTGAGTTCGCGCGCCACAACGGCGTGTCGGTCGGCGCCCGCGACCGCCGCCAGGTCGCTCAGCGTGTCGGCCACCCGACTTGGCGCTTCGTACAGCACCACCGCGTGTGGGCACGACGCCGCCCATCGCAGCATGGACTCGCGCTCGGTGCCCTTGCGGGGCAGAAAGCCAAGAATCGTGCTCGGATGCGCTGGCAGCCCGGAGCCGACGAGTGCGGCCAGCGCCGCCGACGCGCCCGGCACGGGCACGACTCGACCAGTGGCCTCGGCCACGGCGCTCACGAGACGCTCCCCGGGATCGGAGACGAGCGGAGTTCCAGCATCACTGATCAACGCCAGCGCCGCCCCCTCCCGCAGCTGCGCAAGCACGAGCGGCACCATACGCGCTTCATTGTGCTCGTGGAGCGCGACCGTCGGCGTGCGGATCCCGTAGCGCGCCAGCAGTGTATGCGCGTGACGGGTGTCTTCGCACAGCACGCGGTCCACGGCCTGCAACACGCGCAGCGCCCGCAACGAAACGTCCCCGAGATGGCCGATCGGTGTGCTCACCACATAAAGCACACCCGGTTCGACCGCCGCGGGGAACATCCGGGATGCCGCTTCTGCCGCCGCGTGCGCAGCGTCGTCGGGACCCGGAAGTGCCGTCACACCTCGATCAGCCGGCGTGCTGCGCGAACTTGGCTTCGATCGCCGGACGCGGCACGGCGCCCACCACTTGGTCCACCAACTTGCCGTTCTTGAAGAACAGGATCGTGGGGATGGAACGCACGTTGAACTTCATCGCCGTCATCTGATTCGAATCGACGTCGAGCTTGGCCACCTTGACCTTGCCGTCGTAGTCAACGGCCAGCTGCTCAACGATCGGTGCAATCATGCGACAGGGGGCGCACCACGTGGCCCAGAAATCAACCATCGCCAATCCATCATGTCCTTCAATTTCGGTGGCGAAGTTCTCGTCGGTTACTGCAAGCGCGTTGGCCATCAGATGCTCCTTAAGGGGTCCGGCGACGCCAGCAGCGAGTGCTTGCGCCGGTAGTCAAGTTTAGTATGCTGCAGGTCCACTCACGACAATTTTGCCATGACTGAATCCTCTCGCCGCGGTACACGCATTGCCCACATCGGCATCGCGGTGCGCGCCCTCGACGACCTGCTGCCCTTCTATCGCGAAGTACTGGGACTGCCCGACGTTCCGCTCGATGACGCCGACGGCGCCGTGATTGCTGGCTTGGCCGCCGGTGAATCTCTCGTGGAACTGCTGGAACCCAGCACCGCTGATTCGCCGATCGGCCGGTTCGTCGCCAAGCGCGGGCCGGGCATCCATCACGTCTGCTTTGCGGTAGACGACCTCGATGAAACGCTCGACAAGTGCCGGGCCGCCGGCGTACGGCTCATCGACGAAACGCCACGTTTGGGAGCAGAAGGCAAACGCATTGCGTTTTTACATCCGTCCGCCACAGGTGGCGTGCTCATCGAGTTGACTGAATATTAGCCACCGCTCACGTGGTGGATACAAACCGGGCTCCTGTGACCTATCTGACGGCGAGCAAGTTAGTTCCCGTGGACTCGCGAAGCGGCGCGGCGAACAGGGCGCGTCAGCGACAAAAGTCGCCGAGCGGCGCCATATCGACGATTTCCACGAACCATCGACCGGACGGGCCCAAAATGGTGGTGAATGTGGTGGTCGCCTGGGCTTGCTTATCGCGCAACTGCACCTGGAAATCCTGCTTGCCGCCGCCCAGCAGTCGTGGACGATCCTCGGCGAAGCTCCACGACAAGTGGTCAAGCTTGCACTGGATGATGATGAGCCGCTTCTCGAGTTCCTCGCGCGCCATTTGCTCGCGCGCCGGTCCCCTGGAAGTACCCCACACGGCCGACATGGTCTGGAGATCCTGCGCCTTCACCGCGCGCATGAACACTTCCACGGCCTCTTTCGCCGACGAGGCACCGGCCGTCGCGCCCGGTAGTGACGCCGGTGCCGGCCCAGAGCCGGCCTCCGACCCCGATCGTGCACTGGAACATCCGCTGACCCCCAAGGTCAGTATCACAAAACCCGCCATCACGTCACGCTTGCGCACCGCTTCCTCCTCCGCTGCATTACCTACATGAATACCGCTCGGTTTTCCGATCCGAACATGGACACGAACGTCTTAGACAGCAAAGCTAGCCAAAATCGCGACCCGCACGCACTGCGACTATTCGTGAACATCGATCACGTCGCCACCCTTCGACAGGCCCGGCGCGGCCTGGAGCCAGACCCCGTAGACGCTGCGCTGCTCTGCGAGCAGGCGGGGGCGAGCGGTATCACAGCGCACCTGCGCGAGGATCGACGTCACATCCAGGACCACGATATCCGTCGATTGGCCACGGCGATTACCACCCCGCTCAACCTGGAGTGTGCCGCCCTCGTTGAAATGCTCGATTTGGCCGAGCAATTGCGCCCGCTGGAGGTGACGCTGGTCCCCGAACGACGTCAGGAAGTCACTACCGAAGGAGGACTCGATGTCGTGCGAAACGTCACACTGCTGGCACAGGCTGTGTCACGCCTGAAACGTGCGGGGGTGCGCAGCAGTCTGTTCATCGACCCCGATCCGGTCGCCATTCGTGCGGCCCACGATCTGGGGGCCGATGCGATCGAACTGCATACGGGCACCTATTCCCATCATCCCGACGATCCGGCCACCTTGCGCGCACTCCGCGATGCCACCGATTTGGGCCGCTCGCTCGGCCTGGCCATCCACGCCGGCCACGGACTGACCGCCCGCAATGTCGGACCGGTTGCGGCGATAGCCGGGATTGAAGAACTCAATATTGGACACTCGATCGTCAGTCGCGCGGTGTTTCTCGGCTTGGCCGAGGCCGTGCGTGAAGTGCGAATCGCCATGGATCTCGCCCGTTCCCCCTCCATATGAGCGCTCCCCCCGCCCTGCTCGGGTTCTTCCGTCAGGAAGCCTCCGAGTATCTCGACCGGCTCGATCAGCTGCTCGCTGGCGACGAACTCGTGGCGCCCGACGGGGCGTCGTTCCTCGCGCAGGCGCGTGCCCTTCGTGGTGCCGCGAGCATGACCAAGCTCGGTGGCTTGCCAGAGCTGGCGTCGACGGTTGAACGCATTGCCGGCGGGCTGCGCGATGGAGAGCTTCGCTGGGACCAACGGCTGCACTTCGCCGTCCGCGGGGCGCTGCTGGAACTGCGAGCCCTGGTGAAGAAGTCGGAGCAGTGGACGGACGGTGAGCAGCGTCAGGCGCGCACGCACTCCGTGGCACTGGCGGCCGTGGCGGCGGGTTATCTGGCGTCGCTGTCGCCCGCCGCATCCCCGGCCTCTCCCGTTGTGCCGATCGCCCGCCTCTTCCCCGACGATGGCGCGCCCGGCCTCGTCGAGCGTAATCCGACTCCTCCCATCACGCTGGCTGAACGGTTCCGGTCAGACATGGCGGCCGCCGCGGACGGCGTGGCGCGCGAGTCTGCCAACCTGGCCACGGGTGATCGTGGTCCTCAGCAGTTGGCACTTACGGATGCACTCCGCCGCTCGCTCCTGGGTTTGTCCGATGTCGCCGAGAGCTACGGCGCGACCTCGATCGCCACGCTCGCCATGCGCATGGCGCGCTCCGCCATGGAGCACCCACCGGAGCGAATCGCGATTCAGTCGTTCGCACGACTGCTCATGGACCGGGAGCTCACGGAACAGGAGCTGGCGGCGCGGGTTCGTGAACAGAGCACGACCTGGCCGGGCACTGACGCCGTGCGCGGCGCAACACCTCGCGCGGGTACACCCATCGCAACGTCCGCGATCCCGGCGAGCATCCCGACGCCGGCGACGACGCCGCCTCCGACGACGCCGACAAGCCCGAGCACCGGCTGGGAAACGAACCCGCCGGCTGCTGCAACAGCGGGCCGGACGGCCGCGGTCTTCGCTCGCACGCCGGCAGTCTCGGCGGACGCGCAACCCGCCGCAATTGTGGCCATCGAATCGCTTCTGTACGACGGCGCCAGCGCACTGGAGCGGGCGCGCGTGGTACGCGATGAACTGCGTCTCGCGTGGCAACGCGCTGGTGGCACCTCGCTCGATCCGACCACTGCCGCGCTGCTGGATGAGCTGAGCGACCTGCTCGATCTCGCCGTGGCCCGTTAGGATCACGAAGTGAAACTCGATTGGAAAGTAGCGCTCGGCTTCGTGATCAGCGCGGTGCTCTTGTGGCTGGCGATACGCGCCGTTCCGCTCGGCGACATCGTCGGCGTGCTGCGTGCGTCGAACCCGTGGCTGTTCGCGCTCAGTGCGTTTGTGGCGACGCTGATCTTTCCGCTGCGCGCACGACGCTGGCAAACGATTCTCGAACCCGTGGCGGGGCGTATTCCATTTGGTCCGTTGTGGCGCAGCACGGCGATCGGCATGATGGTGAACAACGTCGTGCCGGCGCGCGCCGGCGAAGTGGCGCGCGCGTATGCACTCACGCGGGAAATACCGCGCGTGACGTTCACGTCATCGCTGGCGTCGCTGGCGGTAGATCGAATCTTCGATGCGGTCGTACTGCTCGGGCTGATGTTCGGCGCGATGCTGTCCCCCGCATTCCCGGCGAACGCACGCGTGGCCGGCATGACGGTGCCGCAGTTCGCCAGCGGTGGTATTGCGGCGGTGATCGGACTGCTCGTGATCTGCTATCTCGCGGTGCTCATGCCGGCGCGCGTGTTGCAGGTGGTGCGTACCATTGCCGACCGTGTGCTGCCGCGCATCGCGGATCGCATTGTGGGGTTTGCTGACCAGGCACTCGGTGGACTGGCCGTGTTGCGCGATGCGCGCCGCTTTCTCGCCGTGCTGTGGTGGGCGGTGTTGCATTGGTTGGTGCACGCGCTCGCGCTGTGGATCGGCTTTCAGGCCGTTGGACTCGAGGCCCCGTTTGTCGCGGCGCTGTTTCTGCAGGGCGTGCTGGGTTTCGCCGTCGCGATTCCGTCGTCGCCGGGATTCGTGGGCGTGTTCGAGCTCGCGTCGGCAGTGGGGCTGAGTGTGTTCGGCATCAGCGAATCGCTCGCGGTCAGCTGGGCGATCGGATTTCACGTACTGACGTTCATTCCGATCACGCTGATCGGCATTGTGTATCTGCTGCGGCTCGGCATCAACCTGCGAGACATCGGCGGCGCGGCGGAGCGTGAGCGCGAAGTCGCCGCAGCGCGCGACGCGTTTGGCCACGAGGGTGACGTGGCCGCGGCGCGCGACACGGTTGGGGACGACGGCGGAACAACCACAGGGCGCGACACGCGCGCGCTCAACGGCACCGTGCAACACGAACCGGGATGACGTCACCGCTCGGGCCAAATGTGCGCGGCGTGGTAGTTGATGCACCAGCCAAACTCAACCTCGTGTTGCGCGTGCTCGCCCGCGAGGCGAGCGGATTCCATGGCCTCGAGACGCTGTTCATCAAGTTGGCGCTGAGCGATTCCGTGAGCATCCGCACGGATGTGACGGATCGTTCGCTCACGTGCGACGGACCGTTCGTGCCGGCCGCGGGACTCGGCGCGCCGGTCGACAATCTGGCGTGGCGCGCGGCAGCGCGCTTTTCCGAGCGTGTCGGCTGGCCAACAGGCTTCTCCATTCACATCCACAAACGCATTCCGGTAGGCGGTGGGCTCGGCGGCGGGAGTGCCGACGCCGCCGCCGTATTGCGCGGACTGAACGCAATTGCACCAACACCGCTCGCGCAGCCCGCGCTGATGGAGTTGGCCGGCGAACTCGGGTCGGACGTGCCATTTCTCGCGAGCGATGAGTTGCTCGCGTGGGGATGGTCGCGAGGCGACCGGCTCCTGGGGCTGCCGGCGCTGCCGACCATGGCCGTCCGGCTGGTCACGTTTGCCGACGGCGTGAATACCGCAGCCGCGTACGGCGCCCTCGCACGACAGCGGGAATCGTCGCGCGCCGCGCGATCGGCACATTATGATGCAGCGGCGTTCAGCACTTGGGAGTCCATCGCTCGGCTGGCGCAGAACGATTTCGAGAGCGTCGTTCCGGCGTTGCACGCCGGGGTGGCGCGATGGTTGCCGCTCGTTCGAGGGGCCGCGAAGGCGCTGCGCGAGCAGGGTGAAGTGTGCGTCGGGCTCATGTCCGGCAGTGGGGCGACGTGCTTCCTGCTTCACGCGCCCGCCTTCGAGACCGACTGGCCGGCAACGGCCGATGGTGAGCGTCTGGTGGAAACCCGCACGGCGGGGGCAATTGTCGCTCCGGTGCCAATCGTCTAGTTTAGGAAACGCAGGTCACTGCCCTGTCGTCCAATGGCAGGACTCCACACTTTGGATGTGGCTATCTTGGTTCGAATCCAAGCGGGGCAACTGGGGCGCCCGCCGATCCCTTGGGGTTGGCGGGCGCTCGTTTTTTGGTCCGGTGGGGGCTCCGTTTCCGCTCTGGGCTGGTTATGTTGAGAGGCTGGCTGGTCGCAGCACTGAAGATGTTTCGTGCCGAGTCAAGGCGCCGTTGGCCCTTGTCTCTGCCCTCCTGTTCTCGCTAATTATCAAGGCTGCGGTCGATGGATCGGCTGGCTGTCTCCAAGAGTGGCTTCAAGATTCTCTCTGGTACGGCCAATCCGGCCTTGGCCGAGGAAATCGCCGGTCACTTGGGAACGGAACTGTGTCGCGTAGCCGTATCGCGCTTTGCAGATGGTGAAGTGTTCGTGCGAATCGACGAGAATATCCGCGGCGCCGACGTCTTCATTGTGCAGCCCACGAATCCGCCCGCCGAGAACGTGCTTGAGTTGTTGCTGTTGATCGACGCGGTCCGCCGCGCGTCAGCCGCGCGCATTACCTGTGTGTTGCCCTACTTCGGCTATGCACGCCAAGATCGAAAGGACCAGCCGCGCGTTGCCATCGGCGCGAAGTTGGTCGCCAATCTGATCGAAACGGCCGGCGCCGATCGTTTGCTCGGCATCGACTTTCATCAGCATCAGTTGCAGGGATTTTTTGATATTCCAGTCGACCATCTCTATGCAGCACCGGTGTTCGTCTCGCATTTTCGCAAGAAACAGTTGAAGGACCTCGTCGTCGTGGCGCCGGATGTCGGGTCGGCCAAGATGGCGCGCGGGTTCGCGAAGCGACTCGATGCGTCTCTGGCCATCATCGACAAGCGTCGTCCCAAGGCGAACGTTGCCGAAGTGGTCAATGTGGTGGGTGAAGTGGCCGGCCGGGATTGCATCATTCCCGACGACATGATCGACACTGCCGGGACCGTGTCCGAGGCGGCACGCGCTCTGAAAGAGCTCGGCGCCAACGACATTTATGTGTGTGCCACTCATGCGTTGCTCTCCGGCCCTGCCGTCGAGCGACTCTCCGCGGCGCCCATCAAGGAAGTGGTGTTGACCGACACCATTGCCGTTCCACCAGAGCGGCGGTTCCCCGCGCTCACCATTCTCTCCGTTGGAGAGCTGGTGGCCAAGGCGATCCGCTTCACGCATTCCGATCAGTCCGTAAGCTCGCTGTTCGACTGACCGGCGCGCATTTCACTCAGTTGTCCACGCGATTTCCCAGAGCCCTGCCATGACCTCCGCATCTCTTTCCGCAACGCTCCGTCACGACACCGGCAAGGGCGTCGCGCGCAAGCTTCGTCAGAACGGCGAAATCCCCGCCGTGATTTATGGCCACGGCCGCGAGCCGCAGTCGCTCACCATCAATGCCCGTGAATTCGACCGCCTCATCAAGAGCGTGTCGGCCGGCAGCACGGTGATCGATCTCGACCTCGGCGGCACCCCCTCGCGCTCCCTCATCCGCGAGATTCAGCGCCACCCGTTCAAGAAGCAGATCATGCACGTCGACTTCCAGGAAGTCGTCGCCGGCGAAACGATCACGCTCAAGTGCCCGATTGTCTACGTGGGCACACCCATTGGCGTTCGCGTTGACGCGGGCATCCTCGATCAGATCCTGCACGAGCTCACGATCGAAGCGCTGCCGTCGAACATTCCCGATCACATCAACGTCGACATCACGGAACTGCTCGTCGGCAAGTCGTTGCACGTCTCCGACATCGTGCTGCCGGCTGGCGTGAAAGTCATGGACGATGCGGGCACCACCGTGGCGATCGTGCAGCCGGCCAAGGCCGCCGCTGAGCCCGCCGCCGCTGTCGCCGAGCCGGAAGTCATCCGCAAGGTCAAGCCCGACGACACCAAGTAACGCGTCTGGCTGGTCAGGGCGCGCGAGCGGTTCACCAACCACTCGCGCGCCCTTGGCGTATCTCCCCATCACGCCCCCGATACCGTGAAGATCATCATGGGCCTCGGCAATCCGGGGCGCGAGTACGAAGCCACACGACACAACGCCGGCTGGTGGTTTCTCGATCAACTGGCGCGCACGTGGCCATGTGAAGCCTGGCGCAAGGATCGAGACACTCACGTCGCCGATGGGTATCTCGGCCCGCTTCGCGTGCGCCTGGTGAAGCCACAGACGTTCATGAACTTGTCTGGGGCGACGCTTCGCTCGTACATGAGTCGGGCTGGTTTCGACCCGGCCGAGGATCTGCTGGTCGTGGTGGACGACATCGCGATTCCGGTGGGCGAGTACCGTTTCCGTGCCGGTGGCTCAACGGGCGGTCATAATGGACTCAAGTCGATTCAGACGCAGCTTGGGTCACCGGAGTATCCGCGACTTCGTGTGGGAATTCGGCCGATCGACGAACGGCGCGTGATTGGCAACCTCGCCGACTTCGTGCTGCGCGTCATGCCGCGAGATGAGCGGGAGCTGGTGGAAGGCACCTTTGATCGGCTCACGACGGTGGCCGATACCTGGGTGCGCGAGGGGACGAAGAAGACGGCCAGTACGCTCGGACGTTGAGCGACGTACCGCGCAGCGAAGTGCGGGCTGCCTCTTGCAACTCCGCGTGCTCGGCGCCGTATTGTGTGCTATGGATATTTCCGCGCTCCAGCAAGCCGCACAGGCGCCGCAGGCACCGACCGTTCAGCCGCCGGCCCCCCCGCCGATTCCGGACCTGCCAGCGCTGCCACCTCCGGTGGCTGCTCCAAGCGCGCCCGTGGGTTTCAACGTGCCAGGCCTTGAGGCGGTGATCCCGTTCACGGCGGATCAAGTGGAAGCATTGTCCGAGCGGGCGAGTTCGCTGTCGTCCCAGCTGCGGCAGACCGCCGACCGACGCAAGGACCTCGTGCGCGAGCTGAATAACACGACCAACTCAGCCGCCGCCACCGGCACCGAAGTACGGATCAAGTTCCTCGACGAGCGCATTATGAAGCTCGAGCAGGAAATTGCGACCAACAGCGAACTGCGCGCGTCGCTGGCAGCCAAGCTGGGCGAGGTGGGCAGCCGCGAGCCAGACGCGCCGCCGCCACCGCCAACCGACTATGGGCTCGGTCCGTTCACTCCGCCGGTGGTGTTCTTCCTGTTTTTGCCGCTGGCGCTCACGGGCGCGCGCTTTCTGTGGAAGCGCGGAAACCGCCCCGCCGCCGTCCCGATCTCGCCGCAGGCCGAGGCGCGCTTCGGACAACTTGAGCAAGCCATCGACTCGGTCGCGATCGAGATTGAGCGGGTCGCGGAAGGCCAGCGCTTCGTGACCAAGCTTTTGCGCGAGGGACAGCCGATCCCCGATTTCACCGCCGGCCGGGTGAGTGATGCGGTTGGCGTGCGCCAGACACCCGAGGCCTCGCGCTGAGCGAGTTGAGCGTACGCTTCACGGGGCGCGCGGCGGGGTGGCGATTGGTGATAACGGTCTTCGCATTTCGCTCCCTGCGTGCGATGCTGCGGGCAACGGTGGCGATCTGCGGCGTCGGCGCCGCGCTGAGTGCGCAACCGCCAACTGCCGGCGCGTCGCGTTGGAGCGGTAGCGCGCAGGGAAGCGGCAGTTGGCTCTTCGGTGACACTGAGCAGCGCGCATTTGGCGCGCGAGGCGCCTTGTCGCGCAGCGACTCCGTGCTCGAAATGAACGCCGCGCTGCAGTCGCTGTACGGCGAGGCGTCGCTCGACGACGGCGCGCGGCGCGTCATCAAGCGCCTCTGGTTGGGCTCTCTCACGGCCGACTGGCGACCGCAGAACCGATGGTCACCGTTTGTGCTGGCGACGGTTGAGACCAACCTCGAAAAGCGCATCGCCAGCCGGTATAACGCCGGCTTGGGGGTCAAGTATACGGCGCGCCGCACGGAGCGCACCGATGTGAGCCTCAGCGTGGCGCTGCTCGACGAGCGGGTCACGCCGGATAGTGTTGGTGCCGTGTCGTCGCGCCTGACGCGCTGGTCGACCCGATTTCGCGTGCGGCACGCTTTCGACGATCGAATCCGCTTCTTGCACGTCGTGTTCTGGCGGCCGAGTGCCACGGCGATCGACCGATTTGTGGTGCAGAGCAGCACGGAGCTGGCGGTTGGGCTCACCAGACGCACCGCCCTCACCCTGAGCCTGCTCGACAACTACGACAGCGAGGCGGTGGAACGAGGTGCCCGCGGATACAACGACGGGCAACTACTGCTGGGGTTGATGGCCAGCTGGTAACACCGTCGGGCCAGAAAGTGGTGCGTCAACCGTCGCTGTTCGCGACTCATTTCGCGAACGGGTCGCCTCAGCAGTCTCCGGGCACTATCTTCTGGGGCTGTGGTTGTGAACACGCACTCACCCTCACCACTTGCCTATGCTCGACAACCTTCCGCTGATTGCGCTCAGCGCCGGCGCCATCGGCCTGCTTGCGACGCTCCTTACTTTCTTCGGCGTCAAGAAACTCTCACCTGGGAATCAGGTGATGCAGGATCTGGCCGGCGAAATTCATGTCGGCGCCATGGCGTTTCTGCGCGCCGAATATGTGGTCCTGATTCCCTTCCTGCTCGTCGTCGCCGGCTTGCTTGGTTTTGCGATCGGTACGAAGACGGCGATCGCGTACATCATCGGCGGCCTGTGCTCCATTGCGGCCGGCTGGATCGGTATGCAGGGCGCGACGGCCGCGAATGTGCGCACGGCTGAAGCGGCGCGCGCATCGGGTCAGGCCGCGGCGCTTAATGTCGCGTTTGGCGGTGGTTCGATCATGGGCTTGGCCGTTGCGTCGCTTGGTCTCGCCGGCCTTGCGGTCGTCATCATGTTTGTGGCCGCCGACGAGTTGACCGGCAACGCCAAACTGTTCTCTGAAATCATCTCCGGCTTTGCCATGGGAGCCTCGTCCATCGCGCTCTTTGCGCGCGTGGGTGGCGGCATCTACACGAAGGCCGCCGACGTTGGCGCCGACCTCGTGGGCAAGGTGGAAGCGGGGATTCCCGAAGACGATCCACGTAATCCGGCGACGATTGCCGACAACGTCGGTGACAACGTCGGTGACGTGGCCGGACTCGGCGCGGACATTTTTGAGAGCTACGTCGGCGGTATCATCGCGACCATCGCGATCGCCGCGACGTCCCTGTTGGTCCCCGAAGGCACGCGGCTGACGGCGATGCTGCTGCCGATCGGCTACACCGTGGCTGGCTTGGTGGCGTCACTGATCGGTATTCTCGCGATGCGCATTCTGGCCAAGGGTGATCCGGCGAATGCGCTGCGACTGGTCACCTTCATTGCGGCTGGTCTGTTCCTCGCGTTTGCCTACTTCATGACGCAGTCGTACCCGCTCGGCATGTCGCGCGCGGATGGTACGCTCTTGCCCGTGCTCGGACCGTTCTGGGCAGTGCTGGCCGGTAGCGTCTCGGGGATCGCGATTGGTCTTGTCACCGAGTACTACACGGCGATGGGTCCGGTGCGTCGCATTGTCGAGTCGTCGAAGACGGGCCCCGCCACGAACATCATTGCCGGTCTCGCGATCGGCATGGAAAGCTGCATCGTACCCGTCCTGCTCATCTGCGGCGCGATTTTTGTGGCGTTCTCGGTGGCGGGATTGTACGGCATCGCGATTGCGTCGGTGGGTATGCTCGCGACGGTTGGTGTGACGATGTCGGTCGACGCGTACGGTCCGATCTCGGACAACGCCGGCGGCATTGCGGAGATGAGTCATCTCGGCAAAGAGGTGCGCGCTATTACTGACGGTCTCGATGCACTGGGCAATACCACCGCGGCCATCGGCAAGGGCTTCGCGATCGGCTCCGCGGCGCTGACGGCATTGGCGCTCTTCTCGGCCTACGCGGCGGCCGTGAATCTCCAGACCCTCAACCTGATCGACCCGATGGTCGTGATCGGGTTGTTCATCGGCGGTGTGATGCCGTTCTTCGTTGGCGCGCAGACGATGACCGCGGTCGGTCGTGCGGCGCAAGGCATGGTGGAAGAAGTGCGCCGCCAGTTCCGAGAGATTCCGGGGCTGCTCGAGGGCAAGCCCGGCGTCAAGCCGGACTCGGCGCGTTGCGTGGAGATTTCCACGAAGGCCGCGCTTCGCGAGATGGTGTTGCCCGGTGTGGGGGCGATTCTGTTGCCGGTGGTTGTCGGCAAGTTTGTGGGCGTTTCGGCGCTCGGCGGTGTGCTGGCCGGCGCCACGGTGACGGGCGTGATGATGGCACTGTTCATGGCCAACGCCGGCGGTGCGTGGGACAACGCGAAGAAGGCCATCGAAGGCGGCCTCGCGGGTGGCAAGGGCAGTGATCCGCACAAGGCCGCAGTCGTTGGTGACACGGTCGGCGATCCGTTCAAGGACACGAGCGGCCCGGCCATGAATATCCTCATCAAGCTGATGAGCGTGGTGAGCCTCGTACTTGCGCCGTGGTTCCTGGCGTAAACCGCTGACGCAATCGCAGGCCAGAAGCCCTCGCCGTTTACTGAACGGTGGGGGCTTTTTGTTTGGCGACGACGCGGTCGCGCGTTTCACTTCTCCGTTGCGGTTCGCCTTGGCGGATTGCGGTAGCCGTGGCCATCGCCGTCGGCGTTCGGCGGTCCGCCGAATCCACTCCGTCGGGGCCGACGTTGACCCCTTGATCGATTAGATTTCAGGATTGTCGGCACTCTGCCGGCTCCTCCTGGCACCCCCGGTTTTTCATGCTCAAACTTGGCATCGTCGGCCTTCCGAACGTCGGCAAGTCGACCCTCTTCAACGCCCTGACCTCGGCCAAGGCCGAAGCGGCGAACTACCCGTTTTGCACGGTCGACCCGAATGTCGGCATGGTTGAAGTTCCCGACGCGCGGCTTGATTCACTTGCGAAGATCGTGCAGCCCAAGCGCACCGTACCCGCCGTCGTGCAGTTCGTCGACATTGCCGGACTCGTGAAGGGTGCCGCGACAGGCGAAGGGCTTGGCAACAAATTTCTGCAAAACATCCGCGAGACCGACGCGATTGTGCACGTCATTCGATGCTTTGAGGATCCCGACGTCACGCACGTCATGGGCGACCCCGATCCCGTACGCGACAAGGAGATCATCGAACTCGAGCTCGCGCTCGCTGATCTCGCGCAGGTGGAAAAACGACTCGACAAGGCCAGGCGTGCCGCGCGCACGAATGACAAGGACGCCTTGGCCGAGCTTCCTGCCCTTGAACGAGCCAACACAGCACTCAGCGCCGGGACGCCGCTGTGGCGCGCGGGACTCACGGCGGAGGAGCTGAAACAGCTTGAAGGGTTGCAGCTACTCAGCGCGAAGCCGGTGCTGTATGCCGCCAACGTGACCGATGCCGAACTCGCCGGTGACGAGGGGCCGCTCCTCAAAGCGCTTCGCGACGCGGTGGCCGGTGGCAACGAACACGCGGAAATCGTCCCCTTCTCGGCGAAGATTGAGTCTGAGTTGGCGGAGCTGCCGCCCGAGGAGCGCGCCGAGTTTCTTGGCTCACTCGGTATTACCAGTGCCGGGCTCGATCGGTTGATTCTCGCCGGCTACAACCTGCTCGGTTTGCAGACGTACTTCACGGCGGGTGAGCAGGAGGTGCGCGCGTGGACGATTCATCACGGCGACACCGCGCCTGTCGCGGCCGGAGTCATCCACAGCGACTTCGAGCGTGGATTCATTCGCAGTGAGACTGTCGGGTACGAGGAGTTCGTCGCGCATGGCGGATGGAAGGGCGCGAAAGAAAAAGGTGTGGTTCGCAGTGAGGGGAAAGAGTATCTCGTGCGCGACGGCGATATTCTGTTGTTTCGCTTCAACGTGTAACAGGCCGGCGGCGCACCCTTTCAAAACGTTGGGGGTATGAACGTCGGATTACCCAGAGGCGCGCGCACTGGTCGCCTTTGGTTTTTTCATGGCCTCATCCGTACCGCTCATGACCGCTGTCATCCTGCTCCATCTCGCGACCGCTCGCCTCCCTCGCCCATCCCGGTTCGTGATGCTGGCCGCGGCGTTGCTGGCCGCAGCGACCGGACTGGGAAGCCTCAGCACCTCAGCGCAGGCGCAGTCCAACGCGCGCGGCCCGGTCTCGCCGCTGCCCGATGCCATGCAGGGGAAGTCGCCGTATGCGCCGCTCATCCCAGGGATGGCGCCGGTGCCGTTTACCGTCGGCGAGCGCCTGGAGTATGATGTCCGGTTCTCGTTCAAGTCCGTCGGCACCGGCGTCATGGAAGTCAAGGAAATCGTCGACGTGCGCGGCCGCCCGTCGTGGCACACCATCTTCACGATCAAGGGCGGCATTCCGTTCTTCCGTGTGGACGACAGCATGGAAAGCTGGTTCGACGTGTTCTCGCTGAGTTCGCGTCGCTTTCATCAGCGCATCAGCGAGGGCGGTTACAGGCGCACGCGCATGTACGAGCTCTTCCCGGAGCGTTCCGTATTTCAGGAGAACGATAAGCCCGAGGAAGAGAGTGTGAGCAATCCACTCGACGACGGCTCGTTCCTGTACTTCGTGCGCACGATTCCACTGGAAGTGGGCAAGACCTACGAGGTACCGCGGTACTTCAACCCGAAGTCGAATCCCGTGCGCATTCGCGTATTGCGGAAGGATACGATCAAGGTCGCGGCCGGCGTGTTTCCGACCGTCGTGCTGCAGCCCACGTTTCAGTCGCGCGGAATTTTTTCGGAAGACGGCAAGGCCGAAGTCTGGATTTCCGACGATCCGTACCGCTTTATGGTGCAGATGAAGACAAGCCTCAAGATCGGCTCGATCAATCTGTACCTTCGCCGATACGCGCTTCCTCCCGGCACGCCGTAAGGCGGCTGATCACGCGTCGAGCCGCCGTTCCGTCTTCTCGGCGAGCGGTTCGATGCACCCTTCATCGTCATGCGCCGGACTGTTCACCCACGTGCTGACGCGAAACGCGTACAGCGAATCGTCTGCCACGGGTGCGAGCAGAGCTTGAACCGTGTCGAGCGGCGTGGCCATATCCAGCCAGGCTTCGTAGTCACGTTCGGAGATGATCACCGGCATGCGATCGTGAATGCTGGACGTGAGCGCATTGGCTGCGGTGGTGATGAGTGTGCACGTCTCAAGCGGATCGTCGATACGACCATCCGCTTGCGGTGGCGATCGCCATGCTTCCCACAGCGCCGCCAGCGCGAACGGCCGATCATCACGCTGACGAATGCACCACGGTTGTTTGACGCGCGCACCGGCGAGCGCTTGCCATTCGTAGTAGAGGTCCGCGAGCACGATCGCGCGGCGTGCAGCAAAGGCGTGTCGAAACGACGGTTTGCTGCGCACCGTCTCGCCGCGGGCATTCGCCAGACGATTGCCGATCGACGGCTCTTTGGCCCAAACGGGCACGAGGCCCCAGCGCAAACGCGCCGGCCGCGGGCCGTGCGCGTCAGCCGCCACGGCGTACACCGTCTGCGACGGCGTGATGTTCCATCGCGGCGCGGCGTCGCGCACCTCGGACAGCAACGCGGCATCGAGCGACAACTCGGCGGTACGTTGCGGCGCGGCGAGTCCATAGCGTCCACACATGGGTCAAATCTGTCTGTTCGCGCGCAGAATTGCGCAGCGCGGCACACGGGCCGCATCCCGCCGGTCGCCCCGCGCGCCTTGTGCCCCCTTCCCAGTCTGTCTAGCTTACAGGGCTATTGGTTACCAGCAGCATTCAGCTGAGGTACCCTCCTCCCGGAATCCGGCAGCCCCGGGGGGCCAACCGACCTAGCGGTCACGACCATAGGGAGAACTGCCGAGTGGCTACACATAAGATGCGTATGGCGCCCACGCGTCCATACGAGATCGTCTACATCATCGATTCGGCGCTTGAAGACGCCGCCATCGCCGAGAAGCTCGACAAGCATCATGGCTTGCTCGAGCTCGCCGAGCCGGCCGAGATCGAGCATTGGGGCCGTCGCCAACTGGCCTACAAGATCGGCCGGCACGAGGCGGGTTATTACGCGATTGCCAAGGTGCAGGCGGCGCCGGGCACGCTCCCCGAGTTCGAACGGGCGCTCAAGCTGGATGACACGATCGTGCGCTACATGGTGTCGTTGATCGAGCATGTGCTCGGCGCGCCCTTGCTGAGCGAAGAAGAGCTGGCCGCGCGTGCGGCCGCCGATGACGACGACGATGAGGATGACGAATAATGCGCCGCCCCAAGAAGCCCTGCCCCATTACGGAGGCCGGCATTCGGTTCGTGGACTACAAGGACGATCGCCTGCTCGCCCGCTTCATCACCGATTACGGCAAAATTCTGCCGAGCCGGTTGAGCGGCGTGGACGCGCGCCATCAGCGCCAGTTGTCCAAGGCAGTCAAGAAGGCGCGTTTCCTGGCGCTGCTTCCGTACGTGAAGGGTCAGCAGGGCTGAGGTGAACACGGCGGTCGAGGGTCCGCCGCTCGTCTCAGCGCCACGTGAGCGCGGATGGCGGTGGCTGATCCTCGCACTTGCTGGTGCGATTGCGGTGACGCTGGTGGCACAGTGGCCGCCTTCGTTGTCATTGATCGCGGTGCTGGTGCGCTGGCTGCTTCCGGTGGAATCGTTCGGTCTGCTCGTACTGGCCGGCATTGGTGCCTGTGCGCTGGCCAGTTGGACGCGCGGTGGCAAGCCACTCGCGGCCGTGCTGGCTGCGGCTTGGTTGGTGTGGTTGGTGTGGCGTGGTCCGGCAGACACGGGTGGCGTGGCAGCGTTCTCGCACGGATGGACGCTGCTGGTGACCGCTTGCTTCGGCTGGTTGTGCATGATCTCGGGGGCTCGTCCCCTGTTCGTTCGGGCATTGACAGCGATCACACTCGCCGGCGCGCTCACGGTGTTGTTGGCGTCATGGCGTGACCCCACGTCTGGCGAAGCCCTGTCGAGACTCGGTTTGCGTTTCGCGGAGGAGCTCGCTCAGCGTCGGGAAGTGTCGTTGCGCGTCTGGCAGGATCGGGTGTCGAGTGAGGCGTGGTCGTCATTGGCCGGCCGGGTTCCGGGCGTCGCTCGATCGGCGGAGCAAACGGTTGCGTGGGTGGCGTCATCGCCCCCGCCCTCAGCGCTGGTTCCGTCGCTGCTGGTGCTCGAATCTTTGGCTGCGTTGGCTTTGGCGTGGTCTCTGTGGCATCGATTGGTACGAGTTCGTTTGGGTCCGCCGCTGGTCGCGATTTCCGAGTTTCGGTTCAACGATCAGTTCGTGTGGGGGTTGGTGGCAGGAGCCACCTTGGTGCTCTTGCCATCGCTCAGCGTGTGGCGAATGCTCGGGGTGAACTTGCTGGTTGTATTCGGCGCGGTGTACGCGCTGCGCGGTGTCGGGGTGCTGCTATGGTGGCTCCCTGACCGTTTTGCGGTACTGCCGTTGTTGCTGTTGCTCGTGTGTATTCCGCTGCTCGGTCCTGTCCTGGTCCTCGCGACCGTCGCCGTTCTGGCGCTAGGGCTCGGACTGGGTGACACTTGGCGTGACTTCCGTCGCTCGGCTCGTCCGTTGCGACCGGATGCCCGCCCCTGATCGGCTGATTCGCGTCGGCCTGGAGTTACCATGGAAGTCATTCTTCGCAATGCCATCGACAAGCTTGGACATCCGGGCGACGTCGTCACCGTTTCGGCCGGCTATGGCCGGAATTTCCTGCTGCCGCGCGGTCTGGCCTATCAGGCCACGCCGGGCAACCTCAAACGCATCGCGCAGGAGCGCACGCGCCTGATTGCCGCCGAAGCCGAGCGGGTCAAGGCCGCGGAAGAGGTGGCCGCCCAGTTCGCGGACGTGTCGGTGACGTTCTCCGCGCGCGTGGGCGAAGAGGGCAAGTTGTTCGGATCGGTCACGGCCGCCGACATCGCGCATCAGCTCGAGGTGCAGGG
>JBBRFQ010000054.1:0-19642 GCA_038224035.1 Gemmatimonadales bacterium
TGGACTTCGTCGAGCAGAGTGAGCGGGGCGTCGGTTTCTGATGACCACCCGTGTCGGAGTCGTCGGCGCCGGGGCACTCGGCCAGCATCACGTACGAATTCTGCGCGATCTTGCGGGTGAGCACTTTGTCGGCCTGTTCGACGCCGATGCGGCGCGCGCAGCCGCGATGGCGGAACAGTTTGGCGTGGTGGCGCATGCTTCGCTCGAGTCGCTGCTCGATGCGGCCGACGCGGTCTCGATCGTCGTGCCGACCACCGCGCATCACGCGGTCGCTGCAGCCGCGCTGGCGCACGGGTGCCACGTATTTGTCGAGAAGCCGTTCACGGTCACGCTCGAAGAAGCCGACGATCTGCTCGTCGCCGCACGTGCCGCCGGCCGGCTTGTGCAAGTCGGTCACGTGGAGCGCGTCAACCGCGCCGTGCGGGCGGCGATGCCGTATGTCGACTCACCACGCTTTATTGAAAGCGATCGCCTCGCGCCGTTCAATCCCCGCGGATCGGATGTCGCCGTTGTACTCGACCTCATGATTCACGATATCGACCTCGTGCGCACACTCGTGGGCGAGCGCGTGACCGAAGTGCAGGCGGCTGGCATTCCGGTGCTGACACCGCAGCTCGACATTGCCAACGCACGACTGGTGTTCGCAAACGGTGCCGTGGCAAATGTGACCGCGAGTCGTGTCTCGCGTGAACGTGTGCGCAAGCTGCGTCTGTTTCAGCGCAGTGGGTATCTGTCGCTGGATCTGGCGGCGGGTACCGGTGAGTTCTTTCGAATGCGCCGCGATCTCGATCCGGCGCTGCTCGCCGCGCAGCCGCGCGCGCTCGAGGAGTTTGTTGAACGCATCGCGTTGAGCGCGCCGGAAGCGGAGCCGCTGTGGATTGAGTTGTCGCAGTTCCTCGAAGCGATTGAAGGGCGCGCGCCGGTGGCCGTGTCCGGCGAAGAAGGGCGCGAGGCGTTGTCGGTGGCGCTGCGCATCATGGCCGAGATTGAACGCACGATGCCGAGCATGCAGGCGGCGAATCCCGTGCGGGCCACGCACGTTGCGGCGGAATCGCCGGGTGCGTGAAATCCTGTTCGTCGTCGGTGAGCCGAGCGGCGACTTGCATGCAGCCAAGGTAGCCAGCGCGCTGAAAGCCGCTGAGCCGTTGCGCCCGTTGGCCGGAGTCGGCGGGGAGCGCATGCGATTGGCCGGTGTGTCGCTCATCGAGCACAGCGAGCGACTCGCCGCGATCGGCTTTACGGAGGTGCTGCGTCACATTCCGAAACATCTGCGACTGTTGCGTACGCTCAAAGCGCGACTCGCGTCGGGCAACGTGGGGCTGGTGATTCTGATGGATTATCCCGGCTTCAACATGCGTGTGGCGGAGGCGGCGCACGCGGCCGGCGTGCCGGTGCTCTACTACATCACACCGCAGGTGTGGGCGTGGGGCGCCGATCGATTGCCCAAGCTCGCGCGCTGGGTGTCAAAGGCTGCGGTCATCCTTCCATTCGAGGAGGCGCTGCTGCGCCAGCACGGGGTTGATGCGACGTTTGTCGGGCATCCGCTGCTCGATCGCGCCGCCGAACTCCCCGAGCCCGCGGCGGCGCGCCTCGCGCTTGGCCTCGATCCACACGCACCGGTGCTCGCCGTATTTCCCGGCAGCCGCAAGAGCGAACTCGCGCGTCACCTCGCACCGTTCATGGCCACCGCGCGCGAGCTCACACATCGGCATCCTGCCTTGCAGGTGATTGTGAGCGCGGCGCCCGGCATCACGATCGATCCGGCGATCTGTCCGTATCCGGTTGTTCGGGATCAATCGTTTACGGTGTTGCGCGCAGCGACGGCCGGTTTGCTCAAGAGCGGCACCACGACGCTTGAAGCCGCGGTCGCCGGTCTTCCGCATATCATCGCGTACCGCACGAGCGCGATCAGCTACGCCATTGCGCGTCGCGTCGTGAAAATCCCCAACATCGGCCTCGTCAACGTCGTCGCGGGTCGTGAAGTCTCGCGCGAGTTTGTGCAGGATGCGATCGTGCCATCGATGATGGCTGACGCACTTGAACCGTTGCTGCAGATGGGGCATCCGGCGCGCGCGCAAGCACTCGCCGGCCTGGCGGATGTGCGCGCGCGCCTGGGCGAGCCCGGCGCATCGGAACGCGCGGCCGCGTTCGCGCGCGCCCTCGTGCGATGAACGCCGTCGCGCTCGATTGGCGAACGCGGTGGTCGATTCGTGCGGGCACGTTGGTGTTGCGCGTATTGGCGGCCACCTGGCGTACCACGGTGCATGGCCGAACACCCGCGCGTGAACGCGTCGCGTGTGGCGAAGCATCGATCGTGCTGTGCCTGTGGCACGGACAGATGTTGCCGCTGCTCTGCGCGCATCGCGGCGAGCCGGCCACGGTGCTTGTCTCGGAGCATCGCGACGGCGAAATCATCGCGCAGATACTGGATGCCTTCGGCTTTTCCGCGTCGCGCGGCTCCAGCTCGCGCGGCGGTTCGCGCGCGCTGCTCGAATTGGTGCAACTGGCGCGCAGCGGACACGATTTGGCCATCACCCCGGACGGCCCGCGCGGTCCGCGTCGTAAAATGGCGCCCGGCGTGCTGCTGATCTCGCAGCGAACGGGGGCGAAAATCATTCCGCTGGTGGCCCATGTCGATCGGGTGTGGCGGCTCCGGTCGTGGGATGCGTTCGAGATTCCGAAGCCGTTCGCGCGGGTCACCGTATTGTACGACACGCCGGTGGCGGTGCAGGCGGCGTCGGCGCGTGAGGCGGCGGAGCAGGTGCCGCGGTACGAAGCAATCATGGAGGCCGCGTCGGCGCGATGTGCCGGGCTGCACGCGGAACGCGCTGGCGTTCGTGCGTCGCGCGAGTCGGGTCCGCTCGCCGGGTCAGGGCAATGAGCCGCGCGGCCGCGCTCGCCGAGTGGGTGTGGCATGGATCGGGGATTGCCGCTGCCGTGATGCGGCGCGCGCTCACCCCGGCCAGCGCGCTGTTCTCCGCGGTTGTTGCACGACGGAATCGCCGCTTCGACGCGGGCGTGGGTGTGAAACCGATCGGGTTTCCCGCGATCAGCGTCGGCAACTTGACGGTCGGTGGCACCGGCAAGACACCGGTGGCCGCGTGGTGCGCACGTACGTTGCAGGAGATGGGCGGCAGACCAGCCATCGTGATGCGGGGATACGGAGACGATGAGTGGCGTGTGCACGCCCTGCTCAATCCCGATGTGCCTGTGGAGACGGACGCCGATCGGGTTCGCGGCATGGTGTCGGCCTCTCTCCGCGGCGCAGACTGCGCGGTCCTGGACGACGCCTTCCAGCATCGTCGTGCGGTGCGTGAGGCTGATCTGGTGCTGATTGCGGCCGACGCCTGGACCGGTCACGTATACACGCTCCCGACCGGTCCGTGGCGGGAGCCGCTGACGGCACTTCGTCGCGCGTCGGTCGCCGTGATCACCGTGAAGTCGGCTTCGGCGGAACGGGTGGAGCAAGTGCAACTGGCCATCCGCGCGGCCGCGCCGGCCGTTCCGATCGCGGTGGTTGGGATTGTGCCGGAGCGCCTGCGGCTGGCGAGCGGCGATGGTGCGCTGTGGGTGCTCGATGACACCTCAGAGCCGCTGGAACTGCTCAGCGGGCGCCGGATCACCGCCGTGAGCGCCATTGGCGATCCGGCGTCGTTTGAGCGCCAGCTGAGCACGCTCGGCGCAACCCTGCGGCCGCACCGCTTTCGCGATCATCATGCGTTCTCGCATGCCGATGTCGCACGGATTCTGGCCAGCGTCGATCGCGACGGCATGGTCGTTTGCACGCTGAAGGATGCGGTCAAGCTCGCGCCGCTCTGGCCTCGCGCCGCACCGCCCCTGTGGTATGTTTCGCAGACCATCGAGGTCCGCCTCGGTTGGGACGCGTTGCACGAGGCCCTTCAGCGGGTTTTGTCGGCGCGGAACCTTCCGCATGCGGCCTCACGCCCCACTGCCGGCTGAGCCGGTCACTCCTCCCGCCGCATGGCTATCGACCTCCGACTATCCACCGATTCCATCGTCCATCCGGACAAGGATCGGTTCCTGAATGAAGACAATCCGTTCGAAGCCATGATGTCCCGCTTCGACCGTGCTGCCGAACTGCTGGATCTTGAGCCCGGCATTTATCGCATCCTCCGTCACCCTGAGAAGCAGCTCATCGTGTCCGTGCCGGTGCAGCTCGACAGCGGCGATGTTGAGGTGTTCACCGGGTACCGTGTCGTCTATAACTCGTCGCGCGGTCCGTCCAAGGGTGGCATCCGCTTCGACATGAACGTCACGCTCGAAGAGATGAAGGCGCTGGCGGCGTGGATGACGTGGAAGTGCGCGGTGGTGAATCTCCCGTTCGGCGGTGCCAAGGGTGGCGTGATTTGTGACCCGCACAAAATGAGCATCGGTGAGCTCGAGCGTCTGACACGTCGCTACACGTCGGGCATCATGCAGTTGCTCGGCCCCGATACCGACGTGCCGGCGCCAGATGTCAATACCAATGAGCGCGTGATGGCGTGGGTGATGGACACGTATTCCATGCGTGTGGGTCGCACGGAGAACGCGGTGGTGACGGGCAAGCCAGTGGAAATGGGTGGCTCGCACGGCCGCCGCGAAGCCACCGGGCGCGGTTGTATGCTCGTCACGCGCGAAGCCATGGAGCATCTCGGTCTGCCAATGCAGGGTGCAACGGTCGCGGTGCAGGGGTTCGGCAACGTGGGTTCGGTCGCTGCGCGGTTGCTGGCGCGGCAAGGGTGCAAGATTGTCTCGATCGGCGATCGCTTCGGGTCGATTCACAACGCCAAAGGCATCGACATTGACGCCGCGATCGCGTGGGTGCAGGAGCATCGCAGTCTGGTTGGATTCCCGGGGGCTGACGCGATCGAGAGCGAAGACCTGCTCACAATGGATGTCGATATTCTCCTGCCGGCCGCGATGGAGAATGTCATCACGACCAAAGTTGCACCCAAGATTCGCGCCAAAGTCATGTGCGAGGGTGCCAACGGTCCCACCACCGCAGCCGCTGACCCCATTCTTGACGCGAAGGGCGTATTCGTCATTCCGGACATCCTCGCCAATGCGGGCGGCGTAACCGTCTCGTATTTCGAGTGGGTGCAGGATCGCATGGGGTACTTCTGGTCGGAGGACGTGGTGAACGAGCGCCTCGCCGACATCATGACGCGGAGTTTCCGCGACGTGCTGCAGCTCGCCACACAGCACAACGTGAACATGCGCACGGCGGCGTACATGCTGTCGATCAGTCGCGTCGCCACCGTGCATCGGTTGCGCGGCATCTACGCCTGAGTTACGGATCTACACGCGATGCGTGTCTCGGTGCTGGTGGTGGGACGACCCAAACAGGGTGGCCTGGCCGATGCAATCGCGGACTACGAAACCCGCGCGGCGCGCTACTGGCCGCTCGACGTGCATGAGGTGCGCGAAGAATCGTCGCGATCCCGCGCGGCGGATCAGGTGAAGTCGCTCGAAGCGGATCGACTGTTGGCGCGCGCGACCGGTGCCGCGCGGTTGATCGCCTGTGATCCGGGCGGAGAATCCATGACTTCCGCACAGTTTGCGAATCTGCTTGCAGCCTCGCGTGACAGTGCGACCGACTTGGCGTTCGTGATCGGCGGCGCGCACGGGCTCGGCGATGTGTTGCTTGCACGCGCACATCGTCGGTTGAGCCTGGCACCGTGGACCTTGCCGCATGAGCTGGCGCGTCTTGTGCTCGCCGAACAGTTGTATCGCGCCGGCACCATCGTGCGCGGCGAACCGTATCACAAGTGAGATGCCACGACTCGTGACAACACTGGACGCTCTGCTCATCCAAAGCGCACCGCTCGGCGGGTCGGCGCTCTCGCGCGCCATTCAGCAGCGTGACGTGCCGCTGCGCTGGGACGTACTGGCGCCCAGCGGCTTATCGGCGTGGCGCGCGCATGCGGAGCGCGTGCGCACCACGCACGACAGTCCGAAGCGTGGCGCGTGGCTCGACGCGCTGCATGGCGCGTTCGGCACCACGTCGCACTCCGTCGCGCGGGCGCGTCTTGCAGAGGCCGCGCGTGATGGTGTGATCGTGACCACCGGACAGCAGCCGGGGTTGTTCGGGGGACCGGCCTACACGCTGACGAAAGCGCTTTCGGCGCTGACCCTCGCGAACGAACTCGCGGCGCAACTACGCATCCCAGTGGCACCAGTGTTCTGGGCGGCCAC
Source organism: Gemmatimonadales bacterium (assembly GCA_038224035.1). Lineage (GTDB taxonomy): Bacteria > Gemmatimonadota > Gemmatimonadetes > Gemmatimonadales > Gemmatimonadaceae > JAABRT01. The sequence continues at coordinate 6,196 of JBBRFQ010000054.1, forward strand.
CGATGACGCCGATTGGTACGAGGCAGCCGTCACGCACGTGGTGGGTCCGGAGGGGCTGGAACGCCTGCAACTTGCCGGGCCCGCGACTGACGGCGTGGCGATGTCCGACGTGCCGCTCGGCGATGTGACGCGCCTCCGGGCTGCGCTGCGCGGTGCCTGCGGTTCGCTGGCTGATCCGCTGGTGCTTGATCTGGTCGATGCAGCGTACACGGAGGGCGCCACGATCGGTTCCGCGTACGTGACCTGGTTGCGCGCCATGCTCGAGCCGCTCGGTATCTCGGTGCTCGATGCCGCGCATGCGGCGGTGCGTACGGCCTCGCACCCCGTGTTGTGTAGTGCGATGCAGCGCGCGTCGGAGATCGACGTCGCGCTGCGCGCTCGCACCGATGAAATCCGCGCCGCAGGATATGCACCGCAGGTCGAACAGGTCGACGATCTTTCGCTGGTGTTTGAAACAACGGATGGCGTGCGGGCACGCGTTCCCTTGGCCGACGCGGCAGAACGCGCGGTGTCGTCTCCAATCGGATCGCTCGGTGCCAACGTGTTGCTGCGCCCTGTGCTGGAGCGCGCGTTGATGCCGACGGTCGCCTACGTGGCCGGTCCCGGCGAGTTGGCGTACTTCGCGCAGGCCACCGCAGTCGCGCAGGGAGCGAGGCTTGATGTGCCCGTGGCCGTGCCACGCTGGAGTGCGCAGTGGCGCGAACCGTCGGTCGATCGCCTGCTGGAACGTCTGGGCGTAAATGCCGACGAGCTGCAGTCGCCGCATGTGGTCGAAGCACGACTGGCGCGCGCCGCGATGGACCGCGATGTCTCGGACGCGATCGAACGGCTTCGGGTTACCCTGGACGCACAGATCAGCGCCCTCGGCAACGCCGTGTCCGCCGATTCCTCCCTCGTCCCCGAGCGTGTCGTGGAAGGTCTGACGCGCGATGTCGCGCACCGCGTCACACGTGTCGAGCGTCGTCTGATCGCCGCGGTCAAGCGTCGAGAGCGCGGTACGGCGCGTGACATCGCCGTGCTGCGTGCCGCGCTGTATCCACTCGGTTCATCGCCCGAACGTGTACTGTCGCTCGTGCCCATGCTGGCGCGACATGGACTGTCGTCGCTGAACACGATGCGTGAACTGGCCGCCGCGCACGCGCGCGCTCTCGTGGCCGGGAGCAAGTCGTCGTCCGCATGACGAGTCACCGACATGCTGCCCGGCGTGAGCACGCCCGTGTGTCGGCGCTCGCATGACCGCACCCGCGTCTGACGCTGCTGCCGGCCGGTCGGCCGGCTTGGTGGCGGCTGGCATTCTGGTGAGTCGGCTGACGGGATTCGTGCGCACGTGGTTGATCGCACGATATCTTGGGAACAGTGCGGAGAACGACGCGTACATGATGGCGCTGCGCGTACCCAATGCGCTGCGCAATTTGTTGGGCGAGGGCACGCTGTCGGCGGCGTTTGTGCCCGTATACAGCGCCATGCTCGGTCGCGGCGAGGAGCGCGGTGCGAAGGCACTGGCCAACGCGCTGCTCGGTGTGCTGCTCGTGGGTGTGTCTGTGCTCACCCTGGTGGGCATTGTCGCCGCGCCGTGGCTGACTGCGGTGCTCGCGGCCGGATTTCCTGCCGAAACAGCCGAACTCACCACGCGGCTCATGCGCGTGTTGTTTCCCATGGCCGGTCTGATGGTGATTTCCGGCTGGTGCCTTGGCGTGCAGAACTCGCATCGGCGATTCTTCATTTCGTACGCGAGTGCGGCGCTGTGGTCGGTGGCCCAGATCGTGTTGCTGGCCGGGTGGGGCGCACGTGCCTCCTCGATGGTGGAACTCGCCTGGTGGCTCTCGTGGGCCACGTTGGCCGGTGCGGCGCTGCAGGTGAGCGTGCAGTTGCCCGAAGTGTGGCGCCTCGCCGGACCGCTCCGACCCACCGTGCGGTCGGCCAACCACGATGTGATGCCGGTGCTGCGCAATCTCATCCCGGTCATCGGCGCGCTTGGGGTGGTGCAACTGTCCGGATTCGCTGACGGCTTCATTGCCGCGTTCCTCGCCGAGGGATCGGTCTCGACGCTGGGATATGCCAACCAACTCATGCTGTTGCCCGTCGCGATGTTCGGCATTGCCGTGTCGGCGTCGTCGTTGCCGGAGTTGTCGCGCGCGTCGACCGTCACGGCGGATACCGCGGCGCTCACCGCCCAACGCGAGGCCGTTCGCCTGCGCGTACAGAATGGGTGGGTGCGTATTCTGTTCTATGTGGTGCCGAGTGCCATGGTGTTCATCGTGTTTGGGGATCTCGTGATCGGGGTGCTGCTGCGCTCGGGCAGGTTCGGCCTCGAGGAGCAGACACTGGTGCATGCCACGCTAGCCGCGTACGCCGTTGGCCTCGTCGGGTTTTCGTCGAACCGATTGTTCGCCACGGTGTTTCATGCAGTGCAGGACTATCGTACGCCACTGCGCTTTTCCATGGTGAGCGTGGCGGTGTCCATCGCCGCGGCGGCGACGCTGGCGTACGTCTTCCGTTCGCATGCCCTGGCCGTCGCCGGCATTGCACTCGGCGCGGCGATGGGATCGTGGGTGAACTTTGCGCTGCTCACGGGTCGGGTCAGGCACCGGTTCGGCCCGCTGCTCGATGCGACCGCGCGACGCATCGTTGGTCGGGTTGTGGCGCTGACTGCCGTGGCCGCGTTGTCCAGCGGCGGCGTGCGGTTGGTGCTGCCACCGCTGCATCGGTATGTGGAGGCCCCGGTCGTGTTGGGGGCGTTCTCGTTGGTGTATTTGCTGGGGTCCTGGTGGTTCGGCTCCTCCGAAGCCTCGCGGTGGTTGCGACTTGCGCCCCGCGGTGCGTCGGTGAAGCGGTGAGGGGGCGTATGGTCGTGAGCGTTGACGGAATCACACGGGAGTCGGGCGCCGCATGAGTACCACCGAACGCATGCCCGAGGTGGTGGCCGCCAAGGTGCCGCATCTGCCCGAATCGCCGGGCGTCTATCTGTGGAAGGACGCCGCCGGTACGATTCTCTACGTGGGCAAGGCCAAGCGCCTGCGCTCGCGCGTGCGCAGCTATTTCGCGCTTGATCTCGTCAGCCCACGCACGATCGCGATGGTGCGCCGCATCGCCGACGTGGAAACGCTCGTCGTGCCCACCGAAGCGCACGCGCTCATTCTCGAAGCGAATCTGATCAAGGAGTATCGTCCGCGCTTCAACGTCGCGCTGCGCGATGACAAATCGTATCCGTACATCAAGGTCACCGTCGGAGAGCCCTTCCCTCGGGTGTTCGTCACGCGCCGCCTCACCGACGATGGCGCGCGCTACTTTGGGCCGTACACCGATGTGAGCGCCATGCGCCGAGCCCTCAATGTGGTGAAGCGTCTCTTCACGGTGCGGTCGTGTCACTACGACCTGCCGCGCGAAGCGCCCGAGCGACCGTGTCTCGACTACTACATCAAGCGCTGTCTGGCGCCCTGTGTCGGCTGGCAGGGCGTGGCGTCGTACCGTCTCATGATTGATGACGTCGTCGCGTTTCTCGATGGTCGCACCAACGATGTCGTCGCACGGGTTCGCGCACGCATGCTGGAGGCTTCGGAGAAGCTTGACTTTGAAACGGCCGGTGAACTGCGTGATGCCCTGCAGAAGCTCGAGCGAATGGAAGAGCCCACGGTCGTGGTGGATGTCGAGGGAGGAGACCGGGATGTGGTTGGTTACGCACGCGACGGCGAAGACGCGTGCGCCGTCGTGCTGCGCATTCGCGATGGCAAACTGCTCGCCCGTGAGCAACGTCTGCTCGAGCACGCGGAAGATGTCGACGACGGACTCGTGCTCAGCGCCTTCCTGCTGCAGTGGTATCGTACCGCGCCCGGTCGTTCGCGGCAGCTGTTGATGCCATTCATATTGCCAGAGCAGGAGATGGTGGAGACGGCGCTAGAAGGCACGACGCTCCGCGTACCCCAGCGTGGGCCGCGACGCGCGCTCGTGGATCTCGCCGACCAGAACGCCCGTCATCTGCTGGAAGAGTTCAAGTTGGCCGCGCTCGAAGCGGATGAGCGCGCGTCGGATCCCGTGTACGAGTTGCAGCGCGAACTCGGACTCCCGAAGCTGCCGCGTACCATCGCGTGCTTTGATATCTCGCACGCGCAGGGCACCGATACCGTCGCGTCGTGTGTGTGGTTCGAAAACGGTCGGCCCAAGCGCAGCGAGTATCGCAAGTTCATGGTCAAAGACACCATCGGCATCGATGACTTCAAGTCCATGCACGAAGTGGTGCAGCGATTCCTGCGCCGCCGCGTCGACGAAGACAAACCGCTGCCGGATTTGGTGGTTATCGACGGCGGCAAGGGGCAGCTCAGTTCGGCCGTGGTCGCGCTGGAAGAACTCGGACTCGGCCGGCAGGCCATTGTCAGTCTTGCCAAGCGCGATGAGGAACTGTTCCTGCCTGGTCGGAGTGACGGGATTCGTCTGCCGCGTCGCTCACCGGCGCTTCGGATGCTACAGCAAGCGCGCGACGAAGCGCATCGTTTCGCCATCACCTTTCAGCGCAGCAAGCGCGCCGCGCGTACCATCACGTCAGAGTTGTTGCAGATTCCGGGCGTCGGCCCGAACCGACGTCGTGCGCTGCTGCACCGTTTTGGCAGCGTGCAGGGTGTACGTGATGCGCCACTCTCGGATCTTGCGGCGCTCCCCGGCTTCGGGATGGCGATTGCTCGCAAGGTCCATCTCGCGTTGGGCGTGCCGGTGCCGACTGCGGCACAAACCGCGCCTTCCGATTCTCCCCCACCCAGCGATTCGTGACCTGGACTCTTGCCTGTTCATCGTGTGACACCGCACTTGCGTCGAACGCCGGCGCCACCACCTGTCCGATGTGCGCGCAGCCGCTCTTTGCGACGTACAGCGTACCGGTTCCGCGTGATCACACATTTCCCGCGCGGTGGGACATGTGGCGCTACGCCGCGTGGTTGCCGCTGCACGTGGGTGAGCACCCCGTCACGCTCGGCGAAGGGCTCACGCCGCTGATCGAGGCGCCGATCCTCGCGCGCGACGTCGGCGTGCGCCGTCTGCGCATCAAGGACGAATCGCAAAATCCCACCGGCTCGTTCAAGGCGCGTGGCATGAGCGCGGCGGTCACGCGCGCGCGCGGTGACAAGGTGCCGGGCCTTGTGGTGCCAACCGCTGGCAATGCGGGCGCCGCGCTGGCGGCCTACGCCGCGGCGGCCGGCATTCCGGTTCGCGTCTTTGCACCGAAAACGACGCCTCGTCCCATCCTCGACATCATCGACGCGCTCGGCGCCCAACTTGTGCGCATTGATGGACACATCGGCGATGCCGGGAAGCTGGCGGCGGCGTACGCGCAGGAGTCCGGGTGGTGGCCGGTCGCCACGTTGCGCGAGCCTTATCGCGTGGAGGGCATGAAGACAATGGGCTTTGAACTTGCCGAACAGTGCGATTGGTCGCTCCCCGATGTCGTCGTGTACCCAACGGGCGGCGGCGAAGGCACCGTCGGGATCTGGAAGGCCATCAACGAACTGCAAGCCAGTGGATGGCTTGCGGACGGATCGAAGCAGCCGCAGTATATCGTGGCGCAGTCGGCCGGGTGCGCACCGATTGCGCGTGCGTTCGCTGCGGGCGCCGATCACGCCGATCCGTGGCTCGATCCTGAGACCTACGCGAGCGGTCTGCGCGTGCCCACACCGCTGGGCGACCGGATCCTGCTGCGCATTCTGCGGGAGACCGCAGGGCACGCGGCCAGCGTGACGGATGAGGTGATGCGCGTCGCCACGCGCCGGCTCGCCCAAGCCACCGGTATCGACGCCGCCCCCGAAGGCGGCTGCGCGATTGCGGTACTGGCGGATCTGGTGCGCGATGGCAAGGTGGCCCGTGATGCAGATGTTGTGGTGTTCAACACCGGAGTTGGCGCGTCCTACCGACCGTAGTCACACACACCGATCTGGAGTCCTGATGCGCACATTTCCGATGGCGAAGGGTCGCACGCATTTGCGGCGTATGATGTGTTTGCTGTTGCTGCTCGCGCCGCTGTTCGTCGGCGCGTGCGGTAAGCGTGGCGCAGCCAATGGCACCGCCGATGTCGCCACTGATGGCACCGCGCCGGTGTCGATTGACTTTGAGAGATACGAGTTGCCCAACGGCCTCGACGTCATCCTGCACGTCGATCGCAGCGATCCGATCGTCGCCGTGGCCATGACCTTTCACGTAGGGTCGGCGCGCGAGGTGACCGGCAAGACGGGATTCGCGCATCTGTTTGAGCATCTGTTCTTTCTCGATTCCGAGAATCTCGGACCGGGCGGCCTCGATCGCCTCATGACGCGTGTGGGCAGCTCAACCAACGGCTCCACAAGCAACGATCGCACCAACTACTTCGAAGTCGTGCCGGTTGATGGTCTCGAGAAAGCGCTCTGGGCCGAGGCAGACAAGCTCGGTTTTTTCATCAATACCGTTTCCGAATCCGTTGTCGCGAAGGAAAAGCAGGTCGTCAAGAACGAGAAGCGCCAGTCGGTCGACAACCAGCCGTATGGCCACAATGACTATGTCATCGATCAGGCGCTGTATCCGGCGGGCCATCCGTACCAGTGGCAGGTCATCGGCTCACTCGCCGATCTGGAAAGCGCGACGCTCGCCGATGTCAAGGCGTTTCATCGCCGTTGGTACGGTCCGAACAACGCGACGCTCGTGGTCGCCGGCGACATCGATGTTGCCAAAACCAAAGCGTGGATTAAACGCTATTTCGGCGAGATTCCGAAAGCCGAAATGCCGGCAGCCACCCCGGTGCCCGTCGTGGCGCTGACGGAATCGCCACGCCTGATGCACGAGGATAACCTCGCACGCGTTCCAATGCTCACGATGGCCTGGCCCACGGTGCCTGTCTACCATCCCGACCAATACGCGCTCGACGTGCTCGCGCAACTGCTCACCGACGGGAAGACCGCGCCCTTCTACAAGGTGTTGGTAGAGGAAGCGCAGGTCGCGCCGTCCGTCAACGCATCGCAGTTCAACGCGGAGTTGGCCGGACGTTGGGACCTGAGCGTGCGCGCTTTTGCCGAAATGGATCTCGACAGCGTGAGCAGCGCCATCGATCGTGCGTTTGCACGCTTCGAGCAGGACGGTGTGGTGGCGGAAGAGCTGCGCCGCATCAAGGCGCGATACGAGAGCGGATTCTACTCGGGATTGTCGTCCGTCATTGGCAAGGCGTTTCAATTGGCGCAGTACAACATCTTTGCGAAAGATCCGGGCTTTGCTGCGGAAGACCTGCGCCGCACGCTCGCCGTGACCGACGCCGATGTGCAGCGTGTGTATGCGCAGTACATCAAGGGCCGGCACCGCGTCTTCACCAGCTTCATACCCAAGGGCAACGTGGAGCTTGCCCTCTCTGGCTCGAAGCAGGCGTCGGTGGTTGAGGAGCCGATCGTGATGGGCGCTGAAGCGGAAATCGGTGAGATCATCCGCGGCGAAGCGCGTACCGCATCGGCGTTCGATCGTGCAGTGGAGCCGCCGTATGGCACACCGCCGTCACTCACGCCGCCCAGCGTGTGGCGCGCCGAGCTGACGAATGGGGTTCCGGTGTTCGGCATCGAAGATCGCGAAGTGCCGCTGGTACAGTTCGAACTGCGCATGCGTGGTGGACAGCTTCTTGACGCACCGGATCGCGTGGGCGTGGCCAACCTGCTCGCCGAGAGCATGATGGCGGGCACGGCCAAACGCACCCCCGCCGAACTCGAGAAGGCCATCGACCTGCTCGGCGCGAGCATCAACGTGAATGCCGACGGACAGACCTTCACCGTTCGCGGCAGTACGCTCGCGCGCAACTACGATTCCACCATGGCCATCGTGCAGGAGATGGTGCTCGAGCCACGGTTTGATACCGCCGAGTTCTCGCTCTCGCAGCAGCGGGTCGCCAATCAGTTACGCCAGCGGGCGGCGAGCCCGGTGGCCATCGCCGGCGATGTTTTTCAACGACTGCTCTACGACGGCCACATGCTGGCGCAGAACCCGCTCGGCAACGCAGAAACGATCAATGCGATCACCATGGCGGACCTTCGGCGCTATCATAACACCGCACTTAAGCCGTCGCTCGCTGCGTTCCACGTCTCCGGCGCGGTGGCACAGACGCGCGTGGTGAGTTCGCTCAACCGGCTGGCGTCCAACTGGACTGGCGACGCGCCGGCGCTTCCCGCGGCGCCTACCTGGTCTCCAGATCGGGCCGGCCTGTATTTCGTGGACGTGCCGGACGCCAGCCAGTCGGTGCTCCGCGTCGGGTATCCAGCGCTCGCTGAACCCGATCCTGAGTTTTATCCGGCGACCGTCATGAACTTCCGGCTCGGCGGCGGCGGCTTTGCGTCGGAGCTCACACAGGTCCTGCGTGAGCAGCGTGGGTATACCTACGGCATCAACTCGCGATTCAGCGGGACGGAGATCGCCGGACCATTTTCCATTGGGTCGTCGGTGCGGGCGAACGTGACGTTCGAGGCGCTCGACGCGATCAAGCAGATCATGGCCAAGCACGGCCCGGAGTTCGGCGCGGACGATCTCGACGCCACCAAGAGCTTCCTGCTGCGCGCCAACGCGGGCGCGTTCGAAACGGGCGGCGCCAAGCTCGAACTGCTTTCGGCCATGAGCGCCTACGGCTTTCCGGCGGATTACATCCTCAAGCGTGAGCAGGTGGTGCGCGATATGGACGTGCCGCGCATTCAGTCGCTAGCCGCGCGCTATCTCGATCCATCGCGGATGGTGTGGCTTGTGGTGGGCGATGCGCGCACGCAGTTGCCGCGCTTGCGAGCGCTGGGGCTTGGCGAGCCGATTCGTCTTGATCGAGAGGGGAATCGGCTGAACTGATCGGGCCACCGGTCAGCAGCGGATCGCAGCACGTGTGCCAATGCACCTGCCTAGACGGGCCCGAAGTCCATGTTATTACTTGACTTCGGGTCGGTTACCTCGTAAACTTTCTCAGATGCGCCGCACGTGTCCGGCGCGCAGCATTCCGGGGGCGGACCGCGCGACGGTCTCGGCCCCCGTTCTGTTCCTACTCGTTTTCGTAAGCCGGCGTCCGCTCGTATGGTTCGTGTCACCGCTGTCCAGCCCGAGAGCATCGCCGACGCGATCGGTATCGAGCCGGGAACCGAACTGCTCGCCGTCAACGGCCGCCCGCTCGAGGACTTTCTCGACTGGGAGTTTCTCACGGCCGACGAAGCGTTCGTCATCTCGGCGCGGCTCCCCGATGGCACGGAAATCGAGTATGACATCGAGCGGGATGCCGACGATGTCATGGGCGTGATTCTGGCGCCGCCCACGATTCGCCGATGCGCCAATCGTTGCGAGTTCTGTTTCATCGAAGGGCTGCCCAAAGGACTGCGCAAGCCGCTCTACATTCGCGACGACGACTACCGACTCTCGTTTGCCTACGGCAACTTCGCGACGCTGAGCAACGTCAAGGAAAAGGACATCCAGCGCATCCTTGAGTACCGGCTGTCGCCGCTCTATGTGTCGGTGCACGCTACGCCCTGGGAAGCGCGCAAGGTGCTGCTCAACAATCCGCGCGTGCCCAACATCGTGGAGCAACTCACGCGGCTCGCCGAAGGCGGCATCAGTTTTCACGGACAGATGGTCATTGTGCCTGGGCTCAATGACGGTGCCGTACTGGAAGAATCCTTCAGCGACCTCTACGAGCTCGGAGATGCCATGATGTCCGTGGCGATCGTGCCCGTGGGACTGACGCAGTTTTCGCATTTGTACACGGGCCAGTCGATGGATCCGCAGACGTCGGGGGCGCTGCTCGATCATGTCGACCGCTGGGCGTCAAAGGCGCTCAAGGAACGCGGCGACCGATGGGTCTACGGCTCCGATGAGCTCTACCTGCTGGCCGGACGCGATCTCCCCGGACCGGAGTTCTACGGCGAGTTCCAGCAGATCGAAAATGGCGTGGGCTCAATCGCCTCGTTGCGCCAGCGGGTGGCGCGTGGGCTCGATCAACTGCCGCGCCTCGATGGCCAGCGCATTGGCGTGGTCACCGGTGCGTCCATGGCGCCGCTCATGCCCGAGTTGCTGGAGCAACTCACCGCCCGGACCGGCGCAACGTTTGTGCTGATCCCGGTAGAAAATTCTTTGTTCGGCCCCACCACCACTACCGCAGGGCTGTTGGTCGGGGCAGATATTCGCCGCGCGCTCGATGGTCGTCATGACCTCGATCTCGCTCTTATTCCGGCCGAGTGCATCAACGACGACGGCCTCTTTCTCGACGACGAGCCGTTTGTGACTTTGCGTGAAGCATTCCCGATGCCGGTGTACCCTTCGTACGATTTCATTGACGCCCTGGTGCCGGAAGGCAGCTGCGCGTGGCGGCCCGCCGCATGAGTCTGCCCGTCGTAGCGCTCGTTGGGCGCCCGAATGTTGGCAAGTCCGCGCTCTTCAATCGTATTGTCGGTGGCACGAGTGCCATCGTCAGCGATGAAGCCGGCACCACCCGGGACCGCCACTTCGCACAAACCGATTGGGCCGGCAAGCATTTCTGGATTGTCGATACGGGCGGTCTCGCCGACGACCCGCACATGCCCATGGATCTCGAGATCCGCAAGCAGGTGCTCATGGCCATCGACGAGGCCGATCTCATGATGATGATCGTCGACGCGAAGGCCGGCTTGCATCCGAGTGACCGTCGCGTGCTCGACTTGCTGCGCAACGCGGGCAAGCCGTGGGTCCTCGTCGTCAACAAAGTCGACGACGCGCGTGACGCCAACTGGTTCGAGTTCTACGAACTCGGCGCCGGCGATCCCGTCCCGGTGTCGGCGCGCAACGGTACGAGCACCGGCGATATGCTCGATGAAGTCGTCAAGCGCATTCCCGATTCGCCGGAAGAAGTGCCCGACGCGCTGCGCGTGGCCGTCATTGGGCGGCCGAACGTGGGCAAATCGTCGTTCATCAATCGCATTCTCAAGGAAGACCGGCTCGTCGTCGCGGATGAAGCGGGCACGACCCGCGATTCGATCGACACACCGATGCGGTACCACGATCGTGATCTCATCTTTGTGGACACCGCCGGCTTGCGCCGGCAGAGCAAGGTAGACGAAGGCATCGAGTTCTACGCCACGTTGCGTACGCGCAAGGCGATCGATCGCGCCGACATCTGCGTGTTGCTGGTCGACGCGGTCGACGGCATTCACAATCAGGATCTCAAAGTCGCCACGATTGCCTGGGAAGCGGGCCGAGGGCTCATTCTTGTGGTGAACAAGTGGGACCTGTATCCCGAGAAGGGCGACAAGAGCGCCGACAAGTTCCGCAAGGCGATTGTGGAGAAGGCGCCGTTCCTCGGGCATGTGCCGTTTCTCTTCACCTCGGCGCTCACGGGCCAGCGCGTCAACAAGATTCTTGATATGGTGATGGAAGTGGACACCGCGCGCAACACGCGCATCTCCACGAGCGATGTCAACGAACGCCTCGGTGAGTTGCTGGCGCGTCGTCAGCCGCCGCAGCAGGCCGGCCTCGAAGTGAAGCTCAACTACGCCACGCAGGTGGAAGTGGCGCCGCCCACGATTGCGGTGTTTGGCAATCATCCCGATCTTGTCGTCGAGCACTACATCCGGTTCCTGCACAACGGATTCCGCGAGACGTTTCCGTTTACCGGGAGCCCGCTGCGCATTGTCTTGCGCCGCAAGAACGCATGACCATCGCCTTGCTCGCCGGTCTGGTGCTGGCCTGGTTGATGGGCTCCATCCCCACAGCGTACCTCGTGGGCAAGGCGCATGGTGTCGATCTGCGCACGGTCGGCTCCGGCAACCTCGGAGCCACCAACGCACTGCGCACGCTCGGTTGGAAAGCGGGGCTGCTCGTGTATGCGGTGGACACGCTCAAGGGTGCGCTACCGGTGGCGTTGTTGCCGCGGATGCTGCCGGCCATGTTCGGCGGCTCGTCGCATCCGCACTGGGGGTTGGCGTTCGGGCTGGCAGCCATCGTGGGCCACGTGCGGCCGGTGTTCCTGCGCGGCAAGGGCGGTGGCAAAGGCGTGGCCACGGCGAGCGGTGTGTTTCTGGCGCTCGTGCCGCTGCCGGCGCTGTTGGCGCTCGTGTCTTTCGTGGCAACGGCGTGGGCGTCGCGCTACATCTCGCTCGCGTCGCTGGTCGGCGCGGTCGTGCTCGTGATCAGTGTCGGCGTGCAGTACGGAGTACGCGCGCCGGTGTTCGGCATCGCGGCGTTGGTGACCGCGTTCGTGTTCTACACGCATCGCGAGAACATCGGGCGGTTGCGACGCGGTACCGAGCGCCGGCTCGGTGATCGCACGACGAACGCCACGAACGATGCTGCAGACGGCACCGCGAGCGCGGCGGAGCAGTCCACGTGATTCATCACGCGCCATCGGCGCGCATGCGCTGCGCCGTCATCGGTGCGGGGGCGTGGGGCACCGCCATCGCCGATCGTCTGGCTCGCAACGGACACGCCGTGCGACTGTGGGCGCGCGAAGACGACGTCGTCGCGTCGGTGAACAGCACGCATACCAACGATCACTTTCTCTCCGGTGTGGCGCTTGCGCCATCGCTCGCGGCCACCGGCGACATGGCGCACGCGCTCGAGCATGCGGTGCTGGTGGTGTACGCGGCGCCGTCGCACGTGTTGCGCGCCGTAGTGCGCGCCGGTGCGCCGCACATCGCGCCCTCGGCCGTGCTGGCCATCGCCACGAAGGGCATCGAGCGCGACACGCTCGCGCTGATGACCGATGTCGTGAGCGAAGAATCACCGTCTCACGCCACCGTGGCCTTCAGCGGCCCCAGTTTCGCGTCCGAAGTCGCTGCGCAGCAACCGACCGCGATCGTCGCTGCGAGCGCCGTGCCATCCGCCGCGGCGTTCCTGCAGTTGGCCGCGAGTGCACCCACGCTCCGCGTGTACACAACCGACGACGTGATCGGCGTTGAACTCGGCGGTGCCATCAAGAATGTCATGGCCGTGGCCACTGGCATCGTGGAAGGACTTGGCCTCGGCTTTAATCCACGCGCCGCGCTCATCACACGCGGCCTTGCCGAGATGACACGCCTGGGCGTCGCGCTTGGCGCACACCCCGAGACGTTTGCCGGACTCGCCGGCCTCGGCGATCTGGTGCTTACGTGCACCGGTTCGCTCAGTCGCAATCGTGCCGTCGGTGTGGCGATCGGTGAGGGACAATCCCTCGACGAGGCACTCGCCGGCAAGGACACGGTCGCAGAGGGCGTCCTCAACGCGCAGAGCACCCTTGCCCTCGCGGTTCGCGCCGGTGTTGAGATGCCCATCGTGGAAGCCACGCACCGCATTCTCTTCGACGGCCAGCCGCCCGTTGAGGCGATCATGGAACTCATGGCGCGTGAGTTACGCGCCGAACGGGATGTCGCCTGATGCTGAAGGGCGAACCGGTGCAGGAGTTCTATTCCATTGGTGAGGTGTGTACGCTCACCGAGCTCAAACCGCACGTGCTGCGCTACTGGGAAAGCCAGTTCAAGGTGCTCAGCCC
>JBBRFQ010000055.1:0-19582 GCA_038224035.1 Gemmatimonadales bacterium
GCCTTGAATCAGTCCCGAAGCGCGCAGCGCCTCCACTTCGTGCATGAACCCGAACGTACGCGCCGACGCGAGTTCGCGTGCAAAAAGCCCGGGCGTTACATGATACGTGCCCACCTGCTCGCCGATCAACGGGTGCGGAAAGTGGATGCGCACTTCCAGGGAGAGATCGAGCGACGGCTCCGCCTCATACACCGACTCGCCGTCGACCACGCGGATGGCGCGTCGCAGCACCAGCCAGTCCGGACGACCGCCGTTGGCTACTACGCCGGCTTCGGCCAGCGCCGCAAGGAACGGCGCCGCACTGCCGTCCATAATGGGTGGCTCCGGCGCGTCCATCACAATCTCGAGGTCATCGAGAAGCAGCGCACCGACGGCAGCGAGCACGTGCTCGACCGTGTGCAGCGCGGCCGCTCCCGTACCGAGCTGGGTGCGTCGTTCCGCCTCGACGGCCACCCGCACGGTCGCTGGCACCGGGGGCGCGTCCGGCTGATCGCTGCGCACAAACACGATACCCGTTCCGGTGGACGCCGGCCGAAAGATCAATCGACACGCTCGACCGAGATGCAGACCAACACCAGCGACGCTGATCTCACGACCGATGGTGCGTCGTTGGCCGGTAATGGGTAACGGTGGCAACGGCACGCCCCACGACTCGTGCACGACGAGCGATGCCGGCGCGAGCGCTGGTGTATCTGCAGACGACGACAACACGGTTGTCATGCGACCGGTGACTCTGCGGCCGTTACAGCGATGCGCAGCGCTACGTCGCCGGACGCCTGCGCGAGCAGTTGCTCGATCGGACGCAACATGGACGTGAGACGGTGCAGCGCCGCGGTGGCGCGCAGCTGTTCGCGGTGCGGCCGCGCGGGATAGCCCGACCACGTTTCGCCCGCCGGCACGTTGCCCACGACACCCGCCTGCGCCGCGAGAATGCTCCCGGCGCCGATGACGAGGTGTCCGGCAAGGCCCACCTGTCCACCCAACTGCACGCCATCCTCCACACGTGTTGAGCCGGCGATGCCCACCTGCGACGCAATCATGCAGCCGCGACCGATGCGCACGTTGTGCCCGACTTGCACGAGACTATCCATCTTGGTGCCGGCACCGATCATCGTGTCGTCGATACTGCCGCGATCCACACAACTGTTTGCGCCGATCTCCACATCGTCGCCCAACACGCACCGACCAACATGCGGAATGCGCTGCACACCACCACTCCGGGGCACCCAGCCAAAGCCCTCGCGTCCAACGCGCGCGCCGCTATGCAGCACCACGCGCGCACCGATTTCCACAAACGGGTAGCACGTGGCATGGGCGAACAATCGTGAGTCCGCGCCAAGCACCGATCCATCGCCGACCACCGCGTGCGCACCAATCCACACGCGATCGCCGAGCACGGCACCCGCGCCGATCACCGCGTACGCCTCAATCGTCACGTCACCACCGAGCACGGCATCAGGCGCCACGACGGCCGTTGGATGCACCCCAACGACGCGCGGCACCTCGCGGTGAAATTGCGGGAGCACCGCCAACATGGCTTCCATAGGTTTGGCTACAACGATTCGGGCCCGTGGACTGCCCTCCGCATCGCGGAACTCAGGGCCGAGCAGCACGACGCCCGCACGCGTCTCGCGATACCAGGCGGCATAGCGTGCGTGCGACAACAAGCTCAGATGGTGCGGCTCTGCGAGATCCAGCGCGGCGACACCTTGCACCACGACCTCACCGTCACCGAGCAACTCTCCGCCGACGAGTGCCGCAATAGCCGAGGCGGTGACGGGCTCACGCCCGTCACCGCCGACACGTCCTGCTGAGGATGCGGTCGGGATCACCGCGTAGGCGGCGTCCGAACCGGCGGCCGAGCCTGCACGCCCGCCGGACGCGTGGTCGGACCGGTTGGCGTCGCCGCTGCCTTCGGCATGGTGCGAAGCTTGGCCACCACGCGCTCGGTGATATCAAGGTTCTTGTCAGCCGCCACAATGAACGACGAGTTGGCCACGTCGAAAATGAACGAGTAGCCGCTTTCAATGCGCATGTCGTCCAACACCTTACGCACGTTGTCCATGATGGGCTGCATCAAGTCGAACTGACGCTGCTCGGCCTGCTCGTTCAGCTTGGCCGCGCGGGCCTCGAAGCCCTCCTTCTTCTCGGTGAGCGTCTTCAGACGCGCCTCTCGAGCTGTCGGACTCATGGCCGGCGCTTCCTTGGTAAACGCCTGCTCCATCGCCGCGAGCGAATCGCTCAACCCCTGCACCTGCGTACGCAGTCCTTCCATTTCCTTCTGGAACTGCGCCTGCGCCTCGGTCGCACCCGGCGCCGACTGCAGAATCTGCTGAGTGTTTACAAACGCAAACTTCTGCGCCGCCCCTTGGGCGTGCGCCGAGGCCGGCACGAGAATCGCGAGCGCGAACGCGCTACGAAAGAACAATGAACGCATCTGGTTGCCTGCCTAGAAAAGCTGTCCGAGCCGGAAATGAAACTGCCACCGCGGGTCCGGCCGCACGCGGAGGGTAGTCGGATCGACCGCAACGCGATCGAATCCGTACGCTAGATCGAGCCCGAGAGGCCCGAGGGGTGTCACAGTTGATACACCAAATCCAGCTGAACGGAACAGCCGAGTCGGGTTGAACTGCCGAGCAGACGCCCAGTTGTTGCCGGCGTCGAAGAACGTGTTGATGTACAACATCTGACTGACCCGCAAACCAATCTCTCCCGTCACCACGGTAAACGCGTTGCCGAATGACTCCGGCTCCGACGAGAACTGCCCCGTGTTGGGATTGAAGCCGCGCGGCGTAATGGAGAACTCCGGATAACCGCGCAACGATTGACCGAACTGCACACCACCAACGGCGAACTGCTGCTGGAAAAAGAACGGTCCTGAGTTGCCGAACAATGTACCGGCCTTGGCCGACAATCCAAGCAGAATCGGCAGCGGCTGCGATCCGGGCGACTTGCCCCCGAGCTGCGCCAGCTGTGTGTACGACTTCATTTCACCGGTATAACGCTGGAAGCTCACCGTGCCACCGAGCGGTCCACCACTGAAGTCGGCCGTGAGCGAGCGCAGCGAGCCCGTGAACGGGAACGGCATGCCGAGCCGGTTGTCAAACGTGTAGTCGAGCCCCACGCTCGATCGGAAACAGTTACGCGAACACTGCCCCGCGATGGAGCCCTGCGTAAAGGTGGCCGACTCGGCGCCATACGTGAGCGACAACGCGGAATTGTACGACCAGGGCACCGGGAAGCCGACGCGGAACTGCGCACCGGTACGAATGTTCTGCCCAAGATTTCCCACCACGAACCGCGACTGTGTGCGGTACGCGCTGATCGTGCCCGACGTTCGCGTGCGGCGCAGTGCAGGATCCTGATACGTGAGCGTAAAATCGTTGAAGAACCGGCCGTACTGCCAGTTGAGCGATCCACGCTTGCACTGACCAAACAGGTTGGGCTGTTCGAGGTTGATGAATCCGCCAAAGCCAACGCCGCCCTGGCCCATCGACGCGCCGAATCCGACGCTGCCCGTGCGCTTTTCCTTGACGGTGAACACAAGGTCGACATCGCCCGCGTCGTTGACCGTCTTCGTGGTGGGTGTCGCCATCGGTGATTCGAAGAACCCGAGGTTCTGAATCTGCTGATAGCTGTTGATCAGGGCGGTCTGATTGAAAACACCGCCCGGCACCAGCACGATCGCACGACGGATGCAGTCTTCCGAGGTGTAGTCGTTCCCCACGATCTCAATGCGATTCACGATGGCCGGCGTGCGCTCGTCGACCTCCCAGCGCAAGTTCACCACGGGCGTGGAATCCGCGTTGACGGCACGTTCGATGACGGGGTACACGTTCGCGTAGATGTAGCCACGATCGGCGTACATTGTGCGCACTTCCTGCGTGGCCTTTTCAAACGTCGACGCATCAAAGACGCCCTCGGCGGCCCGCGGCTCGCGCTTGACGAGCGAAAACAACCGCTGACGCAGCGACACACCGCCGCCGCTGGACTGGTACATCCCGTCGAGCACACTGGTCGGGACCACGCGATTGCCCGTGATGCCGAAACTGCCGATGCGATACTTGGGCCCCTCGTCGACCGTGATGCGAAGTTTGCCTTTGCCGAGCTCCGGATCAACGAGCAATGTGTCTTCAAGCACACGCGCATCGATGTGACCGAGACGTGCGTACAGCGCGGGAATACGCTCTCCGAGATCACCGGCGAACTTCTCGTCGTCAAACTCACCCTTGCGAAAGAAAAGGAAACCCTCGGGCTTGGTCTGCATCGCGCCGGCGACGACCTTTGGCCCGATTTGCTCCGTGCCTTGGAACTCGATGCCGGAAATGGCCAGTCGGCGTCCTTCATCGATCCTGAACGTGATTCCCAAGCGTCCGTCAGGCAGCACGACTGAGTCTGGCTTGACGACCGCCAGATAATAGCCGGCAGCCCGATAGAGCGAATCGATGCGGCTTCGCGAGGTTGCAATTTCTGCCGGGTCCACGGGCCGACCGATCAACAGCGACACCTTGTCCCGTACGCCGCGGGCCGAGACAGCCTTCACACCGGTAACATTGACTTCACCCAGGAGCGCGCGCTCCTGCATGACATAGACGATCATTGCCTTGGTGGGCACGGACTCAAGGTCGCACTGGATCGCGATATCGTGAAACTGCCCGAGGGCGAAGAGCGACTTGATCGCCTGCTGCAGCCGCTGAAAGTTGAGTCGCTCGCCGGGCAGCAGGCCACCTTCCGCACGCACCACCGCTTCACCAACGCGCGAGACACCGCGCACGGCAATGGAATCCGGCGTGGCACAACGACCCGCCAGTTCTTGCGGTGGATCCTGCGCGGCGACTCCGCTGGGGAGCGCCAGGCAGCACATCGACAGGATGAGCGCAGACCACGCGACCCGGCGAACCGGGCGCCACGACCAAAGAAGCACAGGAAGCACAGGAAATGGGGGAGAAGGGACGTCGTTTGTTTGGACACCGGAAATCACCGGATGGTGCCCCCGAGACGGTCCCTTATACGTTCAGCCTCGCAATATAGCGAAACACAACGCCGGCCGGACCCTCCCTGGGTCCGGCCGGCGCAAGTTGTGCAAAACGACGATCAGGGCTGGGGCGAGGGCGTGAGAACCCGGAACTCCAGCTTTTCCTTCTCTGCCCCGACATCGACCTCGATCTCGTCGCCCTTGGAGAACTCGCGCATCAGAATCTTCTCCGATAGCGGATCCTCGATGTAGCGCTGAATCGCTCGCTTGAGCGGCCGCGCCCCGAAGTGCTCATCTGTTCCGTGGTTGACCAGGAACTCGGTCGCGGCCTCGGTCAGCGAGATCTTGATCTCCTCTTCATCAAGACGCTTCTGCACGTCGCGGAAGAGAATGCTCACGATCTTCGATATGTGCTCCTTCACCAGCGGGTGGAACACGATCACGTCGTCGAGTCGGTTGAGGAACTCCGGGTTGAATACCCGCGCCATTTCCTCTTTGACCTTCTCCGAAATGCGCTCAAAGTCGGCCTGTGCGTCGGCCGCACCGAACCCCAGCGACCGATTCCGCGTGATGTCCTTGGCGCCCACATTGGACGTCATGATCACCACGGTATTCTTGAAATCGATCACGCGACCGTAGTTGTCGGTGAGGTGACCCTCATCGAGCACCTGCAGCAGAATGTTGAACACATCCGGATGCGCCTTCTCGATTTCGTCGAGCAATACGACACTGTACGGCTTGCGACGGATCGCCTTGGTGAGCGTGCCCGAGTCTTCGTAGCCCACGTAGCCCGGCGGCGCACCGATGAGACGCGACACGGAAAACTTCTCCATGTACTCGCTCATATCCACGCGAATCAGCGCCGTGGGATCGGCGAACAGGAACCGCGCCAAGGCCCGCGCCAGCTCGGTCTTGCCGACGCCCGTGGGCCCGGAGAAGATGAACGAGCCGATTGGACGACGCGGATCCTTGAGTCCTGCTCGACTGCGACGGATGGACCGGGCGAGCGCCCTGATGGCCTCGTCCTGACCCACCACCGTGCCGTGCAGCTCTTCTTCCATGCGCAGCAGACGCGCTGTCTCCGCTTCCTGCAAGCGCGTGACGGGAATGCCCGTCCAGCGGCTGACAATAAACGCGATCTCTTCTTCGCCCAGCTCGGGGCGATGCGACTGACGCCGCAGCTCCCACTCTTCCTGCTTCTTCCGAATCTCACCCTGCACTTCGCGCTCGGTATCGCGCAGCGCCGCCGCGCGCTCGAAATTCTGATCGCGCACGGCCGTGTCTTTCTCCGTATTGATCCCTTCGAGACGCTCCTTGAGCGCCGACACTTCCGGCGGTGGTGCCTGCGCCGCGAGTCGCGCGCGTGCTCCAGCCTCATCGATCACGTCGATGGCCTTGTCCGGCAGGAACCGGTCGGTGATGTAACGCTCCGACAGCTTCGCGGCGGCGACCAGCGTGGCATCGGGGATCGTGACGCGGTGATGATCTTCATACTTCTTGCGCAGCCCCTGCAGGATCTGCACCGTTTCGTCGACTGAAGGCGGCTCAACCACGACCGTCTGGAAGCGACGCTCGAGCGCGCCGTCCTTCTCGATGTACTTGCGGTACTCATTGAGCGTGGACGCACCAACGCACTGCAACTCGCCGCGCGCCAGCGCCGGCTTGAGCATGTTGCTGGCATCGATCGCGCCTTCAGCAGCACCGGCACCAACGAGCGTGTGCAACTCGTCAATGAACAGAATGATCTGCTTGTTCTGCGCAATCTCGTTCATGACCGCCTTGAGGCGCTCCTCGAACTGACCGCGGTACTTCGTACCGGCAATGACGGCAGCCATGTCGAGTGACAAGACCCGATGGTCGCGCAGCGGCTCCGGGCAATCACCCGTGGCGATGATCTGCGCGAGCCCCTCGACAATCGCGGTCTTACCCACCCCGGGCTCACCGATGAGCACGGGGTTGTTCTTCTTGCGGCGCGACAACACTTCGACCACGCGCTCGATCTCCTTGGCGCGACCAATCGTGGGATCCAGCTGCCCCTCGGCGGCGAGCGCGGTGAGATCGCGGCAGAAGTGATCGAGCGCGGGCGTCTTGGACTTCTTGTCACCCTTGGCCGGTGCAGACGACGGCGGCACGGCGCCCGACTTCTCGGCCGACGCGGTGGTAGAGCCCCCCTGCGGCATCTCGGTGCCGAGCAGGCGCAACGTTTCGGTGCGCGCGGCATCGAGATTCACGCCGGCATCGGTGAGCACCTGTGCGGCAATGCCCTTTTCTTCACGCAACAGGCCGAGCAAGAGGTGCTCGGTGCCCACGTACGAATGATTGAGATCGCGGGCCTCGGCCATCGCCAGCTCAAGCACTTTTTTGGCGCGTGATGTGTACGGCAAATCCGGGCCGGTGGCTGTCGCCGCCTTCCCTTTTTTCACCGTGTCTTCGATGCGCTGCTGAACCTCGTCGAGGTCGACGTTGAGGTTTTGCAGCACAGCCGCCGCCACCCCCTCGCCCTCGCGAATGAGGCCGAGCAGGATATGCTCCGTACCCACGTACTCGTGGTGGAGGCGTGCAGCCTCCTCACGGGCCATCGCGAGCACCTTTCGTACGCGCTCAGTGAAGTTGTAGCCGTTCATCGTTTCCTCAGCTCAGGGCCGGAGCGGTCACTCGACGCCGCTCCCCTCCGTCGCGAGCACCTGCCGCACATATCGCGCGCGCGCCAGGTTGCTCTCGCTATCTGTCAGTGCATGTCCCTCTGAATGAGACAGATGCGCTGACTGCGCAAAGATCAGGAGCTTGTTGAGCGTGTATACACTGAGGCCTGGGATCAGTTTCAGACCAACCCCGAGCCGTACTCCACTGAGGAAGTTCATGGCCTCATCGAACGAAAGGCTGCGTGCAAAACGCAGCGTCCCGTAGGCTCGCCACAACTTGTCCTCAATAATATACCCGGCATCACGCACCAAGACACGCCGGGCCTCCTCTTCCCGCTCGATCACGTGGCGTACCACGCGCACGAGCAGGTCTTGCAGCTCCTCTTCCGAACGACCCAACGTGGTCTGATTGGACAGCTGGAAGAAGTTGCCCACCACCTCGCTGCCCTCGCCGTACAGTCCGCGGTACGTCAGCCCCATTTGCTGCAGACCGGCCAACACTTTGCCGATCTCCTTGGTGAGCACCAGCCCCGGCAAATGAATCAACACCGACGCCCGCAGTCCCGTGCCCACGTTCGTGGGACAGGCGGTGAGGTAGCCGAACTCCTTGTGAAACGCGAACGGCACCCGCGCCCCGAGTTCGCGGTCCATGCGGGATGCCATCGCAAAGGCCGCCGGCACGTCAAAGCCGCTGCGCATCGCCTGCAGGCGCAGATGGTCTTCTTCGTTGACCAGCACGCCGACCTGCTCGCCCAGGAACACGGCCGCCCCCGTGCGCAGCGGATGCTGGGCATCGAGTCCGGCCAACTCCTTGGAGACGAGGTGGCGCTCGTGTAGCAACTGTCGGTCCAGCGTCGACGACTCATCCAGGCGCAGCAAGACGCTCCCGTCGAGTGTGGGCACGTGCGCCAACGCCTCACGTACCTGCGCCAGCATGCGCAGCCGCTCCCCGTCGCGCGCCCGCGCCGTAAACGCGTAGCCCACCACGTTGCGCGCGAGCCGCAGTCGCGTGGAAATCACGATGTCGGAGTTCGGGCCCGATGCGTCAAGCCACCGGACACCGCCGTCCGGCAGCAAGGACAGATCAAGCGGAGCACGACGCGTCATTCCATCACCCGCAGCTTGTCACGGAGTTCGGCGGCCAGCTCAAACTGTTCAGCATCGACCGCGCGCTGCAATTTGTCACGGAGCTCCGTACGTGCGTCTACCTCAGCCAATGACTCCGGTCTGGGCGCTTCGTAGCGATGCCCCACGTGTTTGCTGCTGCCGTGCAACCGCCGCAGCAGCTCGCGCAGGCTCGTTTCCATCGCGTCGTAGCAGTGCGCACATCCCAGCCGGCCCGTCGCGCGGAAATCACGCGCCGTGGCGCCACAGAATGAGCACACCGCAGCATCCGCACTGCTCGCGGGTGTCGACTGTTGTTGAACGGCCTGCAGAATTTCGCCGAGCGGATGCTGCGGCAGCGCAATCGTGGTCTCAACGCCCTTTTCAGCGGCGCACTTTTCGCACAGGTGCAACTGCGAAACGGCGTTGTCGACGATGCGCGTGAGATGCACCACGGCGTCCCGTTCCTTGCAGTGATCGCACAACATCAGAGGGTTCGCTCAGCAAAGGGAGAATGCACCAACCGACCGGCTTCGAACGTGAGCGACCGGTCTGCCCGGGCCGCCAACGACAGATTGTGCGTCACAACCACGAGCCCCAGTCCCATGTCACGTGCCAACGTGCCAAAGAGATCGTGGAGACGTTCCGCGTTGTCCTGATCCAGATTGCCGCTTGGCTCGTCGGCAAGCAATACCGCCGGTCCGGCCGCCAACGCCCGGGCGACCGCGGCCCGCTGCTGCTCGCCACCGGAAAGCTCGGCTGGCCGATGGTGACGTCGGCTCGACATCCCCACCCGCTCCAGCAACGACTCCGCCCGTTCGCGCGCTTCGCCAACCGATTTCCCCGCGATGCGCAGCGGAAACATGACGTTTTCCAGCGCCGAGAACTCACGTAGCAGATGATGGAATTGAAACACGAATCCCACGGTACGGTTCCGTAACGCGGCCAACTTGTCGTCACTGAGCGAGGTCACGGGCGTGCCCGCCAGGAGCACGACCCCGGTCGAGGGACGCTCCAGCGCGCCCAGCACGTGCAGGAAGGTGCTCTTGCCCGAACCGCTGGCCCCTACGATGGCGACCATCTCGCCGCGGCGTACCGCAAGATCGGCACCGGAGAGCACAACCACCGTGCCGCCGTCGCCGCCGGCGTACGACTTGCTCACGGCGCGCGCTTCGATCACGACGTCGTCGAGCGATTCCTCCGGATCAGGCGCGAGCCCGGATTCGACACGCGGATCGCTCATCAGTCGTGCCGGATGGCTTCGACCGGATACAGGCGCGCTGCCTGTCCCGCCGGATAGATGGTCGCCAGCGCCGCCACCGCCACACTTGCCACGATCGTGAGCAGCACGTCGACCGGTTCGGTATAGAGTGGCAGATGATCGATGAAGTAGACGGACGGATCGAGCGGAATCGGGAACACGTGTTCCAGCAGCAGTGACAGGCCGAGCCCCACGATCACGCCAGCCCCCGTACCCACCACGCCGATCACGACGCCCTGCATCAGGAAAATGCGACGAATGGACCGTGCGGGCATGCCCATCGCGCGCAGAATGCCGATCTCCCGTGTTTTGTCGGAGACCACCATGGTGAGCGTGGAGACGATGTTGAACGCGGCGATGGTGATGATCAGGGTCAGAATGACGGCCATGCCGAGCTTCTCGAGTTTGAGCGCCTGGAAGAGCGAACTGTTCTGCTTCTGCCAATCGACCGAGTGCACGTTTGCACCAAGCGCCGCGACAACCGAGTCGCCGATCGCGGGCGCCTGCCAGCGGTCGACCGTGCGGATCTCGAGGCCCGTGACGTCATCACCGAGATCGGCGAACTTCTGACCGGCCTGCAGCGACACATACACGTAGACGTTGTCATACTCGTACATGCCGGTTTCAAAGATGCCGGTGACAACGAACGTGTCGAGCGCAAAAGAGGGAATACCGGTGGCCGCGTTGATTCGCACGCCGCTCCCCCCGAGCAGGAGTATCGTGTCGAGCGGCCACACATTGAGCTTGGCCGCGAGCAGCTTGCCGACCACGGCGCCGTTGGCGCGGCCGTCTTTCATGAACGTAAAGCTGCCGAAAATCGCGCGGTCCCGAATGGACGTGACATCGGTGCCGGACGTATCACGCTCATCGAGTCCGACCACTTGTGCACCGGTGCGATATCGGCTGTCACGGGTAATGATGCCTTCGCTCTGCGCAAACGGCGCCGCGGCGACAACGCCCGGCACGGCGCGCGCTTTGGCGAGCATGTCGTTCCATCCACTCAGCCGCAACTCATCACCAAACGGCAGAATGCGGACATCAGGCGATCCGATCAGGATCTTCTCCCGCAGATCACGCTGCAAACCGTTCATCACACCCATGATCACGATGAGCGCGGCCACACCCACCATGACGCCGCCGATGGCAATCACGCTGATCAGCGAGAGCAGGCGGGATCCCCGACGGCTGCGCAGATAGCGCCACGCGATCGAGAACTCGAGCCCACGGAGTGCAGGTGCCGACTCGCTCACGCGCGTGCTCCGGAGACATCCAATCCACGATCGCCGCAACGTCCGCGCACGCGTGGCATCATTCCGGACGCATGGTCGGGAACAGAATGACATCGCGAATGTTGGCGGTATCGGTGAGATACATGAGCAACCGGTCAATGCCGATGCCCACGCCGCCCGTGGGCGGCATGCCGTATTCCATCGCGCGCAGATAGTCCTCGTCTACCATCGTGGCTTCGTCGTCGCCCGCGGCCCGCAAACGTGCCTGCGCTTCGAAGCGTTCGCGCTGATCAATGGGATCATTGAGTTCCGAAAACGCGTTCGCCAACTCTTTGCCTCGCGCGAACAACTCGAAGCGCTCGGTCAGTTCCGGATCGCCACGCTTGGGTTTGGCCAGCGGCGACAGCGCTTTCGGGTAATCCACGACAAACGTGGGCGTGTCGATCTTCGATTCCACGAGCGCCTGAAAAAGTTCATCGAGCAGCTTGGGGCGGCTGAGGGCGCCCGGCCGCTCCACACCGACACGGGCCGCCAACTCTGTCAACCCGGCGTCGTCGAGCGCGGTCACATCGACGCCCGCGCCCGCGTTGAGCGACCCCACCCACGATATACGCGGGAACGGCGTACTGAGCACCGGCACCTTCTCGCCGATCGCCGGCACGGTGCGCAGCACGTCAGCCGCGGCCACCAGCAGCGTCTCCACGCGCGTCATCATGCCTTCGTAATCCGCGTACGCCTCGTAGAACTCGAGCATCGTGAACTCCGGATTGTGCGTCCGGTCGATGCCCTCGTTGCGGAAGTCGTGCCCGATCTCGTACACGCGCTCAAAGCCGCCCACAATCAGGCGCTTGAGATACAGCTCGTCGGCAATGCGCAAATAGAGCGGCATGTCGAGCGCGTTGTGATGCGTCATGAACGGACGCGCCGCCGCACCGCCGTACAGCGGCTGCAGCACCGGCGTTTCCACTTCGAGATAGCCGAGATCGTCGAGATGCCGGCGAATCGTGCGCGTGAGCAGCGAGCGCGCCGTGAACAGCGCACGCACTTCGGGATGCACCGCCAGATCGGCGTAGCGCTGACGCGCCCGCTGTTCGGTATCGCTGAAGGCGGAGTAGCGCACCACCTGCCCGTCGACCACCGCTTCCTTGCCAAACGGCAACGGACGCAGCGCTTTCGCGAGTAACGTGAGTTCGGTGACCCGCACCGTGACTTCGCCGGTGCGCGTGCGCATGAGTGGGCCGCTCACGCCGATCACATCGGACACGTGCAGTTCACCGGCCATCGCCCAGGCCTCCTCGCCGAGCTCATCGCGGCGCAGGTACAGCTGCAGACGGCCGTCCTGGTCGACCAGATTCGCGAACGCCGTCTTGCCCTGCGAACGCCACGACGCAATCCGCCCGGCCAGGCGTACCACCGGTCCCTCGTCACGCTCGCCAAGCAACGCGCGCGCGTCCTGCGTGTTGTGCGTGCGCTCAAAACTGTAGGCAAACGGCTCCACGCCCTGTTCACGCAGTCGCGTCAGCGCCGCCATGCGATCGCGCATCACGAAGCCGATATCCTGTTCGTCGCCGGGCGCGACCGCACCCGCATCATTCGGCGTATCGGTCACGCACTGCTCCCGAGCGAAATGTCACCTGATTTCTTGAGGTAGGCTTCAATGAACGGATCAACACCGCCCAACATGACCCGCTCGATGTCGGCGATCTTGAGCTCGGTGCGATGATCGTTCACCATGGTGTACGGTTGAAACACATATGAGCGAATCTGGCTGCCGAACGACACGTCCATCTTGTTCGCGTCGATCGCTGCCTTGGCGGCCATCTGTTTGTTCAGCTCAAGCTGATACAGTTTGTTCTTGAGCTGCTTCATGGCGTGGCCGCGATTCTTGAGCTGCGAACGCTCGGCCTGTGACGACGTCACCAAGCCCGTGGGAATATGCGTGAGGCGCACAGCACTCGACGTTTTGTTCACGTGCTGGCCACCGGCACCGGACGCGCGAAACACGTCCATTTTGATGTCTTCGTCGCGGATCTCGATGTTGATTTCATCGTCGACCATCGCGTAGACAAACACGGACGCGAACGAGGTATGCCGACGCGCCTGTGCGTCGAATGGCGAGATGCGCACCAACCGATGCACGCCTGATTCGGCCTTCAGAAAACCGTACGCATACTGGCCTTTGATTTCGAGCACCGCACCCTTGATACCGGCTTCTTCCCCTTCGGACACGTCCATGAGGTCGACCGTGTACCCGCGCCGCTCGGCCCAGCGCGTGTACATGCGCATCAGCATCTGCGCCCAGTCCTGCGCCTCGGTGCCACCGGCGCCCGCGGAAATTTCCACCTGCGCATCGCGCACATCATCCGGGTGACGCAGCAGCGAGCGCAATCCGAAGGCCTCAAGTTCGCTCTGCATGCCATGGACATCGGCGTCGAGATCAGCGTCCATGGCATCGTCGGGCTCCAACGTCAGCAGCTCCGCAAGCTCACGCGCCGCGTTCACACGCGCTACAAGCGCGTCATACGGATCAACCCAGGCCTTGAGAATCTTGACCTCCTTCACGACCTCCTGCGCTCGCTCCTGCGAGTTCCAGAAGGAGGCGTCGGCCATCTCGTTCTCGAGGGCCATCAGCGTGAGGCGCTTGGTCTCCAGGTCAAAGGAACCTCCGCATGTCGTCCAGCTTAGTGGCGGCCTGTTCAAGGATCGCCCTGCGATTTCCATCCAGCATTCTGCCTCCAAAAACGACACAAGCCGCTGCTCCAGTCACGGAGCGCGGCTCGCAAGAAACCTTCACGTTGCCGAACTGAAAGATAGCGCCCGTGCCTCTGGCACTCCAGTCACAAAGGCCCGGCGTCGAACCCCGGCAGCGCACCGAGCCGCCTAAAACATGCGCTGCCCACTGGCGAGGATATCGTTGAGCGCTTCCTGAAAATGCGGCGTGGACTCGGCGATCTCCTTCCCAACCTGATCGACGTACTCTTCGTAGCTCTTCTTGATGTCCTCACGGAACAGCGCCCGCAGCGTGCCCTGCGCCAACCCCTCGTCACGCTTTTTGGGGTGGTAGGCGACGAGGTCCGACACCAGCGCGCGCGCCAATCGTCGAGCGCGCTGCCCGGGATCGGCCTTCAGGAACGGATTGATCGGGCGACGGGGGGTGAGCAAGTCGGTGGGCGCTGCCGCGGCAATCGCGCTCACGGAGGCGCTCGTCGACGCCGAGCTCGAGGGCGCTACCGGCGCTGGGCCTGCGACACTCGCCGGCGTCGACGACACGCCAACCTGATGCTGGGCTCGCGGCGTCGGCGGTACAGGCGGTGTCGGCAATCGCGTTGGCACGACGAGCACCGGAGCGGGTATCGGCGGCGTCATGAAGCTGACGACGCCGGGGACCGCAGTGGGCGTCGCGTTGCGCGGTGTGACCGCGCCGAGCGGCGTCGAAATGGAGTGCTGGACCGGCATCGCCCGACTGGGCGGGACTGCCCGAACCGGCGTCGGGTGCATCGGCGTCGCCGTGGCCGGCGTGGGACGGCTCGAAGCCGCGGCCGGACTGGGCGTCACCATCGGCCCTGGAGCGCGCGGTGTCGCCGAGCGCGCCGGCGTCCGGGAGAGGCCGCCGGTGGACATCGCCGACACGGGCGTGCGAGCTGGTGTCCGCAGGGCGCCTGTGCCGCCCGAAACGACGATGATCCCGCCACACACCGAGCATCGTGCCCTGACGCCCGTAGCGGGAACTTTGGCCGGGTCAACACGAAAGACCGAGCGACAGTCGGGACAGGACACCGTCATCGACCCGTCCCCGCGCGCAATGCAATGACCGCCGGCGCACCGGGGTCGCGCACGGCGACCGCGTGTTCGAGTTCGTCGTCATCGCGACGGCGATCAACGGTCCACACGGAACCGGGGAGTGTTTTTGCGTAGCTCTTCATTTCTGTGGCCAGCTCGCTGACCTCGACCGCCCGCGCGAAGCGGCGGCGTTGGTTGGTGACAACGCCGACCGAGAGCGTCATAAGAGGCACACGGTGGAGTTGGTTGCGCCGATCCTTGCCGAGGAAGTACCCCGCGCGACGATCGGCATCCGAGTACTGCAACGGTGCCAACTCGTCAAAAACCCGAATCACCTCATCGCAGACGCCCGGCATGGCAGCTACCGGAACAATGTACAGAAAATCGTCGCCACCGATATGCCCCACAAATCCCTCGGAGCCGCAGAGCCCCTTGACCACGTCGTGCAGCAACCGCGCCAACAGTCGGATGACCTGATCGCCGTGATAGAATCCGTAGCGATCATTGAACTCCTTGAAGTGATCGAGGTCTGCGTAGCACGCCGCGAACGCATCGTTCGCCGCCAGCCGGCGGCCGATCTCGGCTTCGATCTCGCGGGTACCGGGCAGACGGGTGGACGGATGCACATCGGTGTCGCGGTCGGAGCGACGGAGCAGCGCCAGCAGCCGCGCAGTCGCTTCACGAGGATCGAGGTCGAGCTGCAGGACTTCATCGGCGCCGGCGTCAAACGCGAGCGCAAAGTCCACCGCATCGCCCACGATGAGTACCGGCACGATCGCCGTCCACGCATCCCGCTTGAGCCGGCGACACAAGGCCAGTGCACCCGCCGCCGGACGCGCGTCGATCACAATCGCGCGGGGCCGCGCTCTCAGCGCCCACGCCACAACCGTGTCGCCATCATCACAGTGCAACACCGCATCGCCAACGTCGGACCACCACGCCGATAGCCAGACCGGCAGCGGCGCGCCGCCCGTCACAACCACGATCGTGTCTTCGGTGATGCGCGGTGAGGTCATCCGGTCGGCGAGAGGCCGTCGGGGTTCGAGAGGTCCGCCCATTGCATGCGGCGCGCGAACTGAACATTCGCGCAAGCGAGGTCTTCTACACCAGACGATTGGCGGGAGACGTTCGGCACGCTGTAACGCCCGTCACCATGCGTGTGACAGTCGCGCGCGCCGCAGTGGCGCTCAGCGCCGGAGCGCCGGCAGCGGAATCGTTCCGCTCACACCCACGCGCTGTTCACCGCTCGTGGGATCAACGCCAAACACGCGCAACCGCACACTGACGTATGCGTCCACCAAACTCAGCGCGTGGTTCGCCAGCAGCAGTCCCACCATCTGACGCGTACGTCGCGATGATTCATTGCTTCGCGCAATCGTTTGGCGGAAGAGGTCCTGTTGCAGCTGGGCATCTCGCCAGCTCCAGAGAAACTCGTCGGTCGCGGCGCGGGACTGATAAAAACTGATCGCCCGCTGATATTCCTGTGAGCCGGCGTCTGGTGCCAACTCGGGATTGCGCCAATACGTTTCGCGGGCCAGCAGCCAGATCGACCCGTTGTAGGTCTGCGGATCGGATTCGGGCGTGAACCCCGCACCCGGTGTGCGATTGTACGCGCCGCTCTCCAGCACCCGCTGCATGCGCTCATAGTACGCCCACGGTCCATCCGGGCGCTCGCCGACGACTGTAGCGCGCGCGACAGTACGCGCGATTTCGCGGTACTCGCGCGTTTCGCGTGAGGCGTCACGCTGCGACTGCAGCGCTTGCAAGATGAGATAGCTCTCTGCCGCGAGGTACGCGACACCGCGTTGTTGACGCAACCATCCCTGCCCGGCACCGGGAACCAACGCCGACAACAGCGGCGCGTACCAAGGGGACAATCCGGCGCCCGGCAGCGACCGCGACCGCGTGTCGACAGGAAACGCGGTGGACGGCTGCGCAGGCCAGGCGAGCGCCATGGCCGGCGACGCGGCGTCGTGCGTTAGGATCGCCGCTGTCGGCAACACAACAGTCCGCGATTCGCGCGCGGATTCACTGGGGACGACCGCCATTGATCGGCTCAGCACTGGCTGCGCTCGAACGGCGCCTGGCCCAACAAGACACGCGGCGGCCGAAACCAGCGCGATGGACCGCGAGCACAATCGTCGCGCGCGCATCAGAAGCGGAACCGGAGCGTCACGTACGTAGGGGCAACGCCAGACAGCGCGGACAGCGAATCGAAACGACGCGCGATGTCGACGGCCATCCCATCGGAGAGGGCGACGCCGAGGCCAAGCGCCGCGCCACTGCGCTCACCTTCGACAAACGTGTATCCGGCTCGCAGTGAGTATCGATCGGCATACGTGACCACACCACCGATGCGCACGCTCAGCCCGTCATACGCCAGACTGCCAAGCACGTCGGCCATGACGTTGACCGTTAGGCCGACCGTGTCGAGGGCCGCGATCGGAACACGAGCGCTGGCGCCAGCCTGCCAGGTACGTGGCAAGGGCGCCGCCTGTTCCGCGTCTTTCACCTGAAAAGTCGGACCGAGATTCCGCACGGCGGCGCCGAGCGTGATTGGAAGCCGTGTGGGCAACACATATTGGGCACCAAAATCGACGGCACTGCTCGCTCCGACGAACTGCGGTTCGTCGCCGCACGCCCCAGCGTCGCCGAGGCAGGTGTCGG
This sequence comes from Gemmatimonadales bacterium, assembly GCA_038224035.1. GTDB lineage: Bacteria > Gemmatimonadota > Gemmatimonadetes > Gemmatimonadales > Gemmatimonadaceae > JAABRT01. The sequence continues at coordinate 17,659 of JBBRFQ010000055.1, forward strand.
CGTCACGAGCGTACTTATAGCTGATGCCGACGCGTAGCCGCCGACCGATTGCCGTGGCGTACGAGAGGATCAGGATCGTGCTTCGCTTCGTAGCCGTGGCGACCTCGACACCGTCGGAGTTGGTCACACCTTGTGTTCCGTAGTCGAGAATATTGGCCGCGGCGGCAATCGTGCCCAGCACACGCGAGGGACGTGCGAATCCGATCGCCGCGCTATTGCCCTCGATCGTTTGCGATCCGTTGATTGCCAGCTCGCCCCGACTCATGGACGCCATGGATGCGGGATTCCACCAAATGCCGTCGACGCCGAGCGTGTCGGCAACGACCGCTTCACCGCCGCCAACACTGCGCGCTCCGATGGGGAGCAGCAGGAAAGCGGCGCCTTGCGCGCGCAGCTGTCGCAGCGGTGTGATGGCCAGCGCCAACGACGCCACGCCGAGGAGCGCGTGCCAGAGTGAAACTCGCCGGCGACTCTCCGTCATCCACGCGTGCGTACGCGTGGCAAACGATCGAGATGGCATCAGGTGGTATGGGGCGACGAAGGGTCGCCGTAACCCAGTCGGGTCACCGCGCCGCGCTTTTTGCGCCAGTTCGCCAGCACCTTTACCCACAAATCGAGATAAACAGGTTCCCCGACGAACTTTTCAATTTTGATGCGGGCGGCGCGCCCGAGCTTTTTGATTTGTTGTCCACCAGCACCAATCACAATGGCCTTTTGGCTTTCGCGTTCGACATACAAGACAGCACGAATATACAGAGGCGACGACCCCTCGCGGTACTCATCGATCGCGCAGGCCAACGCGTGCGGCAGTTCATCGCCCAGCTGCTCCAAGGCGGTCTCGCGCACAAACTCGGCGCAAAAGAACCGCATTGGAAGCGTGCTGATTTCATCAGCCGGATACAAGTACGGGCTTTCCGGAAGCGCCTCCGTGACGGCGCTCACCAAGGGATCAATGCCGTCGCCGGTGAGCGCGGACATGGTAATCACCTTCGGGTCGGCCAAGCGCAGCGCGTCGCGCAGTTCATCGGAGAGTTGATCACTCTTGTTGAGCACCGTGACAACCGATGCCTTGGGCGCTCGTTGCAGCGACGCGGCCACTTCGAACGAAGGCCAGGGAACCTCGCTGTGGGGCTCAGCGGCCCAATCACGCAACGCGTGCGTCTTCAGCGCGGACGCATCCACGAGATAGACGATGACATCGGCGTCACGAACGGCCGCGAGCGACGCGCCGCGCATGGCCTGATGCAGCAGGTCTTTGGGATCGAGCAGTCCGGGCGTATCGAGCACGACCATCTGCGTGTCGAGTTCCGTGCGCAATCCAACGACACGATGACGTGTGGACTGGGCCTTTGGACTGGTGATCGCGAGCTTCTCGCCGACGAGTCGGTTGAGGAGCGTGGATTTGCCGGCGTTGGGCTTACCGGCGACGGTGACGATGCCGGCGCGAGACATGAGGGGAGAATAGTGTGAAACGGTGTGTGCGCAACGGGTTGCGCGGAGCGAGGCGACCGGCGGGGTGTGCCGGGCGATGGGATTGGTGGCACGTAACGACGAAACCCCCGCCACAATGAAGTGACGGGGGCTTCGCAAGGGTGCCGGCAACGGCCTACTCTCCCGCGATCTCTCGACCGGAGTACCATTGGCGCTGTCAGGCTTAACGACCGTGTTCGGAATGGGAACGGGTGTGGCCCTGACGCTCTAGTTGCCAGCGAAAATGTGTGCTGTTGTTAACAACAGACGAGGAAGTGATCATGGGGTGCGGCGGATCCAATCCGCGCACCGTGTATAGCATGTGCTTTGCATTGTGTTTGAACTCTACCCATGGAAAACCATGGGGGGAGTCAAGCCTCACGGGCGATTAGGATGGCTTCGCTCGGAACGCCTCGCAGCGCTTCCACGTGCCACCTATTGACGGAGTAGTCTC
>JBBRFQ010000056.1:0-19559 GCA_038224035.1 Gemmatimonadales bacterium
CGTGCTGGCCGACGGACGCACGGTTCTGGTTTCTACATTCTCGTGCGGGCTGTATCTGCTGGAAGGTCTGGAGACGGACACTCCATCGGGGCGACTGGTATCCTCGTTCCCGACAACTGAGGGCACGAGCTGTGCGATTCCCGTCATCTCCGGTCACTACTATCTTGTCACGGTGCCCGCCTGGAACGCCGTCGTCAGTCTCGATATCGGCGATCCATCCGCTCCCCGCGAGGTGAGTCGTGTGACGCTCGGCGCTGACGACGTGCCGCACTGGATCGCGATGTCGCCCGACCACCGTCGCGTCGTGATCACAGGCTACTCGGCGCTCAAACATCGCGTCCTTATTGCACGTTTCGATTCCACGAGCGGACAGCTCGCGCTGGATGAACGATTCCGTGAGGCCGGCGCTATTGCGCCCGGTTTTCGAATGGATGACAAAACGTGGCCACATGGCGGACGTGCCATCGGTGTCCCACACGGCGCCGTCTTCAGTCGTCGCTGATCGCGCCGTATTCCACTTCTGCTCGGGGTTCACATGTCGGTCGCGGTCACGGCTCTGCTTGGTATCGCACTCAACGCGCAACTCGTGGCGACATTGCCACGTGTACCGCTACCCAAGGCATCACCGAGCGCAGCGCGCGCCACTGTGCATCAGAACCGCGTGGCGGCAGGACGACTTGACGGTCGAACGCTTCGGCTCGCGATTGATGTGGTGGAAAGTGCGTGGCGGCCTGAGGGTGACGACGACCCTGAAGTGCCGATTCTGGCGTTCGCCGAACGTGGTCGTACCCCGTCGGTGCCGGGCCCGCTGATTCGCGTGCTCGAAGGCACACAAATCATTCTGAGTATCCGAAACGCATCGGATTCGGCGATGGTCATTGGTGGCCTGCGCCCGGGACTCGCGCTCAAGACCGACACGCTGCAGCTCGCGCCGGGCGCCACACGCGAGGTTCGATATACGCTCAGTACCGCCGGAACCTATTTCTACTGGGCGGCATTCCTTGGCACGACGGCAGCGGACCGATTCTGGAAAGACAGTCAGCTGAACGGCGCCATCGTGGTGGACGCACCAGGGGCGTCAACGCGCGATGAGATCTTTGTGCTGAGCGAATGGTTTCTCGACTACGACAATGGCCGTCCGTTTGAAGTCGTGTCAGTGATCAATGGGAAAGGATGGCCGCACACCGAGACCATCAACCTGCAGCAGGGCGATTCCACGCGCTTTCGCATCATCAACGCGATTCCGCTGCATCATCCGATGCATTTGCATGGGTTCTTCTACACGATCGAGTCGCACGGTGACGGACGCGTCGATACCAAAGTGCCGGCGGAGGCTCAACATCTGTCGAACACCGATTTGATCGCTCCGCTGCACACATTCACGTTCAGCTTCCTGCCGAACACTCCGGGTAACTGGCTCTTTCACTGTCACTTCGCGTTCCATACCGACGAAACGGTGACGCTTGCGGGCTCGCCGGCTGATTCCGCGGCAGCATCCGCACTTCATAGCGCCCATGCCGATGGAGCGCACACGGCGCACGCGATGCGTGGACTTGTCGTTGGGCTCAAGGTCGCGCCATCTCCCGGCTATGTGGAGACGTCAACGGCCAATGCGCGCGAGCTGCGCCTGTTCGTGCAGAAGGGCAAACGTCGTCTGTTCACGGGCGACGACGCCATCGGATTTTCTTTGCAGCAGGGGGATTCAGCGCCGGCGCGTGATTCTGTCGTGCTTCCTGGCCCTGTACTCGAACTGCGTCGAAATCAGCCTGTGCGAATTGTGGTGCGCAACAACCTCGACCAGCCAACTGCCATTCACTGGCACGGACTGGAAATCGAAAGCTTTCCCGATGGTGTGCCGCACTTCAGTGGGCTCGGTAAGCGGGTCTTCACCGAGATCGCACCGAATGACTCGTTCGTTGCGGCGTTCGTGCCGACGCGCTCCGGTACGTATCCGTATCACTCACATCTGAATGACCGGCACCAGATCAACTCCGGTATGTATGGCGCCTTGATCGTGTCGGATGCACCACGCGACCTCACACGCGATCATCTGATTGTGACCGGCGGCGGCGGACCGGAGCTCCGAAAAAAGAACGAGAGCCCGTTCGCACTCGTGAATGGCCAGCGATCTCCGGCGCCACTACGACTCGCCGTGGGTGAAACGCACCGATTGCGTATCGTGACGATTCACCCCGATTGGCGTGTCGCGTACACGCTCAGAACCGATTCCACGGTGGCGCAGTGGCGCCCCGTCGCCAAAGACGGCGCTGACTTGCCAGGCGCGATCGCGACGCTGCGCCCCGCGCATGTGGAAATGGGTCCAGGTCAGACGGCCGACTTCGAGTTCACGCCCATGCAGCCCGGTGTGTGGCGACTCGAGGTGAAGTCTGTGGAGTCGGGATGGTACATTCCGCTCACGGTGATCGTGGAGGAGAAGAGCGCGTCGGCGCGCTAGTCGAACAACTCCGATACACGCATCACGAAGCCAGGGAGCACCGACTCGCCGTTGAGCTCGTCTGTAGCCGCCACCGTCGTGACACTTCCTTCTGGACGGTACACGCGGGCAACGCGCCCGATCGGGTCGATGATCCACACGAGCTGCGTTCCTGCGGCGAGCCAGTCGGCGACCTTTGCCGGTACGTCGCGTTCGCGATCGCCCGGCGACAGCACCTCGGCAACGAGGTCCGGCGCGATCTCTCCGAAACCCGTGGTCTGGGCTACTGGCCATCGATCGGCCCGAATAAACGCTACATCGGGAGCGCGTACCGTATCGGGATCGCGGCGCAGCGTGAAACCCGTTTCAGCGGCGACCACGCGGCCGAGTCGTTCCCGTGCCACATGGCTGCCCACGGCAATCAGCAGCTGGGCCGCGACACTGCCGTGGTGAAGTCCGGCCGGTTCCCGGACGACCATGCGGCCGGCGATGAGCTCACTGCGCTTGTGGGAAGGCTGCCGCAGCAGCAGCTCTGCAGCAGTCATCGGGGCAGGGGAGGCGAGCATGGGATAACTCCTCCGGGTTGGTCTGGTTCGGGGCATGCGCCCACGATAGCGGCCGCCGTCATGCGATCGTCACCGGACGCTTTCGAATGTCGCCTCGGCGGGCCGCCGAGTCCAGCCCTGCTGAAACGCGCCGCCGGTCGCGGCCCGCTGAGGCGCCGGATTACCTTTCACAGGCTATTCCCTGAACCCAAGGTTTCATGACCGATCTCATTCGTACACCCGTCATCGTGGGCGCCGCACGCACCCCGATTGGCCGATATCTGGGCGGCCTCGCGTCGCTCACGGCGCCGCAGCTTGGCGCGGTGGCCATCAAAGCCGCGCTCGAACGCGCCGGGGTGTCCCCCGGCGATGTGAACGAAGTCATCATGGGGAACGTGCTGCAGGCCGGAGTGGGGCAGGCGCCCGCTCGTCAGGCCATGCTGCTGGCCGGTGTACCGAGCTCCGTCTCCGCGGTCACGATCAACAAAGTCTGCGGCTCCGGGCTCAAGGCCGTAATGCTGGCCGCGCAGGCGATCAAAGCCGGTGACGCGCAGGTGATTGTCGCGGGCGGCATGGAGAGCATGTCCAACGCGCCGCATTACGTGTTCGGAATGCGTGGCGGGGTGAAGATCGGCAACCAGACGATGGTCGACGGCATGATTCACGATGGGCTGCACTGCTCGAGCTGTGACGTGCACATGGGTCGGCACGCCGAGCATACCGCGAGCAAGGCCAAGGTCTCGCGTGAACGACAGGATGCGTTCGCGGCCCAGTCACACGCGCGGGCCATCGCAGCGCAGCAGAGCGGCCACTTTGATGCGGAGATCGTGCCTGTGGAGGTCCCCGGTCGCAAGGGGCCAACGATGGTGACGGCGGACGAAGGACCGCGCGCCGACACGACGGCGGAATCGCTCGCCACGTTGCGTCCCGCGTTCCCGGGCGTTGACAAGAGCGAATCGCTGTCTGTCACGGCCGGCAACGCGTCGTCGCTGAACGATGGTGCGGCGGCGATTGTGGTGACGAGCGAAGCCTACGCGATGCAGCATAATCTCACGATTCTCGCGCATATCACCGCGTATGCGACGGGGGCCGGAGATCCGAAAGAACTGTTCTTCGCGCCCATCACCGCCGTGCAGAACCTGATGGCCAAGGCGGGCACGGCGATCGGTGATTACGATCTGATTGAAGCGAACGAAGCGTTTGCCTCGCAGGCACTGGCCGACGGTGACGGACTCGGCTGGGATGAGTCGCGCGTGAATGTGCGCGGCGGCGCGATCGCGCTGGGGCACCCGATCGGCGCGAGCGGCGCACGCGTGCTGGTCACGTTGTTGCACGCACTCATTGACCGCGGCGGTCGAAAGGGATTGGCGACGCTTTGTCTGGGTGGAGGAGACGCCGTCGCGCTCGCGGTGGAGCGGCGCACCACGTGACCGCACGCGCGCCGCGGATGACGTGGTCACGGCCCGCGCGTGTCGTACGCGACGGGTCGCTCTGGTTTGTGGCGTCAACGGGCGCGCTCCGAGCTCCGTGGAGGCTGTCAGTGTATCTCGCGGCGTTTGTCGTCGTGTGGACGCTGGCGAACAGCTTTGTGTATCCCGTGCTGTCGGCCGCGACGTCATGGCTGGATTCGCCGCCGGCGTTGTATTCGCTGATGATGCTCATCGCGGTGACGGGGGCGACGGTCATCGCCCTTCGCCATGTGGACGGGCAGCAGTGGCCTGACATCGCGTTCGGTCGCGAGGCGTGGCGTGGTCGAGCGCTCACGCGGGGCGTGGGGATGGGTGGGCTGGCCATCACCAGCGTGATCGCCTTGTTGCTGTTGAGCGGCGGTGCGCAGTTCTCCGGTGTTCGCGATGGTTCGGGAATCGACGAGTGGAGCGCGACCGCATGTCGGGCCTTGTGGTTGCTCGCGCCGGCGGCGCTGTGGGAAGAACTCGTGTTCCGTGGCTATCTCTGGCGCGTCGCCGAACAAGCCGGTGGGTCACGCGTCGCGCTCTGGGCAACCAGTGTCGCGTTTGCTGCCGTGCACGCGTTGAATCCTGGCGCCAACGCGAGAACGCTGGCCATCGTGCTGCTCGCGGGCGTCAGCCTCGGTGTGGTCCGCGAATTCACACAGAGCGTGCCGGCGGCCTGGCTCGCGCATCTGGCGTGGAATTTCACGATGGCTGCGGTGGTGCACGCGCCAGTGAGCGGTTTGCCCTTCGACACGCCGGGCTGGCGGTTCGAGCCCACGGGCCCGTCGTGGTGGAGTGGCGGCGCGTGGGGACCGGAAGGTGGCGCGGCGAGCGTGCTCGTGCTGCTCAGCGCCGTGTGGTGGTACGCGCGCCGCGCGACTCGTGCGGCGACGATTCCTGAATCGAACATTGATTCGCGAGCGCCTCGTCTCGCGAACCTGGAGAGTTGAACGGTATGGCGGACCGGATTGCGGTGATCGGTGCAGGGCAGATGGGCAACGGTATTGCCCACGTGTTTGCGGTGAGCGGGCACGATGTGATCATGATCGACGTGAGCGCCGTTGCGCTCGGGCGCGGCCGCGGCAACATCGCGAAGAACCTCGAGCGTCAGGTGAAGAAAGGCGCGCTCGACGCAGCGGCCGCGGATGCCGCCCTTGCACGAGTGACCGTGAATACATCACTCGACGCGCTGTCGGACGCCGACCTCGTGATCGAAGCGGCCACCGAACGCCGTGATCTCAAGTTCCAACTGATCGCTGACGCCGACCGCCTCGCGCCGGCGCACGCGATCCTGGCGTCGAATACCAGCTCCATTTCCATCACGGAAATCGCCGCGTGCACGACGCGTCCGGAGCAGGTCATCGGGATGCATTTCATGAATCCCGTGCCCGTGATGCAACTGGTGGAAGTGATTCGTGGTCTCGCCACCAGTGACGCCACGACGGAGCGCGTGATGCAGTCGGCGCGCGGGCTTGGCAAGACGCCGGTGGAAGTCAATGACTTCCCGGGCTTCGTGGCCAACCGCATTCTCATGCCGATGATCAACGAAGCGATCTACTGCGTGATGGAGGGCGTCGGCGCGCCGGAGGCGATCGATACGGTGATGAAACTCGGTATGAATCATCCCATGGGTCCGCTGACGCTGGCGGATTTCATCGGGCTCGACACCTGTCTGGCGATCATGGATGTCCTGCATCAAGGACTCGGTGATTCCAAGTACCGCGCCTGCCCGCTGTTGCGGAAGTACGTCGCGGCGGGTTGGTTGGGCCGCAAGAGCGGCCGCGGCTTTTACGACTATCGGACTGCCTGATGTCATTGCTGCCACTGACGGATCTGCAGCGCGAGATTCAGCGTACCGCGCGCGAGTTCGCGCAACGTGAACTCGCGCCAATTGCGGCCGAGCTCGATCGCGAGGCGCGCTTTGAACACGCACTGGTGACACGTCTCGCCGAGTTGGGATTCCTCGGCATGCTCATTCCCGAGGCGTGGGATGGACTCGGCCTCGACGCCAACTCGTATCTGTTGGCGCTGGAGGAAATCGCCGTCGCCGACGCGTCGGCCGCTGTCCTGATGAGCGTACACAACTCACTGCCCACGCAGATGCTGCTCAATTACGGCACCGACGCGCAGCGTGAGCAATTCCTGAAGCCGATGGCGCGCGGCGAGTACCTCGGTGCGTTCGCGCTCTCAGAACCCGACGCGGGCAGCGACGCCGCGAGCCTGCGCACGCAAGCGGTGTGCGAGGGTGATGAATACGTGCTCACCGGCACCAAAGCCTGGGTGTCACACGGCACGCACGCCGACGTGATTCTGGCGATGGCCCGCACCGATACCAGCGACGCGCGCGCCGGCGCGAAGGGCATCTCCACTTTCATCCTCACGCCCGACCTGCCTGGCTTCTCCGTCGGCAAGAAAGAAGACAAGATGGGGCTGCGCTCGTCTCCCACGGTGCAGATCAATCTTGACGGCTGTCGCGTACCGGCGGATCGATTGCTCGGCGAAGCAGGACGCGGCTTCACGTATGCGCTGGCCTCGCTGGATCACGGACGGCTGGGCATTGCAGCACAGGCCATCGGTATCGCGCGCGCGGCCCTCGAAGCGGCGGCGAAATACGCCACTGAGCGCAAGCAGTTTGGTGAGCCGATCGCCAACTTTCAGATCATTCAGTTCAAACTCGCTGACATGGCGACGCGCATCACTGCGGCGCGCACGTTGTTGCACGCGGCGGCGTCGGCCAAGGAGCGCGGCGAGCGCGTGACCCGTTTCAGCTCCATGGCGAAGCTGTTCGCCACCGAGACCGCCATGTGGGTCACGACCGAGGCGATCCAGATTCACGGCGGCTACGGCTATGTGACCGACTATCCCGTCGAACGACACTTCCGCGATGCCAAGGTGACCGAAATCTACGAAGGGACTTCGGAGATTCAACGCATCGTGATTGCGCGCGACCTTCTTGCCGCCGTGTCCGCAGGGGATATCGACGGCCACCTCACCGACTGATACTCCCCCCATGCATTTCTTCGAACTCATCGCCGATATGGGCCACGAGCAGGTCGTCATGTGTCACGACCGGGCGAGCGGCTATCGCGGCGTTATCGCAATACACGACACCACGCTCGGTCCAGCACTCGGCGGCTTGCGCTTCTGGAACTACAAGACGGATGAAGAGGCGTTCGTGGACGCACTGCGCCTGTCGCGTGGAATGACTTACAAGAACGCGGTCGCGGGTCTCAATCTCGGAGGTGGCAAGGCCGTGATGATCGGAGACAATCGCACGACAAATCGTGAGATGCTGTTCCGGGCGCACGGCCGGTTTGTGGACTCGCTCGGTGGTCGGTACATCACGGCCGAAGATGTGGGAACGAGCGTCGAAGACATGGACTTTGTGCATATGGAGACGAAGCACGTCACCGGCATCGGTTCAAAGTCGGGCGATCCATCGAGCGTCACGGCGCACGGTGTGTTCCGCGCGATTGAAGCCTCGGCGCAAGAGCGCTGGGGCAGCGATTCACTCGGGGGCAAGCGCGTGGCCATTCAAGGGTGTGGCAATGTCGGCCTGCATCTGGCCCGGGAGTTGTTCGCCGCCGGCGCCACGCTTGTCGTCACGGATATTGACGATTTCCGGATCAAGCGTGTGGTCGATGCTACCGGCGCCGAAGTTGTGGCACCGGACGACATTTATTCGCAACAGGCCGATATCTTCGCGCCCTGTGCGCTGGGTGGCGTGATCAACGACATCACGCTGCCGCAGCTACGCGTGGAAATCGTGGCCGGCGCCGCAAACAATCAGTTGCTCGAAAGCCGGCACGGCGATGAACTCACCGAAAAGGGCATTCTCTACGCCCCGGACTACGTGGTCAACGCCGGCGGTGTCATCAACGTGTACAGTGAACTGACCGGGTGGTCGCGCGATCGGGCGCTGCGCAAAGCCGATGAAATTTACGAAACGGTCTTGAGTGTGTTCAGACTCGCGAAGCGCGATGGCGTGCCCACGTATCGGGCGGCAGATCTCGTGGCGGAACAACGCATCAAAGCGGTGCGCGCGATGGTGCGGCAGTGGCCGCAGTACCCCAACAAGGAGAACTGAGCGCGCGAGCGCCCGGTATCACATATGGCGGAACGCATTCCCATTGCCTCGGATCACGCGGGCTTTGAACTCAAGGAGCGGCTTCGGGCCGTGCTCGCCGACGCCGGGTTCGACGTCGATGACATCGGCACACACGGCACGGCCAGCACCGACTACGCGGATTACGCGCACCCACTCGCGCAGCAGGTGTCAGAGGGGCGGGTGCAGCGCGGGGTGCTGCTGTGTGGCACGGGGCTGGGCATGTCGTACGTGGCCAATCGGTATCCCGGCGTGCGCGCCGCCGTGGCGTGGAGCGCGGACGTGGCGGAACTCGCACGCAAGCACAACAACGCCAACGTGCTGGTGTTGCCGGCGCGCTTCTTGTCAGACGAAGACGGGATCGCGATTCTGCACAAGTGGTTGGACACGGAGTTCGAAGGCGGCCGACACGAAGGACGTGTTGCCAAGATCGAGCGTGACGGCGATCAAGCGGACGACGCGTCCGCGGGAGCAGCGCATGAGTGAGCAGCATGGGGCGAGCGCAGTGCACGATGCCACGCGGTGGCCGGACTGGGACCGGTGCCCGCCCGGGGCGGCGCTCTGGGCGACAGATCCGGCGATCGCCGAGCTGATTGAACTCGAGATCGCCAGGCAGGGAGAAGGGCTTGAGCTCATCGCGAGCGAAAACTTTGTCTCGCCAGCCGTCATGGAAGCGATGGGTTCGCCCCTCACGAACAAGTACGCCGAAGGACTCCCCGGCAAGCGCTACTACGGTGGCTGCGAAGTCGTCGACAAGGTGGAACAGCTGGCGATCGATCGGGTGAAGGAGTTGTTCGGCGCCGATCACGCAAATGTACAGCCCCACTCCGGCGCGTCGGCGAACGCGGCGGTGTTCCTGGCATTCATGAAGCCCGGCGACACCTTCCTTGGCATGGATCTCTCGCAGGGCGGGCATCTCACGCACGGCTCGCCGGTGAACTTCTCGGGGTTGCTGTACCGCGCGGTGTCGTACGGAGTGACAGACGAAGGCTACATCGACTACGACGCGATGCGCGCGCAGGCGAGAGAACACAAGCCGAAAATGATCATCGCCGGGTACAGCGCGTACTCGCGCGTCGTGGATTGGGCCGCCTTCGCCGACGTCGCAAAGGAAGTTGGTGCGCTCTTCATGGTAGACATGGCACACTTTGCCGGACTCGCGGCCACCGGTGTGTATCCGTCTCCGGTACCGTTCGCCGATATCGTCACAAGCACCACGCACAAGACACTCCGTGGACCGCGTGGCGGCCTGATTCTGTGCAAGGCCGAACATGCCAAGGCGGTGGACAAATCGGTGTTCCCCGGCATGCAGGGCGGCCCGCTCGAACACGTGATCGCGGCCAAAGCCGTGGCGTTTCACGAGGCGCTGCAGCCGGCGTTCACCGATTATTGCGCGCGTGTGGTGAGCAACGCAAAGCAACTGGCCGCCGCGCTGATGGAGCGCGGCTTCCATGTGGTGTCCGGCGGTACCGACAACCATTTGATGCTCGTGGATCTGCGCAACCGCGGCCTCACGGGCAAACTCGCGGAAACGGCGCTCGATCGGGCTGGCATCACGCTGAACAAGAACACCGTGCCAAAGGAAACGCAGTCGCCGTTTGTCACCAGCGGTATCCGCATCGGCACGCCGGCTGTCACAACGCGCGGCATGGACGGCGCGGCCATGATGCAGATTGCCGGACTTATTGACCGTGTCCTGCAAGCGCCCGATGACGCGGCCGTGGTGCAGGCCGTCAAGGCCGATGTGCGCGCGCTGGCGGCGCAGTTTCCACTGTATCCGATGGTGGCGCCATCCCATACCTGAGTCGGAGCGCAGCGCAAGGCATTGTGACGACCGGTTCGGGGCCACATCTTCTTACGGTGAGCAAGCGTCGCCGCCCCGTCTTTGGCGGGTGCGGTGGTGCTGACTGGTTTCAGCGTTTTCTGGAGTGGCGGTGACAGAGCTGGCCTTTCGTGAAGGCATCATGGATCAAATCCGCTTGCGCGAGCAGCGGTTCGACGAGCGTGCGTACCTGTTCGTGCTGGCTGCGCTCGAGTTCTGTCAGGGGCGCCTGACCGAACGTCGGCATATTACAGGCCCCGAGCTGGCGCATGCCTGTCGATCGCTCGCGATGGAGCGATTTGGTGTCACGGCGCGCCTCGTGCTCGACCATTGGGGCGTGCGAGCGACGCGCGACATCGGCGACATCGTCTTCACGTTGGTAGAGCTGGGCTTGCTGATCAGTCAGCCGCAGGACCGACGGGAAGATTTTCAGGACGTGTTCGATTTTGCACAGGCGTTTGAGCGTGAGTATCCCTGGAGCGCCGCTCAACTCGTGTGACCGCGCCGTATCACCCACTGATTCGCTGAAGCCTGCCATGGTCCCCAATCCAGCATTGCCCACCTGCGCCAAATGTTCCGCCGGCACCCTGCTCCCCCTGAGTGACTACGGACGCGACGGCGCACCGATCACCTACAAAGCGTGGGTCTGTTCCAATGCGACGTGTGGATTCAGCGTGCGCATTGACAACGGTGAAATTGGATACGGTCGGATGGTTGGAGTCTCGCAGAAGTGAGTCCGCCGGCGCGCGATGTGTCCTGTGCCTGACGGCGCCGCGCGTCCCGATGCGCATCGCCCGCTGGGACGCAAGCCGTGGACGTAACATCCGCGGAGCAGGCCTCGGTGCGCGACGCGGCCGCCATTGCCGCACGTGGTGAATCGTTCTCCCTGATGGCTGCCGCGGGTACCGTGGCCGCTGCCGCGATCGTGCGAGCCGGTGGTGATGCGCTCGCTCACGGCGTCGAGGTGTTCGTGGGTGGCGGCAATAACGGTGGTGATGGATACGTGGTCGCCGCGCAGTTGGCGCGTCTGGGAGTGCGCGTGCGGGTGCATGCGGTCGTCCCGCCACGGTCGCCCGATTGTAGACTGGCCGCCGCGATCGCGTCTTCGGTGCTGCGCCACGGAGACATCGCACCCTTCGTCGCCGACACGCCGCCGCGGATCCACGGGCGAGGCGTGCTGGTTGACGCGCTGTTAGGCACGGGTGCAACGGGCGAGTTGCGCGCGGGGTTCGCGGCTGCAGCCGCCGTCATCAATCGCGCGCGAGAGATCGCTTCGCTGGTGGTGGCGCTGGATGTGCCAACCGGTGTGGATGCGACAACCGGCAGGCTTGCCAGCGGATACGTACGCGCGCATCTCACGCTGAGTTTTGGTACGTGCAAAAGCGGGGTGCTCAGCGCGCGCGCGGCGTGTGGCCGCGTGCAAGTGCTCGATATCGGGTTGGGTGCGCACGCGCAGGCACCGGATGGCGCGCCGCAGTTGGCGACAGCGGATTCGCTCCGTGCGGTGTTGCCAGGCATCGCCTGGAACGCGCATAAGGGAACACGTGGACGTGTGTTGATCGTGGGCGGTACGCACGGCATGGCCGGCGCGGTGCAACTCGCGGCCCACGGGGCCTTGGCAAGCGGTGCCGGACTCGTACGCGCGGCCGTGCATGCGCAGAGCGTCGTCGCCGTGCAGTCCACCGTGCCGGCGGTGGTCACCATGGCGTGGGACGATGCCGGTGATGGCTTCAGCGCGGATCTCGACGAGGCGTTGGCCGTCCGGCTGGCAGAGGCACCGTCATCCACCACGGTCACGCTCGACGGTGCGGCGAGTGATTGGGCGCATGCGGTCGCGATTGGCCCCGGTCTGGGGCGCGATGCACAAGCGTGGCGGGTGTTCGTGCGTCTGCTATCACAGGTCGGTGCCGGCCGCGCCGCGTTGGTGCTCGATGCCGATGCACTGGCGTTACTCGCTGAGCAGGGAAGGTCGCCGGGGTTTGAGCAGTGTGCGGAAACACGTCCGGTTGTGCTCACGCCGCACGCGGGTGAGTTCGCCGCGCTCGCGGCGCGCTTTGGAGTGCCGTTTGATCGCACCATGCGTGATCCCGCAGCACGACTCGAGAGCGCGCGCGAACTCGCGCGCGCGCTTCGCTGCGTCATCCTGCTGAAGGGCGCACCGACGTTATGTGCGTCTCCTCATGGAGACGCGTGGTGCGTCGCGCGAGGCTCTGCGGTGCTGGCCACGGGTGGTACGGGCGACGTGCTGACTGGCGTGCTTGCGTCCCTGCTGGCCGCCGAGCAGGCCAGCCGTCAAACGGCGAGTGCCGCGCTGTCATTGGATGCCGCGCGAACCGTCGCCCAGGCGGCGCTCAGCGCGTGGGTACACGGTGTCGCGGGGGAGTGCCGCGCGATTATTCGCGGCCGGACTGTGATGGATGTTGTCGGCGGGATTCCATTCGCCTGGTCACGGTTTCATGAGGCGGAGGTACACGCACCGGGTGTGCTCGCCGAGCTGCCGGCACCGGGGCCATGACCGTCGTGTCAGAGCGTTGGTACCCCGGTTGCCGAGCCGCCCGCGTGTTCACGCTCGTGCTGATGATGGTGACCGCGGCGTCGTCGTGTGCGACCACGGGAACGACGGGCGGTGCGCTGCGCAGTCGCGGAGTCGGCACCGATGATCTTGTGGTGCTGCGACGGCACTCCGATGTGATCGGTGTCGCCGCGTCGTCGCGTCACGTGTACGCGTTGTCGACACAGGGGCTGCTGGTCTACGATCGGGTACTCGCGCACTGGCGCGCCCCGTCGTCCCGGGTGGATGGTGATCTTGAACTGGCGGGCGTCGTGCGACTGCGCAACGCGGTGCTCGCGGCCGATCCGGTTGAAGACGCGGTGTGGATCGGCGTGCCGGGCGCTGTGGTGCTGTACCGCACACAGGTTGAACAGGTGCAGCGAGTTACGATCGTGGGCCAGCCCGAGGTGATCGCGTTCACGCGAGGTAGTGCTGATGCGTACGTTCGCGCATCGGGACAGTGGCTGCGCGTTTCACGTGCCGGGTTTGTCACACCCCTCGTGGGTGGCATCGGAGAACTCGCGCTTGTTGTGCCGCCGCAACTCGACGATGTGTATCGGCTCTATCCGGCGCTGCGCGGCCAGCTCTCGTTCCTGTTGCGCGATCCCTCGGCCGGATCGGGCGGCTTTGCATCGGTCAGCTCGGGCACCTACTCGCCCGATCAAGCGAGTGAGGTGTGGATCGGCACCCGCAGCGACGGCCTTTGGCGCGTGGACGCCAACTTTCTGCGTGCTGACCAGTTGCGCTATGGTGTCCTCGACGATGCCATCGGGGCAATCGCGCAGGGTGGGGATGGCGTGTGGTCCGGTGGGCAGGGGATGGTGCGTGGAGGTGGCCTGAGTTTTGTCGCCAACGATCTGCAGCGTTTCGCCTGGGTGGATGGCACAGCACATGCCGCGTTGGGCGGCGTGCGAATCACGGCGCTGGCAGTGCGGGCGAATCGTCTGTGGTCCGGGACCGATCGGGGTGTGGTGCGCGTGCGCTTGAGTCCGACCACCGGCGTCACGCAGTGGGGCACCCTGCACGGATTGCCATCGGAGTTGGTGACGGCAATCGTACCACGTGATGACGGCGCGTGGATTGCGACGTCGCGTGGACTCGCGTTCCTCCTCGATACGTCGTCCAGTGGCCCGATGCGCGGCGACGCGTTGACCGTGGCGTTTGCGGGACAACCCGTGCGATCGCTGCTGCTCGTGTCCGATACGCTGGTGATCGGCACCGACGACGGTCTGTCCGTCATGTCGGCGCGTGTACCGTCAGCAGTGGGCGTACGCGCGGTGCCGCGCCCGCTCTTCGCGGGAAATCCCGCGCTGTCCCGGACGATTCAGGCGCTCGCCTGGAGTGACTCGCTGCTCCTCATCGTGACGGCTCGGCGGGCGCTGCTCTTGTCGCGGCGAGACGCGATGCGCGGCGCGTTACCCGGGACGAGCGCGCGGGTTGATTCGGTGTGGTGGGGCGAGCCCATACCACAACGTGAGCTGGTCGCCGTCGGTGCCGTGGTCGCCGCGGCGATGGACGCACGATCCATCTGGATCGCGGGAGCCCGCGGGGTGCTCGCTCTCACGCGCGATGGCGGCGCGTTGCGGGTGATGTACGCGGGGAGTGAACTGCCGGGCGATGTCACTGCGCTCTCGCTCGGCGAGGAGTGGGCGTGGATCGGTACCAACCGTGGTCTGGTGCGCGTGCGTCGATCACGCGAGGGAGGGTTGCCGTGAGCGCAGACGATCAGGTGCATCCGGCGCCGCACATCGCCATGGGCGGGGGCCGCGAGTTTGACGCCATACGAACGCTGCTGGCGGCCTGGGGACCGTTGGCGGATGGCATTGGTGACGATGCCGCGGTGCTCGTGCCGCCGGCGGGCGAACAACTCGTGCTGAGTACGGATGCGTCGCTGGAGAACGTGCACTTTCGCGCGTCGTGGCTGTCGGCGGAGGAGATCGGTGCGCGGGCCGCGGCGGCGGCGCTGAGCGACATCGCCGCGATGGGAGCGCGCGCGCTCTCCGTTCTCGTGGCGCTTGAGGTGCCGCCGGGCTGGCACGACCGGCTTTCGGCACTGGCGACCGGCCTGGGTCGCGTCGTGGGCGAGGCGGACGCGCGGATCGTCGGCGGCAACATCTCGCGCAGCGAGCACTTGGGAATCACGCTCACGGTGATCGGCGCCTCGCACCGACCGGTGTATCGACGAGGGGCCCGACCTGGCGACGCGTTGTGGGTGACGGGGCATCTGGGCGGTCCGCGCCGTGCGCTCCGCGAGCTGATGGCGGCACGCGAGCCGGATCCGGCCGACCGCGCTCGCTTCGCGGCGCCCGTGGCGAGGCTGCGGGAAGGGGCCTGGCTGGCCGCTGTCGGCTCGCATGCCATGCTCGATATATCGGATGGCCTATCGGCCGATGCGGGGCATCTGGCGGCTGCCTCGGGCGTCTCCTGCGACCTGTGGCTGGATGCGCTGCCGTTGGTGCCGGGCAGCACGCCGGCGGACGCCCTCGCCAGCGGCGAGGAGTACGAGCTTCTCGTCGCCACGGCGCCGGACCTCGACACCGACGGTTTCGCACGTCGCTTCGGCGTTGCGCTCACACAAATCGGCGTGGTGCGGGCGCGGGTGGAGCCATCGGTGCCGCTCGTCACGCTTCGACAATCGAAGGGCGCGATTGAGACCCTTCACGTTGATCTTCCGGTGGGGCACGACCACTTTTCGGAGTGATTCGGACTCTCTATGCGCGGATCGTGGCCGTGCTCGCCACGTTGTGGTACGGCTCGATTGTGCTGATCGCCGAGTTTTTCGGCGTTCGCCATGGGCAGGGCACGATCTTCGATGCGGCACCGCGCCGCTGGGCGCGCACCATCGCGCGTGCCGCCGGCATGCGCGTGATCACGCACGGCCGCGAGTTGATTGATACGTCACGTTCGCATGTCTACGTGGTGAACCACGTCAGCATCATGGACATTCCGGCTATCCTTCACGCCGTGCCCGATCATGGATTTGTTGCCAAGCGTGAGCTGTCCCGCGTGCCATTCTTCGGCGCGGCCGCTCGCGCCGTCGGTGTGGTCTTCATCGACCGCGAGAATCGCCAGTCCGCCTTTGCCGCGTACGAAGAAGCGGCGATCAATGTGCGTGACGGCCGCTCCGTGATTGTGTTTCCCGAGGGCACGCGCGGGCCCAACTACTCGCTGCGACCATTCAAGAAAGGGCCGTTTGTGTTGGCTATCCGCGCCGGCGTACCGATCGTTCCGGTAATCATGCATGGCACGATCGAAGTCACGCCCAACGGCTCGCTCGACGTGACGCCGGGCCTGGTGAATATTCATCTGCTCGACCCGGTTCCGACGGAAGGCCTCGACTACCACGATCGCAATGCACTCGCCGATCAGGTGCAGGCGCGCATGATCGAGGCCTTGACGGCGCTGTACCATGTCACGCCCACGGCCAAGCCGCCACGCGCCATGTCCGTTGATGCCCCACCATCGTCGTCCTCCGCATCGTCTTCCCGCAAGTCCGCCTAGTTTCGCCGTTTGATTTTCCACTCGACACCACTGCCCGCTCATGGCCAACATCGTCTCCATCACCGCGCGCGAAATCCTCGACAGCCGCGGCAATCCCACTGTCGAAGCCGACGTGCATCTTGAAAGTGGCGTCGCCGGTCGTGCCTCCGTGCCCAGCGGCGCCAGCACCGGTGAACGTGAAGCCGTTGAGCTACGCGACGGAGAAGCCGACCGGTATCTTGGCCGAGGTGTGCAGGCTGCGGTCGCCAATATTGTTGATACCATCGGTCCGGCACTCGAAGGGATGGACGCGACGGATCAGGTGGCCATCGATCAGGCCATGCTCGAGCTCGACGGCACGGAGAACAAGTCGTCGCTCGGCGCGAATGCGATGCTGGCTGTCTCGCTCGCGACGGCGCGCGCGGCCGCCACCGAGGTCGGGTTGCCGCTGTATCGCTACCTGGGCGGACCGATGGCGCGTACGCTGCCCGTACCGATGATGAACATTCTCAATGGCGGCGCGCACGCGACGAACACGGTTGATTTTCAGGAGTTCATGATTCTCCCGGTAGGCGCGGAAGACTTCGCGGAGGCGCTGCGCATGGGTGCGGAAGTGTATCACGCGCTCAAGAAGGAACTCGTAACGCGTAAGCTCTCCACCGGCATGGGCGATGAAGGCGGATTCGCACCCGATCTCAAGAGCGACGAGGAAGCGCTCGAACTCATCGTGCATGCGATCGAAAAGGCGGGGTACCAGCCCGGCACGGAAATCGCCCTGTCACTCGACTGTGCGGCGAGCGAGATGTTTCACAACGGCGAGTATCGCTTCGTGAAGAGCGGCGCGGCGACGCGCTCGCGTGAGCAGATGGTGGAGCTCTACACGAAGTGGCTTGAGCGGTATCCCATTGTGTCGATCGAAGATGGCATGGCCGAAAACGACTGGGACGGATGGAAGATGCTCACGGCGGCAGTGGGCGATCGCTGCCAGCTGGTCGGCGATGACGTGTTCTGCACAAACGCGGGCCTGCTCGCGAAAGGTGTGGAAGCGGAGATCGCAAACGCGATTCTGATCAAGGTGAATCAGATCGGTACGCTCACGGAAACGTTCGAAGCCATCGATCTGGCGCGTGCGGCCGGTTACAACTCGATCATCTCGCATCGTTCGGGAGAAACGGAGGACACGTTCATCGCCGATCTTGCGGTCGCCTCGGGCGCCGGGCAGATCAAGACAGGAGCGCCGGCACGTTCGGATCGTGTTGCCAAGTACAACCAACTGTTGCGCATTGAAGAACAGCTTGGCGGCACCGGTGAGTATCCCGGCGGCGCGATTTTTGGTCTCTGAGCGGCGGTGAGGAGCGCGTCGTGAGCACCGCGCGCGGAACGCGTCGCGGGAAGAGTTCCACGGGACGGGTTGCCTGGCGTGTTGGCGTGATGGTGATCGTGATCCTGATCGCGGCGTTCGCCGTGCAGGGCGGCGAGTACAGCACACAGGAGTTGCTGTCGCGCACGCGCCAACGCGCCGAGCTGGAGCGCGAGGTGCAGGCGCTGCAGCGTGTGGTGGATTCGCTCACGGGGGAAAAGCGGCTGGTTGAGCAGGACGATGCCACGCTTGAACGCATCGCGCGCGAGGAGTATGGCATGGTGAAGGGGAGTCGTGAGTTGCTGTACCGTTTTGCCGACGAACTGGACAACGACACAGCGCAACGTCAGTGATTGGCGGCAGGGGTTGACTTGCCGTCGCCCGTGGGCGATGTTGATGGACTGACGCGGGGTGGAGCAGCCTGGTAGCTCGTCGGGCTCATAACCCGAAGGTCGCGGGTTCAAATCCCGCCCCCGCCATCGAAAAGCGGCCGGTCCTCACGGGCCGGCTGTTTTTCGTTCGGAGCGCACAGTGTGTTGGGTTGCTGGTCTGTGTGTGCGCTTCCGTAAGGTCACGTGGGATGTGGATATTCGAGAACATGGCAGGGTAGCTCAGCCGGTTAGAGCACGGCACTCATAATGCCGGGGTCGCGGGTTCGAGTCCCGCCCCTGCTATTACGTTCACTCGCCGTCCTTAAGGACGGACTGGCCAACGCCCCGTCGATTCTTCGGCGGGGCGTTCGCGTGTCGTGCCCGTCGAGCGGACACGCCGCCTGTCACTCAAAGTTCTGCCGACGTGTCGCGAGAGCCGACCGCGGTATATTGTCCCGACCACTGACGCACGCGATCGAGCGCCGGACCGTTGTCGATCGGTCCCATCAACGCGGCGTAGCGGCTGAGTGAATCGGACCCTTGCATCACGATGCGCAGCGCAATCGTGAGCGGCACCGCGAGAAACAGTCCGGTAATGCCGAGCGTCCAACCCCAGAACACGAGCGACATCAGTACGACGATCGGGGAGAGGCGCAGCTGACGGCCGACCAGAATGGGATCCGCAAAATTGCCAAGCACGACATTCACGCCGAGATAGACGGCGGCCAGGCCGAGTGCTCGTCCCGGACCGAACTGCAACAAGGCGATAAGGACTGCCGGTACCGCCGCGATGAATGAGCCGATGCTCGGGATGTAGTTCAGGACGAACGCGAGAAATCCCCAGAAGAGCGCGAAGTCGACACTCAACAGCGAGGCGCCGATGCCGATCGCCGTACCCGTGGCGAGACTGATCGCCGTCTTGAGCACGAGATAACGTTGCAGCTGCTTGAGCACGGTGGTGGCGCCGCTGATGCCTTGACTATGCTGGCCGAAGACGGTGCGCCACTTATCGGGAAACGCGACGCTTTCGGCAAGCATGAACACCAGGTAGAGCAGGATGAGCAGGCTGAGCGACAGGACGGACGTCACGTTGCGCGCGGCGGCCGTGGCCAGTTCGAGCAGGCGACCTGGTTGTGCGAGCGTATCGTAGTAGTTGGGACCCGGATCGACGCCGAGCGCGACAAGCCGCATACGCATCGCGGCCTCAAGCACCTGCCAGCGCTCCACATACGAGGGCAGGGCGAGGCGGAGCTCGGTGAACGACTCAAGCACAATCCAGCCAAAAAACGAGAGCACCGCGGCGTTGAGCAACACGACCGCCACGACGGCGAGCGCGGTGCGTGCGCCGAGCCGACGCAGCCAGTCGAGCATTGGAAGGCTCACGCCGGCCACGAACGCGGCCAGCAGAAAAGGCGAGATGATCGAAGAGGCGCTGCG
>JBBRFQ010000057.1:0-19373 GCA_038224035.1 Gemmatimonadales bacterium
CATCGAATCAAAGTGCGCGTCAAGCGGCGGGTGCCAGCCCACCAGAATCACGTCAACTGGTGCGGCATTGTTCGGGGTCGCACCTTCGGGTATGGCGAAGAGCTCCGCGTATTGCGCCAGCAACGCCCGAAGTGCGTGATAAGTGTGCGGCGACGACTCCTTGATCTCGACCGCGAGCACGAACGGATCGTTGAGGTTGGTGAGCCTCGCGCACTCCGCCAAGCGTGCGTGCAACGGCGCGAGAATAGGTGTGTTCGAATGCAGGTGCACGACTGGCCTGACGCCGGTCGTGACCCACACGAAGCGTACCGTCAATCAGGAAGACATCCACCTCGACGCCCCGAAATCCCAGCGAAAGGGCGTCGAGCAAGGGCCGATCGTTCAGGTAATCGTTGTGGGCGTACGCCGGCAGCGTGGCCAACGCGCAGTTCGGCTGTGCGGCGGCGGCGTGTATGGATAGCGCGGCCAGGACAATACCAGACATCAGCCGCAGGAGCGTCTGCACGACGGTCACGCCGGTCACGCCGGATATCCGGAAGGAGCGCTGTGCACAAGCGCCGCCTCGAGCTCAGGCACGCTGCGACACACGACCTGGGCCTCCGTCAGCGCCGGTTCCGATGCGTAGCCCCAGGTGACAGCTACCGACGTCACGCCGGCACTTCGCGCGGCAGCCACGTCGCGTTCTTCATCGCCGACGAACGCGGCGTGCATCGGTTGCACACGGCACCGAGCGAGGGTTCGGCGGATTTTCGCGGATTTTCCAAAGAGTCCGACGCCGCACGAGAATGTCTCTATGGACTCGCACAGTGGCGTGCCGAGAACATGGCGAACGGTGTCTTCGCTGTTTGAACTCACGACCGCCAACCGTACGTCCCGGTGGGTGAGCGATTGCAGCATCGGCGCGATGCCATCGAAGAGTCGAATTCCGTCACGCTCTGCGGCCATGCGACCTCGCGCGCAGCGCAGAATGGCGGGCAGCTTCCACCGCGGCACACCCAGCGACGCAAGAATGCTCGCGGTGTTCATCCGGCGGAGTGCATCAAGGTCGTGTGATTCGGGAGCACGGAAGCGGAACTCTTCAGCGATTGGAGCGAGCAGCCGAAGGAAGAGGGGAAACGTATCGGCGAGCGTTCCGTCGAAGTCGAAGAGTGCGAGCCGGTATGTCATTGTCGGAGCGAGTCCATCGGTTTCGATTCCCGGTAGTAACGACTCGCTTCACGGACGACGGCCATCGCCGAATCCGCGCTGGCGTAGCCGTTCGACGTGGCGACGGCGGATCCCTTGTAGTTGGTGAACCACGTTTCGATGATCGTACGCACGCCGGGATAGTTCGCGTCGAGATCCTCGAGAGAGTGTGCATCACTCAACGGTCCACTGACGCCCACCGCGATGATCTTGTCGTCGCGTTCACCGCGGTCGACCAGGCGCAGCACGGCAATCGCGCGTGCCTGCACCACGGTGCCGCGCTCGAGCGTGGGCCCGAGCAGCAATACATCAAGTGGATCCCCATCGCCGCCGAGTTCGGCGGGCAAGAGCGTCTGTGGGATAATGCCGTAATTGCCCGGATATCCCAGATACTGGATCACCCGCGTCGCGCCATCGTGTTGCTCCCATTCGAGTGCGCCGGTGCGCTTGTTCACCTGCCACTTGTCGTTCGTCCCCGACGGGATCTCCACCACAATCTGCACCAGACCGTTGTTGAGCAGACCGGCATGGTCATGCACGAGGTGCCCAGCGGTGGAGGGCGCGATCGCGGGTGTGTTGAGAGAGCACGCACCGATGGAAAGAACAGCGATCAGCGTGACGTAGCGGAGCGGCATGGTGGTCAGCGTGCTTCGGGTATGGTCAATCAGATGCGTAGCGGATGCAACACGCTGAACCTATCCCCCGCACCGTGCCGTTGTCACCGGACGCGTCGTAGCGGTTGCGGATGATCAAGCGTGTCGGCGGTGGTTGCGCTGCCGGCGGGTGGTTGCGTCGCCGGCGGGTGGTTGCGGTGTAACACCGCGCCGTGCGGTACCTTAGGACATGGACTATCCCTCTCTGGATGCGATACGCGCCAATCGTCGCCGGCTGGGCGATCTGGTGCTCACCACACCGGTGCGGCGTTTGCGCGATGAGGCGCTTGGCCGAGCGGTTGGTGCGGACACAACGGTGTGGCTGAAGGAGGAGCTGTTTCAGGTCACCGGCAGCTTCAAACCGCGCGGCGCGCTCTCGGTCATGCTCGATCTTGACGCCAACGCACTCGCGCGCGGCGTGACCGGTGTCTCCGCCGGTAATCACGCGATCTCCCTCGGCTACTCGGCGCGCATCCTGGGCACCTCCGCGAAGGTGGTCATGCCGAAGACCGCCAACGCTTTTCGGGTGCAAGTGTGCCGGGAACTGGGTGCGGAGGTGGAGTTGGTGGCTTCGATCAGCGACGCGTTCGAGCGTGTTCGTACCATTGAGCGTGACGAGGGACGCACGTTCGTGCATCCCTACGAAGGACCGAAGACAGCGCTCGGCACGGCGAGCGTCGGGCTCGAGTTCATCGAACAGGTTCGGGCGGCCGGCGACGAGCTGGATGCGGTGATTGTCGCGGCTGGCGGCGGTGGCCTGACCGGTGGTGTGGCCTGCGCCGTCAAACAACTCAGTCCAACAACGCGCGTGTTTGTGGTGGAACCCGAAGGCGCGGATACGATGTATCGCAGCTTTGCGGCGGGTGAGCCGCAGTCGATCAGCGCCGTGCGCACGATCGCCGACTCGCTTGGCGCGCCGCGCACAGAGCCGTACTCGTTTGCGCTCAACCGGCAGTTTGTCGACGACGTGGTGCTCGTATCGGACGATCAGATCCGCGAGGCGATGCGTCTGCTGTTCAGGACAGCGAAGCTGGTGGTGGAACCAGCCGGTGCCGCCGCGCTGGCGGCGCTCATGTATCCACTTCGGGAGCAGCTGGAGGGCCAGCGGGTGGGGATCGTGGTGTGCGGTGCCAACATTGACGCGGAGAGCTACAGCGCCCATCTACTTGGCTGATTACAATCGCTGAGGTGGCGGGTGGGACGGACCGGTATCGCGCTGATGCCCCCGGTACATGGGACATCAGTGCGATACCGTGCGCGGCGCGGCGACGATCGTGTTTACAGTTTCTTCGCGGCGACTTCGTTGTTGAACTGAATGTGCTGTCCGCGCCCGAGGGTACCAAGGGTGCCCGTGGGTCTTGCACTGATCGCGCGCAGTTGGGCCTGCAGGAAGGCGGTGCGTTGCCGCGAGGCGGGTACGCGCGAGACGCCCCCCTGAATGGGCACGACCTGCTGTTGGCCGGGCAAGAGCGGTGTGCGTTGCAGCTTGTTGAGCATCGCAAGCGCGAGATCAAGCGTGCCGGGGTCCGCGTGCTTACGCGAAAGCACGATGAGCGGCGGTTCGCCGTTGCGTCGAACGATCATGGCCCGTGCCGTGGCAACGGGCATGGAATCGACCACGGCGAGGGCGACACGTGATTCGGCATGGCCCGCCGACGGCTGCCCGTGCGTGGACAGCACGGGCACGGCGAGCGCGATCAGGAATGCAGCGTTGAGAAGTGCGTGATTGCGAGACATTTATACCTCCAGAGTAGTGTCAGACGGTTGAGAACAGGTGCGGCGCTTGAAGTGGAACGGGACGAAGAGAATGGCGAGGCTACGACATGTAGAGCGGTACGCAGCCCAACTCGACCCGTTGAATGAAGTTGCCCAACAAGTCGTAATAGTCTTCCCAATAGCAGATGTACCACGCCTCCCCCTCGAGACCGCCACCGCCGCCGGAACCGCCCCGCACACCGAAGGGGCAGCTGGGCTGCGAGTTGTGATCACTGCCGTTATCTGAATCGGCAAGCAGCGTAAAAACCGTTCCCTTCCACGTGGTGAAATCGAGTCGCGCCGTATGTCGTGCGTACGCGCTTGCCGTGAGCCCACACGCGCCGGAGACCGCAATCGTCGCGTTCGCGGTCCTGCCCCACGGGTTCCACAGATGTGTGCAGTTACAGGATTCAAGCTCTGATTCGCTGCGCTCCGACACCTGCTGTCCATTCATGCTGATCTTTAGCTGGACGTCATTCCGGTAGTAGCTCCCAATGCTCGTTCCGAGCGCTTGGCCATATGCAACGCTCGCATCTGCGATGAATCCGGCTTCGGCTTCTGACGGATCAGAGATGAGCCGACCCCTGGCCATGACCTGTTCGAACTCCGGCGGTAGCTCCTCGCCGTCGACCTGAAGCGACGCGAGCATTCCGGGCGACGTCGGAACCGGTGCGTCAGAGAGCGAACGCGGCGTTTCGTTGGACAGCTGTCGGAAGCTCGGCAGTCCGAGATTGACATTGGCGGGGAGGTCGATCCACTGCGGCCCCGCGGATTCACTATGGCAGGCGCTCGCGAACAGCAGCACGGCCGCTGGAAGAATGAGACGGTTGAACATGGTGTGGA
Source organism: Gemmatimonadales bacterium (assembly GCA_038224035.1). Classification (GTDB taxonomy): domain Bacteria; phylum Gemmatimonadota; class Gemmatimonadetes; order Gemmatimonadales; family Gemmatimonadaceae; genus JAABRT01. The sequence goes on from JBBRFQ010000057.1 coordinate 4,437, forward strand.
CTCCTATATGATGAAGCGGCATCGGTCGCGTTCGTGCTTGTGACGGCACCAGTGCAGCGCGTCCCGATCCACAGAATTTCGTTGACGAGATGATTGCCATCTTTCGCCGCCAGAAGGCCGACGGCGATTTCCGACTCGCTCCAGCGTGCCGCGCCGATGACCTCGGCGAAGCTTGAGCTGTAGCGCAGTCGTACTCCCACGGATGGCGCGGGGAGTGTATGCAGTGTGACGTAAATCGAGTCGGCGCGTGTGTTCCGCGCGGCCACGAGTGCCAGCGCCCCGTGGCCGGAAACCGTTGTGACATAGGCAGGCTCGGCAATAATGCGCGAAGCCATTTGCGCCCGCCTCGGCTCCACAACCGCCTGTACCGCCGTCTTGGATCGACCTTGCTCGTTCCGTTCATGCACGCGCCAGGCGACCGATATCCCGCGGGATGTCGCATGCATGACTGGGTGATGCACCGGCGACTGACCGCCACGCACGAGCAGCCGTAAGGCATGGTTCCGGCGATCGGGGAACATCAGAAACAGCGAGTTGGCATCGCTGGCTTGCGTCTGGTCGGCCCGTACCACCCCAAGCACCAACTCACCCGTGGCCCCGTCGAGCGCGAGTGCCGTGTATGACGCGACGCCGGTATTGAGAAAGCGTGTTCGCCACTTTCCCCGCTCGCGCTCGACCAGCAGCACGCCGTTGACCTCGTCACCGGAATCCGCGGTCATGGCGGCAATCACGCGGTCGCCGGCCACGACCATGTGACGAGCCATCGTCGAGAGCGGATGCACATCGCGTGGAAGCGGCACTCGCTCCACCGCGCCCCATCCCGATTGCGTAAGTGTGGCAAACCAGAGGGTGCCACGCACTACTTGCGGAGCGTTCGGGTCGATCTTCGCCGCGTGCACCAACACACCCCACGATCCGGTACCCATCGCAACCGCGCGCAGGGCCGTTGGTAGAAGCTCGCCCATAGGAAAGCGTGGGAAGGTGCGAACGGTGCCGTCGGATGAACGTACGGCCGCCAGAACGCTGTTGGGCTGTGACACGTCATACACGTTCTTGTCGTTGCGCACAAACTCGATGCTGAACTGACCCGCCACCAGCAGCTCGCCATCCTGGGCGATGAACGATTCGGGTGATACGTAGATCGGGTTCCCCCGCTCATTGCGCAGCACCTCACGCCGCACAATCGGCGCCTCGCAGTACTGCGCCGCAGGGACTGGCTGCGCATGGCCAGCGAGCGGCGCAGATAGCATTGCAGCGGGAACGAGCACACCGACAAGGGTGTACGCACGGCGAACCGCTGGGATGGTGTTACGCATTGGCGACATGAGGGCGGGCGGGCGAAGATGCGGCAGAAGATCACACGTCGCGAGTATACGCCGTCCACGCCAAACGCCTTCATCATTTTTACGCAGCCGATGCAGCTGCGCGTGCCGCCTCAGCTGTCTCCACTGGCACGGGATCGCCTACCGCCCGCGCCGCACCCTCGCCCACACCGGGAAGTGATCCGACGGCCACAAGCCGTTCACGCTCCGGCGATCGATGCCGGCCGAATCCACCGTCCATCCGGGACCCAGCAAGACCGCGTCGATCTTGCCGGCCGTCGAGTCTCCACGAAACCCGTTGAACGTGCCCACGCTGCGCGCATCCGGATACCGCGCACGATAGCTGTCGCGCAGCGACACCGTCGCGTCCCGCACCAGCACCTGAAACGCGGCGTTCGATTCGTCCGCGTTGAAGTCGCCCGTCACGATGAGCCCGTCACGCGCACTGCCCTCCGCGGCGATACGCCGGAGCAACAGTGCGGCGCTGCGCTCGCGACTGGGCTGTGACTCGTGATCCCAGTGCAGGTTGTACACGCGCACCGTGTCTCGCGTCCGGACGTCGACAAGTCGCGCCCACGACGTAATGCGCGTAATGCGATTGCCCCAGTGCATCGACCCGGGCACATCCGGCGTGTCGGACAGCCAGAAGGTGCCCGAGGCCAGCAGCACAAAACGGGTCGTGTCGATCAGCAGGGGCGAAAACTCCCCGGCCGCCACTCCGTCTTCGCGACCGACACCAAGCGCAGCATGCGTCGGCAACGCGTTCGCAATCTCTCGCAACTGAAAGTCGAGCACTTCCTGCAGGCCGATGATCGGGGCATCAAACCCGCGCAGCATCTCGGTCACAATGGTTCGACGATTGGGCCACACGTGCGCACCATCATCACCGCGACCATGCCGGATATTGAACGACACCACGGTGAACCCTGAGTCCTGTGCGCTACCCCCGCGTGCCGGCAGGCTCGCGGCCCCGCCGAGCACGGTCAGCAGCAACACGCGCCACGCGCTCATCACCGACGGCTCGCCTCCGGCAACCCGCTGACGGCGTTGATCCAGCGCACAAACGGCAACAGCACCTGATAGTCCCTGACCAGCACATCCAACAACTTGCGTGAGCCAAGCTCCGATTCAGACAGCGCGTGCCCGGCAGTAAATGACTGATACCGCAGCCACTTGCCCGCCGGATGATCGGGCGCGAAGCCGCGAGGCAGACGCTGCAGCATATGTTCCGTCTCCAGCCCACCGAAGCGGCGCTTGAAAGCTGGCGCCTTTACCAGGTCCGTGAACACCTCAGGCGCTTCCGCTACCGCACCGCGAATGCGCAGCAATACGGGGCGCGGTGGCATCCACACGCCACCGCCCGTGAATACCTCGCCCGGCGCAAAATGGAAATAGAAACCGGCACCACCGTGCGCCGCGTTCTCTCCCACCGCACGACCGGCGTCGCGATGATAGAACCAGCACGCCGCGTGCGTCTTGTACGGCTTCTTGTCCTTGCTGAATCGCACGTCGCGATGAATCCGGAACATCGACTTCCTGGTGCCGACAAACTCCGGCGCGAAGTCGGCCAGGCGTGTGTCCATCTCCTCAATCAACGCCATTAGCGGACGCTTGATCTCGCCTTCGTAACGCTCGCGGTTCTCCTCAAACCATTCTTTGCGATTGTGGCGCGCCAACGATCGCAGGAACGAGAGCGCGCCCGGACCGAAGCCCGTAAACGCCTCCGGCTCGGCGCCGCGCATCGCCCGCACCTTCTTCACCACCGCACCTGACTTTCGCACTCCCATACCCGCACTCCCTCGCGGAGTCGCTCCGCGCCCACCAGACGGTCAACCAGGAAACAGGAACCGTAACACCCGCCCGATACGCAGTCCCCACGAGCGCTCATCGTGCAGCGCACCTTCGATCTCGACGTATTCCAAATTCTCGCCCAGACGCCAACCGCGGCGTTGCAACACGCGACACAACAGTCGCGCACCCCGCAGCATGCGCTTCTCGAGCGTCCCGACATCGAGCCAGATCGTCAGATCCGGCCGCCCGCCAACCGCCGTCACCAACTGTCGCACAATCCACCGATCGTCCCACCACACCGACGGCGACAACAACGCGAGCTTCCCGAACACCGCCGGGTGCGTGAGACCGAGATGCAGCGTGAGCAACCCGCCAAGCGAACTCCCCACCAGTCCGGTATTGGCCGCATCGCGCTTTGTGCGATAGTGCCGGTCAATGAACGGCTTGATCTCGTAGGCCAGCATCTGCCCGTACCGGTCCGCGAGTCCACCGGCATCATGACCCGCGTCACGCGTGGGTGTGTACTCGTCGATGCGATCGCGACCGGCGTTGCCAATGGCGACGAGAATCATTGGTTCAAGCGCACCCGCGTGCATCAGCGCGCGCGCTGTCGTATCGACCCCCCACTGCACACCAAATGGCGCCATCGGATACTCGTCGAAGACATTTTGTCCGTCATGCAGGTAGACGACCGGATAGTCTCGCTCGACATCTCGCTCATAACCGGGAGGAACGCACACCACGACATCGTGCACATGCGGCAGGAAGCGCGACGTAATCGCCGGGTAGTGCGCCAACCCACCAACGTGCCGCGCCGTCTCGAGGTCGTGCACAAGGCCGGCGTGCACGGGCGTTGCATGAGACCCGTCCGGCGGCGGTTTGTCGATCACCGTGCCCCTTACGCCACGCGATCAGGAGGCACGTCACCACGCAGCGCAGCCTGCAGGTTGCGCAGCGCACGCTCACCCATCGCCACGCGCGTCTCAACCGTAGCCGTGCCGAGGTGCGGCAGCAGGACCACGTTCTCGAACTCACGCAGATCGGGGAGCACCGTGGGCTCGAACTCGTACACGTCGAGTCCGGCCCCGCCGATGATCTGTTCGCGAATGACATGCACCAGCGCATGTTCGTCCACCACGTTGCCGCGCGCCGTGTTGATCAGAATCCCGCTCGGCTTCATGAGGCGCAGACGGGATTCGTCCATCAGATGCCGCGTTTCTGCGGTGGCCGGACAGTGCAGCGAGACGATATCCGACGTCCCGAGCAGCGTTTCCAGCGAGTCCACACGGACGGCATCGTCCGGACCGGCTGACGCCGCATCCCCGATGACCGGATCACGCGGCGCCCACCACTGCACTCGCATCCCCAGTACCCCCGACGCCCGACGCGCGACCGCCCGACCGATCCGCCCGTAGCCGACAATGCCGAGCGTGCGTGAGCGCAACGAGTGACCAAGCATGTGCGTCGGACGCCAGCCGCTCCACGCGCCGCTTCGCAAATGCCGCTCGCCTTCGCCCAAACGTCGCGACGTCATCAGGATCAACGCCAACGCCAGATCGGCCGTGTCATCGGTTACGACATCCGGCGTGTTGGTCACGATCACACCGGCCGCACGCGCGGCGTCGAGATCAATGTGATTCACGCCCACGCCGAAATTCGCGAGTACTTTCACACGTCGCTGCGGCACGCTGAAGTGAGCGGCCAGAAACCGGTCCGTCACGGTGCACAACACGGCGTCGGCAATTTTCATCGCATCACCGAGTGCCACGGCGGAGAGCGGTGTATCGGAGCGATTGAAGCGCGCGTCGTAGTCCTGCGCGATCTGCGCTTCGACCGCTGCCGGCAGTTTTCGCGTGACCACAACCACTGGTTTAGCCACGCTCAGCTCGCGCTCGGCGGCGCGCTTTCGCGCCACCACGAGGACGCCGCGGACACACCGCTGCCAGGCGTGACCGCCATGCCGGCGTCAAGCAGTGCCATCTCGGTGCCGGCCAGCGCACCCGCCAGCATGAGTTCGTTCACGTCGCCCATGTGCCCGATGCGAAAGACCTTGCCGGCCAACTGCGTGAGCCCCGATCCGAGCGCGAGATTCCATCGCGAGGCCGCGTGTGCGATCACCACGCGCGCATCAGCGCCATCTGGCACCACCACCGCCGAAACGGTATCGCTGTACCACGCCGCCTTCGTCGCACAGAGCGACAGACCCCACGCGTGCACTGCGCGTCTGACACCCTCGGCGAGACGCCGATGACGCGCCACCACATTCGGCATGCCTTCATCAAGCAGCATGGTGAGCGCTTCGTCGAGACCCCACAGCAGCGTCAAGGCCGGTGTACTCGGAAAAAAGCCCTGCGCATTGTTGCCGAGCATCGGGCGCAGATCAAAATACGCGCGCGGTGCGGTGACGCTTTCGAGCGCACCGACCACACGCGGGCTGCAATACAGAATGCCGAGCCCCGCGGGCAGCATGAAACCCTTTTGCGAGCCGGTGATCGCGCAGTCCACGCGCCACGCGTCCATTTCGAACGCAAGGCTGGCAATCGAACTCACGCCGTCCACGTACAACAATGCGGGATGCGCCGCGTGATCCATCGCCGCGCGCACCGCCCCTACATCGCTCGTCACGCCGGTGGCTGTTTCGTTGTGCACGAGCAGCACCCCCTTGATGTCGTGCGCCGTATCGGCGCGCAAGGCGGCTTCGATGAGGTCGGGATGCGCGCCCTCGCCCCACGGCACCTCAAGGACGTCCACGACATAGCCAAGACTGCGCGCGGTCTGAATGAACAGGTGCGAGAACTGACCGAAGCGAACGGCCAGCAGCCGCGATCCGGTGTTCAGACTGTTGACGAGCGCGGCTTCCCACATCGCGCTGCCGGTGGCCGGGAAAACAAACGGCGTGGCCGTTGTGCTCCCCACGATCGCGGGCAGGCGGTCAAGAATGCTGCGGGTCAGTGCAGGAAACGTGGCCGACCGGTGGTCTTCCTGCGCGCGATGCATGGCGCGCAGCAAGCGGTCGGGGACGTTCGTGGGTCCTGGGATGTACAGATGGTGGCGTCCGGGCATGACCGGAAAGCTACTTCGTGCTCACGTCCTCCGCGTCAGCCGTACGGGGGGCATCTTCGGACGCTGACGGCCCGTCTGCATCACCGTCGGCGTCACCGTCGGCCTGATCATCGGGATCGTCGATGCCGTCGGTATCGTGCACCTCACGGTCCGACTCGCTGCCCTCGTCACTCCCCGACCGTTCGTCCTCCTCGGGGGCGAGCGCTTTCACAATCCGCCGGCACAAGCGCGTCAGCCGCGTGCGTTGCTCTCCCGACAAGGCGCCCATGATCGCCGCTACTGCGTCCACACGCACCGGCACCGACTCAGCGAGCAGTGCAACGCCCGCGTCGGAGAGATGCACCGTGGTAAAGCGACGGTCCGTGGCATGTCGCTCACGGGAGGCTGCCCCGCGCTTTTCGAGCGCATCGATGATCGCCGTCATCTGCGCCTTGCTGCGACCGAGCGTTCGCGCAAGCTCCTGCTGGTGCAACGGGCCACGCGCCCGCAGCGTCTCCATCACCCCCAGCTGGCTCGCCGACAACCCGAACGGCGCCAGCGCCGCGTCGGCGGCCGCGGCGGTGAGTGCCGCGGCGCGCTGTAACCGCGTGTAGGCATCAACCGCGCGGCGGCGTTTGCGTTCGATTTTTTCGCGGTGCTTGGGGCTGTCCGTCTTGCGGGTCATACGCGATCTCCGTGAGTAGTAGAGGCTGGGCCATAGCGGGCAGCCAGACGCTCCGACACAACGGTCGCCAGCGCCATGATGGTGGATTGAGGATTCACGCCGAGCGCAGTCGGGAGCAGCGAGCCGTCGCAGACGAATACACCACGGGCCCCGAAGCGCTCTCCATCCGGATTGGCGCCGGCGATGCGTGCGTCGGTGCCCATGCGACACGTGCCGTTGACATGCGCAGTGAACAGTCCGACATCATTGGCGCGCACGGAGGCGCGCGAGAACGCCTTCAGATCGGCCTCGCGACGCGCCACGAGCGGCTGGGTGTGCAAGCTGCGCACTTCACGTGCGCCCGCTGCGAGTTGCAGGCGGGCCGCCGCCTCGATTGACGCTTGCACGCGTTGCGCATCGGCCGCGGTGAGCGCGTAGCGAATCGAGACGGCACCGTCACGACGCAGCGACACGTTGCCGCTCGACGTGCGCGTGTCAGCGCCATCGCGCGTGAGCGCAATGACGCTGCTGAGATGGCGAAAGCGCTGCATCAACGCAGCGTGCGCCGCACCAAAGCCCGGCGCGGCTACCGCGCCGAGCGCGGGCAGGAACGGCGGACATTCAAGCCAGAACCCATAGTCGCTCCCCTGCCACCGGAGATGCTCGTCGCACATCGTGCTGAGTGGAATGCCGGTGCTCCCGAGGATCTCGTGATCAAAGTCCGCGACCGTGGCGCTGACGGGGTGCACGCGCAGAAAGCGACCGACACCACCGCCGCCAAGCCCGGAGCGTTGGAGCAGGACGGGCGTCCCCACGGCGCCGCCGGCCATGACGACAAGGGGCGCATCAATCGTGAGTGCGTGGCGTGCGACGCCGCTGCGGCGATCAATCACCACCGCGTGCACTCGCTTGAGTGGAGCAGCACCCGTGCCGCGATCGCGTTCACGCACCTCAATGCGATGCGCGCGCACATCGGCGTACAGTGTGGCACCATGCGCAAGCGCGCGCGGGATGTACGTGAGCAACGCGCCCTGCTTGGCATCGTACCGACAGCCGATTCCGCAGAAGCCGCTGCGCACACAACCCTTCGCATTGATGATCGCACTGCTCGCGTGCCAGCCGAGTGCGCGTGCGCCGTCGAGAATGATCCGGTTGTTCGGCGAGTGCGCGTCGTCGGGCACCGGCTTCGCGTGCACCTCCTCCTCTACGCGCGCGAACACCGATGCCATTGCCGCGGCACTGTAATCGGTCAGTCCGAACAACCGCTGCCACTCGTCGAACACGAAATCCGGCGTGCGCAGCATGATCATCCAGTTGATCGTCGTCGAGCCGCCCACCGACCGGCCCTGCAACATCTGCACGGCCAGATCGTCGGTCGCGCGCAGCGCCCCATCGGCGTAGAGCTGTTCGGCGAGCGGGACTTCGGTCTCCGTGAAGTCGGCAGCGGTATAGTAGCCACCCTCTTCGAGCACCACGACCTCGAGACCGGCTTCGGCGAGCCTGGCCGCAGCCACCGCGCCGCCGGCGCCGGATCCGATCACCACGACGTCGGCAGTTCGGTGCCGGTCGGCGGTGATCGAGGACCCGACGACCACGCCCGCCGGCGCCACCGTCGGCGTGAGCGTGCGCCGAAGGGACACGTTTCCACGGGCCACGGCCCCGTCGGCTCTCGTTTCGAGAGTCCCGGAAATGCTCGCCTCGTTCGGCAGCGGCCCCTCCCACGCGGTTGACGGCTCGCGGAGATGCAGCGGTCCGAGGTGCCCGATCGCGGCGGCAACCGACGGCGCACCGTAATGAGCGCCGAGCGTCAACCGGCGAAAGGCCTGAAACGCGGTGCGCAGCGGCGCCACAGGCGACCGCGACCAGGAGGTGAGCCAACGGTCTTGCTGGGCCGACGACGCCTGCGCAAATCCCACAGGACGACCGAGCGTCACCAGTCCCACGAGTCGGCTCCGCAGTAAGTCGAGGGCCAACCATAAATCGCGTCGTTTGTGCTCCGGCAAACCATCGATCCGTCGACGGACCTCGCGCGCCACCCGCGGGATCGCCGCGTGATGCTCCGGTGCTCCCTCCAGCAGGCGCGCGACAACGGCCCGAAGCGCGGCCTCACGCTGCGTTTTCCACCCGGGCGCCCGCGAATCAACAGGCGCCGACGGCCCTTCGTCGGCGAACGGCGCGCTGTCCGTCGCAAGTGCGCTCGGAGGCGTCACGGTCTCAGGCACGATCCGGGTAGTGTGAGTGCATGGCTGCTCCTTGGGACAGAGGCGCCGGCGCGCGCCCCGATTCGGTGACTGGCCCTGCAAGAGCCTACGCCTCACATGGGGCGCCCGCCAGTCGGTCGTTCGTAACGAAACGGTTTCCTCGCCTGCGGAAATATTGTGATTCGACCTGAGACGCCCTCGCGCCACGTGCCGACGCGTGCGAGATTCGCCTGGACACATCGCCGGCGCCTCGCGCCCATGGAGCGCTGCCATGACCGATTCCGACACCTCCCAGGTCTCCTCCCGTCGATTCTCCGACGGCGTCTCGCTGCCCGAGCTCGCCCGCTACCTGCGCGAGGGCGTCTACATCATGGACTCGGACGGGGTCGTGATCGACGCGAATCCGGTCGCCCTGGACCTGTTGGGGGTCCGCAGCCTCACGGAGACGCCGAGGGGAGCCGTCCGCGACCGAATGCGATCGCGCGACGTCTGGCGTTCCGAAATGAACGCGCTTGTGCGTGACGGCGTGGTGCGCGAGTTCACGCGCGAGATCGAACGGTCGGACGGCTCGGTGCGAACCGTGCTCGACACCTGCTACGCGCGCGTCGATGCCGGAGTCGTCACCTACCATGGCGTCGTGATCGACGTGTCCGTGGTGGCCGCCCGGGACCCCCGGGAGCGCGCCGACGCCCACACCCGGGATGCCGCGACCGGCGCGTACACTGCCGACTATCTCGAGCTGCTTGATCCGCAGCCGAATGACCGCTCGGCGCCGCTGGGCATCTGTGTCGTGCACATTCACCACGACGGTCAGTCGCAGGCAGATGGTCTCGCCAGCAACACGTCCCAGCTGGAACGCATGACGCGTTTCTTGCTGCGCCATATACGCGCGTACGAGGTGGTGGTGCGCTCGGCTCACGATCAACTGGTCGTCGTTCTGCCGGGCGCCGATGATCGGGCGGCGGAAATTGTGGGACGCCGTCTGCAGCTGGCGGCGCTGCGCAGTGCACCGGCGCCATTCCGGCTGGGATGGGCCGCCCGCAAGGGAAGTGAGCCGATTCTCGACATGGTCGAGCGAGCGCTCGCCGACGCGGTACCGGTGCCGGTGGTGGAGCGAAACTTCGATCCGGCGCGGGGTCGATAGCGGCGGGTGATCCGGGCGCGGAGTCGTGCGTTGCGGCGCCTGTGCAGCGGGCGGTGTGCAATGTCTCGCGGTGGCGGCGTCTCCAGTGCAATCGCTGTTGCCCGCCTTCGCCCGGAGAACGCCATGCGCCGTCATTTTGCCGTCTTGCTCGTCGCCGCCCTCACCTCGTCACTTGGCGCGCAGGGTCGCGTCGTGACCAGCTGCCCTCGCCCGCTTCCCACCGAGCCCGTGGTGCGGTCGTGCGCGCCCAGCCCACCCAGCGTGGTGCGTGTGGCCACAAGCACACTGGTGGAAATCGCCGGGCGGGTCGCCCGCACCACGATCACCGAAACGTTCGAGAACCGCGGACGCACGATCGGGGAAGCCGACTTCCTCTTCCCGCTGCCCAATGGCGCGGCGTTTGAGGAGCTGCGCCTGGAGATCGACGGCCAACTGGTAGCTGGCGAAGTACTCGATGCGAACCGCGCCCGGGAGACGTACGAGCGCATCGTCCGCGAATTGCGTGATCCGGCACTCGTGGAGTGGGCCGGACTCGGCCTGCTGCGCACGCGCATCTTTCCGTTTGGTGCCGGTGAGCGTCGCACGGTGGTTGTCAAACACCGTCACGTGTTGCCGCGCGACGGCGACGCGCTGCGTGTGAACGGCCGACTGGTGGGTGTTGATGATCCGCAGGACGAAAAAGCTACCGGTGTCTTTCGCATTCGTTGGAGCGGCGACAGTCTTGGTGCGCCGTGGTCTCCGACACACCAGGTGCAGACGCGTCGCATGATGAACGCCAACAGCGTCCGCGAAGTCTCGCTCACGGGGCGCACCGGCGACGTGCTCGCCTATCTCCCCATTCGCGCGCAGAGTCGCACACCCGGTGTCACGGTGCTCACGCATCGCCGCAGCGGTAGCGAGCAGCACGCACTCATCATTGTGTCACCACCCCGCGAAACGCCGCCCGCGATGCCGCGCGACATCTCTCTGGTACTCGATGTCTCCGGCAGCATGAAGGGAGCGAAGCTCGAGCAGGCCATTGCGGCGGGCCACGCGCTGCTGCAAACGCTGCGTACCGGTGATCGTTTCCGACTCATTGCGTTTGCCGATGATGTCGAAGCCAACACACCGGAGTTGGCGCCCGTCACACCCTCGGCGCTGCGCGAGGGCCGCAAATGGCTCGACGCGCTCGACGCGCGTGGTGGCACGAACATCGGCGATGCGCTGCGTTCCGCCCTCGCGGCGACTGATTGGCGCGGCCATTCGAGCCGATTACCACTCGTGTTGCTTGTGACCGACGGACAGCCCACCACGGGTATGCGCGCGATGGAAATTCTCGACAGTACGCCGGCGTGGCGTGGTGAGGCACGCGTGTTCACGTTCGGGGTTGGCGCCGACGTCGATGCGTCACTCGTCGAGCAGCTCGCGCTTGGCGGGCGCGGCGCCGCGCAGTTCGTGCGGCCCGAAGAATCGGTGGAGCGCGCCGTGTCACTCGTCGCGCAGCGTTTGGCCGCGCCACTGCTTTCGAATGTGAAAGTGACGGTTGACGGCGGAACGCTGCGTCAGCTGTACGCGCCGAACGGTGTGGATCTCATGGCCGGTCAGGAGCTGGTCTTTCTGGCGCGATACGCCGGCTCGGCCACGGGACAGCTGCGCGTCACGGGTGCGAGTGGCAGCGAGCTACGCGTGGTGCGGGCGGGGTACGCGTTCACATCGCGCGACACCATGAACGGATTTGTGCCGCGCCTGTGGGCCGTGCAACGGGTCGCCGCGCTGGATGCAGAGCGCCGTCGACGTGGGCCGAACGCAGAGATCGACGACGAGCTGCGTTTCCTCGGCGAACGCTTTGGTGTGCCCACGCCGCTGACGTCGTATCTCGTGCTCGAGCCGTCACGGGTCGCTCAAGGCAGCTCGCCAGGCGGGAACGTGACGGGCGCAGTCCGTCATACCGTCCCACGCGCAGGCAACCCGTCCATGATCGCCGCGGATGCAAGCGCGAAGAGCGCACCGCCACCGGCCGCCGTCGCGTTCGAGTCCGCTCGGCGCGCGTCGGAACAGCGCGCGGTGTTGAGTTTGTCGGCCGCCGATGCCATGCTCTCTGAGCGAGACGCGTCTGGCGAAGCGGGACGTCGCAGCCGCGTGGTCGCCGGGCGTCTGTTCGATCTGATCGACTCGACGTGGACAGACCGCCGACTGATCACGGATTCTGCGTGGCGCGCGGAGGTCACCGTGCACGTGCGCGCCTTCAGCCCCGCGTGGACCGCGCTTGCCCAGGCGATACCGGCGTTGCGTGAGCCGCTGGCCCTCGGCGACCGCATCAAAGTGCGAGGCGCAGGCGCAGTGATTGAAGTCTCGCCGCGTGGAGTGGAGCAACTCGACCGTGCAACCATCGATCGACTCGTGTCGAGATGGTAGCGACGCGCTGGTGCAGCATTCACGCGGCCGACGGGTAACATTGGTTCATGGAAGACGTCGATCGACTGTTTCGCCTCTATCATCAGCCACTCGTGCGCTATCTGACGCGACGGTTGGGTGATCGCGACTGGGCCGAGGAGATCGCGCAGGAAACGTTTCTGCGCGCGCTCCGCCAGGAGTCGATCACGAGCGAACGTTCGTGGTTATTCGCCGTGGCGACCAATCTCGTGCGTGACGACGCGCGTCGTGCACAGCGTCAGCGCGGGCGACTGGCCTTGCTCGCGGCCGAAGAACGCGACCGCGTGGTGGAGCCGGACATCACGACGATGGAGCGCGATGAGGAGCGTGCGTTCGCCCGCAAAGCGGTGGATGCACTCGCCGAACGCGACCGACTCGCGCTGCTGATGCGTGAAGAAGGATTGGACTATGACGAAATCGCCGCCGCACTCGACATCACGCGCAGTTCGGTAGGCACGACTCTGTCGCGGGCGCGTCGTCGTCTTGCGGAGCACTATGAAGCGCTGCAGCGGAGCGCGGAGGGGCGGGACCATGTCGCAGGATGATCTGAACAACGTCGGTGGTGAAGTCGGGGCGTGCGGCGAAGCCGCGGGTACTGCGCCCGACGACGGCATGATCCACGAGTGGCTCGACGGCGAACTCGATGCGGTGACGAGTGCACGGTTCGACGCGCTCGTGCAGTCGTCGCCGGTGTTTGCGGCGCGCGTCGCGGAAGCGCGCGGGCTCGTGGCCGCCTCCTCCCGCATCCTCATGTCGCTGGACCGTGTACCGGCTGGTGTGTTGCCGGCCTCCGACAGCGTATCGTCGGCGCTGCGCAGTGATGTCACTGATATCTCGCACTCCGTACTCGGCTCGCAGGCGCGTGGCAGTCGCGCAACAACGCGAGCACGTCGTTGGGCTCGATGGGGAAGCATTGCTGCAATGCTCATGGTCGGCGTGACGAGCGTGCTCATCGCGCGGCGCGAGCCGGTATCGCCGAGTGCAATAGCACCGATGGCGGCCGAGTCCGACGCAGTGTCGGTCCCGGCGGCGGCAGAGATGGCACCTGCGACGACGGGCGATCGCGAGGCGCTGCGGTCGGCCATGCAGTCGGGGAGCGCCGGCGCCGCCAAAACGTCGCCGGCGGAGTCGGCACGTGTTGTGCCGTCGCCCGATCTGCTGCCGTCTCCGGTCAGTCGGACAGCCGAACGCGTTGCGGCCGACCCGGCGCTACGTCCCGGACTGAGTGCGGTGGCCACGGACTCGGCGCAGCGTCCGCCGGGCGCTGCAATCGCCGCTGCGCCGATGCTTGCCAGACGCGGTGCCGCGCTCGGTTTCTCGGCCACCAGTGATGCGGCTGGTACCGATGCAGCACGTGAGTTTACGCCGCTTCAGTCCGATATCACGCGCAGCGATCTCGCCCTCGCCGTGCAGCGCGTAGTCTGCCGGCCCAACTGCGAGCAAACCCGACTGGAGTTTGCGAGCGACGGACGCGTGCGTCGCTGGGTGCAGACGATCGGTGGCGGTGCGCCACCCGATACCGGTCGTGTCACGGCGCCGGAGTTGCGCACGCTGCGTGCGCTCGTGGATTCGCTTGATCTGGTGAGTCTACCGGCAATGGTACGGCTGGATGGGCGGAACTGCTCAACGGTGGGCTCCTTGCGCGAATCGATGCGCGTGGAGTTCCGTCATGAGGGCGCGATGCGCAGCGTGATGGGGCTGCCGTGGTGCAGTGACGGGACACATGCGCTTGATCGAGTGGCGAATGCGGCGCACGCACTCGCGGCGCAGCAGCTGAGGGCCGCGTCGCGTCGCTGAGCGCTACTCGTGTGCAGCCAGCTCCGCTTCGAGTGCCGTCAAGGCGTCGGCATCATCGGACAATCCCGCCGCTGCGACAAACTGCTGATATGCGCCAATCGCGAAGTGCTGCAACTTCTCGAGATCTACAATCGGATGCGGGAAGTTGAAGGTTTGTACCGTCGCGAGCACGTTGGGGAGATGTCGGTTAAACGTATCCATCACAATCTCCGCGTGCGCCGGCGTCTCCGCGCACAAATCGCGGATCATGCGGATACCGAAGGCAACATGCCGCCCCTCGTCGCGTCGGATGAGCCGAAAGCCCTCCTGCAGTCCGGGCAGCCAGCCGCGAGCGGCCAGCGCCTCATGCGCGCCCACGTAACCGGTGCGCGCCAGCATCGCCTCCACCACGCCCATGTAGTGCGTGAGGCCTTCCACGAGCAGCGGGCGCAAACGCGTCACGTCGTCTTCGTGACGAAGACGGGTGGCGACGTGATCAAGATCCTCGATGAGGACCGCGTGCGGTGCCGCTGCGACAAGATGCGCGAGCGATGCTGGGTCCTGACCGAAGACCTCGCGCACGTA